>JAGBDD010000130.1 GCA_017937685.1 Thermoguttaceae bacterium | reverse complement strand
GGAAGCGGCGAAAGCGTTCGCGAAGCAAAGCGAATGGCTTGAAGTCGAGCGCGAACGAGCGGCGTTGCGGAAGTTGAGCGAGCGTTTCGACGCCGAAATCGCGCGGGCCGAGAGCGAGCGGGCCCGTTGCGCGCGGCGGTTGGAGAGCGAAGAGACGCTCGGAGCCGCCGTCGCCGAGTTGGACGCGGAAAGCGGCGCGTTGGAAGCGGTCGCGGTCGCCGACCGATTGCGGGCGCTGACCGAGGACGCCGCGTCCGACGCCGATCGACCGCTCGAGTCGATTTCGCCGGAAGAGATTTTGGCGTTGGAAGAGGCGAAGGAAAGCGCGTTCGCAACGCTCGTCGGAGCGGACGGCCCGGAAAATAGCGAAGCGGGCGAAGAAAACGCGGTCGCGGAAAACGGGGAAAAGGAGAAAAACGGCGAAAAAGAACGAAGCGGGGAAAAGAAAACGACGCGGGAAACGGCGGGGATTCCGGCGCTTCCGACGTTCGACCCGGAAGCGGTTCCGGACGAAGCGCCGGTCGCGAAACGCCTTTTCGAGTCGCAGGGGAAGAAAATCGTCGACGCGGCGAACCGCGAGATTCAAACGGCGCTCGACGCCGGAGCGACCGACGTCGCGTTCGCGGCGACGAACGACGCGGCGGCGGAACTCGTCGAGTTGGCCGAAACGCTCGGCAAAGACCGCGTCGAAGAGTTTAAGAAGTTTCAAGAAACGGCGCGCAAAGCGAGTCGGCGTCCGACGCTCGACGCGTTGCGAGCGTCGACGAAAGGGCTCGCCGAGTCGAACGCCGGTTGGCCGGAGACGTTCGCGCTCTTGGAGGAGGCCGCCGCGTTTGCGCCGCTTGCCCAAATTGCCGACGAGGACGAGGCGTTCGAGCGCAACTTGAACGATTTGCAAGATTTGGCGCGCTATTACGAGTCGACCGACGCGGACGCGGGCGGCGCGGTTCGGCGGCGCTTGGACGCGCTTCTCGGGAAGGCGGAGGAAGCGGAGAAAAAAACGGAAGCGGCGGAAAAGAAAATTTCGAACGCGTTTGACGAACTGTTCGACGGCGCGTCTCCCGACGGCGATCCGATCGAGTTGGTCGTCGGGCCGATTTTCGGCCTTTTGGGCGCGCTGACGTTGGGAACGCCGCTCGGCGTCGGGATATTGCTCTTTTTCCTTTTGACGCGACGTTCGCGCCGCGACGGAAAACGTTGGAATCGCGGCGATTACGAACGACGCTTCCCGGTCGGCGACGGCGGGCGTTTTCCGTTGCCGACGTCGGAGGCGCGACCGTTTCCGAACGGCGGCGCGTTGAGCGGGCGAAATTGGCAAGTAATCGGGCTCGTTTTCGTTGTCGGGTTGATAACGGCGGGGCCGCTCGTCGCGGCGGTCGCGGCGTTTATCGCGGCGCTCGTTTGCGCCGGACGCTTCGGAACGGCGTTGGGCGCGCTCGGAATTTTCGCGTTTTTGGCGTTCGCGTTGGTTTTTATCGCGCTGGCGACGGCGCTGGCGATCGTCGTTTCAATTTTCGCGCTTTAACGGAATAAACGGCGCGGCGCGTTCGTTAAAATAGGAAGAAAGCGTCGACTGGGCGGAAAAACCGACGGTCGACGCGTTTTTTTTACCGTTCGACGCTTTAACGGCGGGTTGACGTCGTCGCCTTAATCGTTACAATCGAAGTAAATAGGCGTTCCGAATAAGGCGCGCCGAGTCGAAAAACGACGCTTAACGGAGGCGGTTTCGCCGAGAAAGCGAATTTAGATAAAACGGAGAAGATAAAGCGATGAAAATTGGCGTTTTGTGCAGCGGCGGCGACGCGCCGGGGATGAATCCGTGTTTGCGCGCCATCGTGCGGGCCGGCGACCAGTACGGAGATAAAATCGTCGGGATTCGGCGCGGATACCAAGGGCTTTTGAACGGCGAATTTTGGGGCGGAACCGACCGCGCCGTCGACGTCCGCGAAGTTTCCGGTTGGACGAGCAAAGGGGGCGCCAGTTTCAACAGCAGCCGTTGCGACGAGATGCGAACCGAAGAGGGAATCCGGCAAGTCGTCGAGAATTTACGACGCTACCGTTTCGGCGCTCTCGTCGCCATCGGCGGGAACGGAACGCTGACCGGCGCGCTCGAGATCGCCAAGCGTTGGGAAGAGGGGCAAGTGATCGGGATTCCCGGCACCATCGACAACGACCTCCTCGGCACCGACTACACGATCGGCTTCGCAACCGCCGTCAAAACCGGCGTCGACGCGGTCGACAAGCTCCGCGACACCGCCGGGAGCCACGATATGATGTTCCTCGTCGAGGTGATGGGGCGCGACTGCGGCGACTTGGCGACGGCGATCGCCATCGCGGGCGGCTGCGAGTTGGCGACGATTCCGGAAACGCATACGTCGATTGAAACGCTCGTCGAGAAGTTGCGTCGTTTCAAGGCGTTGGGAAAACGTTCGACGATTATGATCGTCGCCGAAGGGGACGAATACGGCGGCGCTTACAAGACGATGGAAGCGCTGAAACAAGCGGGCGCGCCTTACGAAATGCGGGCGGTCGTTCTCGGACACGTGATGCGCGGCGGAACGCCGGTTCCGTTGGATCGCATTTTGGCGACGCGGCTCGGGCGTTTCGCCGTCGACGCGTTGCACTTGGGCGAAACTGGAAAGATGGTCGGCGAGATTGCCGGCAAGTTGACGCTGACGCCGCTCGAAGAAGCCGTCGCGGCTCACAAGGCGGTCGCGCCGGAGTTGTTGGAACTGTTGGAACGCGTTTCCGTTTGACGCTTTAGAGAAAAACGGGAACGAGCGGAAAATCGACGGCGGCGGGCGCGTTTCGCCGTCGTCGGAATCGCGGTCGAAAAGAAAAAGCCCGACGTTTAGCGCGTCGGGCTTTTCGCGTTTCTTGACGAGCGGGTTATTCTTCCGCTTCCTCTTCGTCGACGGCGAACTCGTCGTTTTTGAGCGCGGCGTCGGCGGACTCCGTTTCGGCGTCGAACTCTTGCGAATCGGACGGCGCGTCGTCGGAACCTGCGTCTTCGCCGTTGGCGGCGTCGAACTCGTCGAGCGAAAAGTCGTCGCTCGGTTCCGTTTTCTCGTCGCCGCCGAACCAAGACGCCGGATTCATTCGCGACCAAACCGACCGCTTTTCTTCTTTGGCGGCGCGTTTGGCGGCTTCGCGCGCTTCCTCGCGACGGGCGATTTCCTCGACGTCGCGAACGCGTTTGAAACGGGTGTTCTTGGCGCCCGGGAGCGCGTCGATTCCGAACGCGCAGGCGGTCGCGGTTCCGTCGGGGCCGATCGACTTCAAATGGTCGCCGCTCTTCGCTTGCGTCAGGAACGAAACGACGTCGGAGTACGAGCCGCCGACGTCGACGATCGCGCGGATCGTTTCGTCGACTTTGAACCCGACGCGGCGCTGTTCGTTGATTCCGTCGGTCGTTTCGTATTTCTTGACGACGATTTCGTCGCCGTCGGTTCGGATCGTCAGCCGCGGGTTCGTTTCGATGTAAATTTCGCCCTGCAGGAAAATTTGGTCGGCGTTGAAAAGGACGATTTCCGGGCGGTCGCTCATCGCGACGTGCGCGAACGGCGTTCCTCCGCAGTTGAGCGAGTGATAGGCGAATTGGTTTCCTAAATTTTCGCCTTGAATCATATAGTCGGACGGATTCCGCGTCCAAAGAGCGCGAAACGCTCCGTACCGCGTTTCGTTTTCCGGCGCGGCGAGGAGTTTGCGCAACTCCGCGTCGACGTCGAACGATGTTTTCATACAGACGCCGAGGGTCGCGAGCGCGGCCGGTCGCCGTTCCGCGTCGGTCGCGGCAAATTCCGCTAAAATGCGCGCCGTCTTTTGGCGATCGGGACGCTCGTTGAAATAAGCGGACGTAATCGCCGAGTTGAAACGAACCGCCGGATCGGGGCTCTCCATCCCTTTGCGAACCGCGTCGAGAACCTTTTCGTTGCTCGGGCCGATCGCTTCGAGCTGAATCGACGCGAACTCCGACGTTTCCGGGTTCAACAACTGGACGGCGAGACGGTCGAGCCGTTCGTTCAGTTCGTCGGCGGTTTCAAAGAAAGAAATCGCGCAAACGACGTTGACGTAACGGACGATGTTGTCGCGGTATTCGTCCGGAACTTCGAGGTTGATTCGCGTCGCGCCCGCTTTCGCCTCGGCGACCTTTTTCTTCCCGGCGTAACCGCTTTTGGTGTAACTAAAGCGTTTGTTAATAACGTGTTCGACTTGCTTGGCGATCCCCGCCGAACGTTCGTTTTCCTTCAACTCGAGCCAAATCGGACGCGATCGCGAAACGACCGCGCCGCCGACGATCTTCCCTTGTTTGTAAGCGACCGGGCTCTTGTTCGCGACCAAGTCCGGATCGAGCGTAACGTAACCGTCGACGACGCCGAGTTTGTACCCGCGCCGAATGACGTCCGCCGCCATATACTGATAAAGTTCGGCGTCGCGAACGTACCCGCCTTGGACGCTCGTCGCTTCGGAACCCGGTTGGAGTTTGAGGGTAACGTCGAGGCGATCGCCGACGCGGGCGCCCGGCGGAACGATCGTTTCGAGGAGAACGATCGCGGTGTCGAGCGACGCGATTTGGCTTTTGGCGGTGCGCTTTTCGTCGACGTTGCGTTGCAAGTCTTGTAAAACGAGCTGTTGATACGTCGACGGCGGCTCGTCGGCGCCGGTTCCCGCGAGGCCGCGAACGAGCGTCGCGCCCTCGATTTTGGCGGCGTGCATATTTTCCGGACGCGCCAAGTCGATAACGAGACGACCGCGGTTGTTCATTATGCGTTGCTGTTCCGCTTTGAACGGGTCTTCCGGAACGTTGCGCGAGCAACCGGGCGCGGCGAGCGTCGCTAAAATCAGCGTTGTCGTTAAAAAACGTTTCATTTTGGAGGCTTTCAAACGTCGCGGCGGTTCGGAGCGGCGCGGCGAGGACAAATATCGGCGTCGGACGAAAAAACGACGCCGAAGTTAAGGCGGTTTAACTTTTGCTCGCTCGGCGAAACGAGCGACGAAAAGATGAAATCGACGAACGATAACCGATTTTCGCCGCCGCGTCAAGAGGGATTTTCGACGCGGCGCCGTCGAGATTAACGTTAACAAAACAAAGAGTTAAAATTTGTCGACGAAAGGAAACGCGACGAAAAATAGCGCCTAAACGAAACGACGCAAGAAATAAAAAACGCAAGCGACCGCGTTGACAACGCGACGCTTTAAACGCCAAAAAGAAAAAACGCGCGAACCGTCCGACTCCCTCCGTCGAACGCTCGACGGAGGCGATTCAAGAACGGTCGACCGCTAAAGAAAGGCGACGATACGATTAACGTTCGCGGTAAATGATGCGACCGCGATCCATATCGTAGGGGCTGATTTCGACGGCGACCCGGTCGCCCGGGACGACGCGAATGCGGAACTTGCGCATTTTGCCGGCCAAACGGCAAAGAACGTAGTGTTCCATATCGTCGATTTTAACGCGGAACGCGCCGCGCACTTCTTCGGTAACGACGCCGCGCAATTCGATCGCTTCTTCTTTAGTTTTTTGTTCTCGATTTTCGCTCATACAATATCCTTTAAACAGTGGTCTTAGCCGTCGCGACCGAAACGAAGCGCGTTCCGGACGCTTGCGTCGCCGACGAGTAAACGAAGGAAAACGACGCGTGTTTTTAGCGAAGGTTGCGACGCTCGCCGCGCCGCGTCGACGCGGTTCTAAGCCGCGAGTCGAGGAGAAGTCGAAAAGCGGGGAAGAGCGCGCCCGATACTTTGCGACATATCCAATTTTACCAGTTTTTCCGGCTTCTACAAGGGGCCGAAACGATTTACTTCAAACTTGCGACCGCTTTTTTTACGTTTGACGCGTTGAAAGAAACGTTTGAGCCGCCTGGAAAAAATAGGAGGTAAGCGCAAGATAGTGAAGACGGCGTGGATAAACGGGCGCGAGTCGGCGGAGAGACGGAAGAATCGCGCGCCGCCCCCTTTTGGAATCGGGGAAAAAGCGTATAATATAAGGAAAAAATGCGAACGTCGGTTTCGACGCGGGCCGCGTCCGCGCGGTCGTCGCCGAACGTCGCGCCAAGCGTCGGGTTAAACGGCGAAAAATAGATAAAAACGAACGAGGCGCCAAAAGCGTCGCGTCAAAGGTCGAGGAATGGATCGAACGCCTTACCAAGAAAATATCGTCAAGCGGTATTACGAGAACAAACCGGACATTATGCGGCAAAAGTTGAGCGAGTTGACGACCGAGTTGTATTTGGCCGAAACGCCGAAAAAACGCGCGCAACTTTGGAAACGCGTCGCGTTGGCGATGAAGAATCTCAACCTGCCGGAAGCGCAAATTGAAGCGTTGATCGCGAAAGACGACCCGACCGCGCTCGCGCACTTCATCGAACGGCGGTTGCCGAAGTTTTGACGAGCGTAAAAGACGGTGGTAAAATAGGTGAGACAGGTAAGTCGCGTAATAAAGACGCGACGGCGACGGAGGACGCGAAATGAACGGCGAAGCGAACGAACGTTTTGAAATCGACAAGCCGCGCATCGAACGAGCGGTGCGCGAAATTTTATGCGCGATCGGCGAAGACCCGGATCGCGAAGGGCTGATCGAGACGCCTCAGCGCGTCGCCCGGATGTACGCCGAGTTGTTCCAAGGCTTGCATCAAGACCCGGCGGAGCATCTGCAAAAATTCTTTACCGAAGAATACGATTCGATGGTGATCGTGAAGGACGTCGATTTTCATTCGATGTGCGAACACCACTTGCTGCCGTTCGTCGGGAAGGCGCATATCGGTTATTTGCCGCAAGGGCGCGTCGTCGGTTTGAGCAAAATCGCGCGGGTCGTCGAGACGGTCGCGAAACGTCCGCAGCTCCAAGAGCGGATGACGGAAACGATCGCGAACCTCCTGATGGAAAAGCTGAACGCGCGCGGCGTCGGCGTCGTGATCGAGGCGACGCACTCGTGTATGACGCTTCGCGGGATCAAAAAGCCGGGTTCGCTTTGCGTTACGTCGGCGATGAAGGGCTCGTTCCGCGATTACGCCAAGACGCGCGCCGAGTTCTTGAAGTTGGCGCTGCGCCGCAAGTAACGTCGCCCGCGAGCGCGCCGTCGAACGTCCCGACGACGAACGACGAACGACGAACGGCGAAAAGAGAAAACGAAGAAAAGGGGAAAACTCGGCGAATCGGGGAAAATCGGACGGTTCGGCGAGTTTGCGTAAAATAAGTAGACAAGGCAAAACGGCCGTTCGGCGCCGTTGCGAAAACAAAGGACAACTTCGATGAGCGAAACGACGCCGCGCGCCGCCGGACTCGATTTTCTTTACCGCCCGATTACGGTCGAGATGGAGGCGACGACCGCGCTTTTGAAAGAGCGTTTATTCGGGCTCGACCCGGCGTTTTCCGAGTATCTCGACCATTCGTTTCGGCTCGGCGGGAAGCGGTTGCGTCCGGCGTTGACGTTGCTTTGCGGGAAGGCGGCGGGAGCGGTCGACCGTCGGCATTACCTTTGCGCGGCGGCGCTCGAAATGATTCACACCGGGTCGCTCGTTCACGACGACATTTTGGACGGCGCGCGCTTCCGCCGACGGCTGGAGACGGTGAACGCTCGTTGGGATTCGCAACGGGCGGTGTTGGTCGGCGACTTGCTGATCACTCGGGCGTTCGATTTAATTTGCGAATGCGAAGACTTGGCGTTGTTCCGCAAAACGGCGGAGTGTTGCCGCGCGACGGTCGAAGGCGAGCTGTTGCAAGTCGACTCGATCGGGAATTTCGCGCTGACGACGGCGGACTATCGCAAGATCGTCGGCGGCAAGACGGCGGCGCTTCTCGAGTGCGCGACGCATATGGGCGCGTATTTGGGCGGCGCTCGCGGCGAGTCGTTGGCGGCGTTCGAGCGGTTCGGCTCGGCGCTCGGAATCGCGTTCCAAATCGTCGACGATATTCTCGACTTGGTCGGAGACGAAGCGAAGACCGGCAAAACGCTCGGGACGGACTTGGTCAATAAAAAGGAGACGCTTCCGCTGATTCTTTACCTTCAAAACGCGTCGGAGGCGGAGCGAACGGCGACGTTAAAGCGCTTGGAAGCGGGCGTTTCGCTCGACGAACGTTCGGAGTTCGCGGCGCTGCTGACGGCGTCCGGCGCGGTCGACGCGGCAAGAGCCGAGGCGGACGCCTTGGTCGACGAAGCGCTCTCCATCGTCGCGAACCTGCGAGAAACCGGCGAAAAAACGGCGCGTTCGGAAGAGTCGGAGCAAGCGTTCGACGCGCTGGAAGCGTTGGCGCGCTTCGTCGTAAAGCGGGATAAATAACGCGATTCGGCAAAAGGGAAACGCAACGCAAGACGAGCGGAGACCGCGTAAGAGATAGAGACAACGAGAAATGTAAAAATAAGGAAGGTTTAGCGGCAAAAGTCGCGAAAGGAGAAAGCCAATGCAACAAGCGCCTGAATTTAAGACTCGACGAACGGAAATCGCCGGAGTTTCGGTCGCGCGCCTCGCTCGCGAGTTCGGCGGGACGCCCCTTTTCATTTACGACGCGGCGTCGATTAAGCGTCGCGTCGCCGATTTGACGTCGCTCGGCGTTTTCGACGTCGTTCGTTACGCGCAAAAGGCTTGCTCTAACGTCGCGATTTTAAAGACGATTCGCGCTTGCGGCGCCGCGGTCGACGCGGTGAGCGCCGCCGAAATCCGTCGAGCGTTGGTCGCCGGCTTCGAACCGAAAGAAATCGCGTACACCGCCGACGTCTTCGACGCCGACGCGCTCGACTTGGTTGTCGGCGACGCGTTCGGCTGCGTCGTCAACTGCGGTTCGCCCGATATGATCGCGCAACTCGGCGCCGCGTTGGGCGAGCGTTCGCAAGGCTTTAAGTTGACGATTCGCGTCAATCCCGGCTTCGGACACGGGCACAGCGCGAAGACGAACACCGGCGGCGATCTCTCGAAACACGGCGTTTGGTTCGAGCAAATCGGCGACTGCGTCGCGACGGCGGCGCGCTTCGGAATGACGATTTCCGGCCTTCACCTGCACATCGGCTCCGGGAGCGATTTCGAACACTTGGCGCAGGTCGCGGGCGCGGCGGAGCGGTTCGCGGCGGAGATTGGCGATACCGTCGAGTCGGTCAGTTGCGGCGGCGGGCTCCCGATTCCTTACCGGAGCGGCGAAGAATACGTCGACCTGAACGAATACGCCGCGCTTTGGGCGAAAACGAAGGAAACGCTCGAAGCGAAATTCGGACGTAAAATCGAGCTGGAAATCGAGCCGGGACGCTACTTAGTCGCGGAGAGCGGTTATTTGGTCGCGCAAATCCGAGCGGTCAAAAAGCAGGCGGAAAACGTCTTTTATTTGGTCGACGCCGGTTTTACCCACTTGGCCCGCCCGACCCTTTACGGGAGCTATCACCCGATTTCGGTCGCGTTCGCCGACGCCGAGAACGTTTTGAACGACGGCGCCGAGGAAGACGCGATCGTCGGCGGCCCGCTTTGCGAGTCGGGCGACGTTTTCACGCAGGAAGAAGGCGGATACGTCGTCAAGCGGCGCTTGCCGAAGGCGAACGTCGGCGATTTCTTAATTCTCGAAGTCGCGGGAGCTTACGGCGCGGCGATGAGTTCGAATTACAACTCGAAATTCCTTGCGCCGGAAGTTTTGATCGAAAACGGCGAGCCGCGTTTGATTCGTCGCAAGCAAACGTTCGAACACCTGATCGCGAACGAAATTTTTTAGTCGCGCTTGAACGTTGGTTCGCGAACGAAATTTTTTAGTCGCGCTTGAACGTTGGTTCGCGAACAAATTTTTAGTCGCGCCGGTGAAAAAGCGGCGTCGAAGGGGCGCCGACTTCAAGAAACGTCGATTTTTGCGGAAAATCGGCGTTTTTTTGGCGCCGCGTTT
This sequence comes from Thermoguttaceae bacterium, assembly GCA_017937685.1. Taxonomy (GTDB): domain Bacteria; phylum Planctomycetota; class Planctomycetia; order Pirellulales; family Thermoguttaceae; genus RUG369. The sequence continues at coordinate 10,218 of JAGBDD010000130.1, read as the reverse complement.
GTTGGAATGGATAGAGTTTGCGGGCTGTAACGACGAAAAGCCGGTTTTTTTACGCGACCTAGGACGCCCGGCGTCCTACCTGAACGTTCGAGCCGCTTGACAGGCGTTTGAGGCGTTATTATAATCGGCGGCGAAGGCGAGTCGAATCTTTTCGGCGCGCTTTCGGTTCTCCTAGCGGCGCGTTCCGAACGTTCGTTCTTACCGCGAACCCGGAACGTCGACGGCGCGGCGTTTTCGTTCTTTTCGTTTCGATTTTGCGCGTTCGAGTTTCGCCTTGACGGCGGGGCTCGAACGCGTCGCCGTTTTCGCGCTCTTTTTTCTTTTTTAACGCCTTTTTTAGCGGCGTTTCTTGACTTTTGCGCCTCGACGCGGTATATTAGACGAATCGAATCTTGACGAAGCGCGTCGTCCGACGGCTGTTTAGCGCGTCGCGGCGTTCGCAAACGTTAACGCGTTAACTTGGTTAAAGAAAGAAGGTTGCGATGAGTCGCAAAAATAGGGAAAATACGTTGAAAAGGTTGAGTTGGGCGCTCTTCGGCGGCGCGGCGTTCGCGCTGACGGCGTTCGGCGGAACCGCTGGGGCGCAAGAGGGAAAAAATACGCAAGATACGCAATCCGCGCAAGCGGCGAAGCTCGCGGAAGCGGAAAAAGACGTCGAGCGTTGGAATCTCGGTTCGGCGGCGGTCGACGCGGACGTCGAAACGCTCCGCCGTTGGTTCGCGGAAGCGCCGTCGATCTTGCCGGGCGCGAAGATTCCGCTCAAAGGCCAACCGCTTTGGCATACGAACGGCGAACTTTCGGACGAAATCATCCGCGAAATTTTTGAAGTCGGGAAAGAAAACGGCTTCGGCGGAATCACCTTCCTCCCGGTAACGAAAACGACGCCGAAGTATCTTAGCGACGAATACTTTACGCAGTTCGCGAAGTCGCTCGATCTCGCCGAAAAACTCGATATGAAAATCGTCTTTTACGACGACCTCGACTTCCCGAGCGGCAGCGCCGGTTGGCGGCTCAAGGACGCGTTCCCGGATTCGACGATCAAGCGCCTCGACAAGGTCGAGTGGAGCGTGAAGGGCCCGGCGGACTTTTCGGAAAAATCGCCGATTCCGTTCGGCGACAAGGTTCTTTTCGGGAAACCGGAAGGCGTTCTGCAAGCGGCGGTCGCGATGAACGTCGAGACGTTCGAACGCGTCGACATTCGCTCCGCGGTCGCGGCGGACGGAACGGTCTCCTGGAAGGTTCCGGAAGGCGAATGGAAAATTTTCCTCTTCGTTTGCGTCGCCGACCCGAAAGGAATCGTCGACTATATGTCGCCGAAAGCGGTCGAAAACTTCTTCACGCTCACTTACGACCGTTTTTACGAAAAGTTTAAGGACGACTTCGGCTCGACGATCACGTCGATTTTCTTCGACGACATCACGAACACGCAAACGCAAGGTTCGCGCAACTGGGCGCTTGAGTTCAACGCCAAGCACCGCGAGCTTTGGGGCGTCGACCCGGCGCTCGACTATCCGGCGCTCTTTTACCCGATCGGGCCCGATACGCCGTCGGCGCGCTACCGACTTTGGACGACGCGCAACCGCCTCTTCGCCGACGGTTACCCGGGCCTCGTCAACAAATGGCGCCGCGACCGCAACCTCGATATGATCTCGACCGGCCACCCGCAAGGGCCTTACGTTATTCAGCCGATCGATATGTGCGGCGACGCGATGGCGACGCAGCGCAACTCGGACGCCGTCCTGTTCGACTCGATTCACTACTACGGGCACGGCCGCGACGGCTTCAAAATCCCGACGTCGGCGGCGTATAATTACGACTTCCCGCTTTGCTTCGTCGAGATTTACGGCAACTACCGCGACAATACGTTCGGCCCGGACACGATGATGCGCGCGGCGATGGAAATTTACGCGCGCGGCGGGAACGTCATGCTTCCGCACGGAACCTGGACCGACCCGGCGACCGTTTACATTCCGCCGGAAATTTCTTGGCGCAACCCGAAACTGCAAGGCGGTTTCTTGCCGAAATACGGCGATTTCGTTTCGCGCAACAGCCTCCTGCTGCAAGGCGGACGGCACGTCGCCGACTTCGGCGTCCTTTACCCGGTCGACAACTTGAAGGCGTTCTTCCACTTCCAACACGCGTTCATTAAGGGCGACTATCCTTACGGCGTCCTGCTTCCGCGCGAAACGGACTACCTCGCCGTCGGTTCGGAGCTGACGTCGAAGATTTGGCGCGACTTTACGTTCCTTCACCCGCAAATCGTCGACGAGAAATGCTCGGTCGAAAAAGCGGCGACCGAAGACGCTAAGTCCGCGCCGGGCCCGGTTTTCCGTCTGAACAACCAAGCGAACTGGGAAGAGTATCGCGCGGTCGTTTTGACCGGCGCCGACGTTGTTTCTTGGGCGAACTTGCAAAAGATTTTGGCGTTTTACGAAGCGGGCGGGGCGGTTCTCGCGACGACGCGGCTTCCGTCGCAAGCGGCGGAGGGGCGCGAGTTCGACGACGAAGTTTGCGCCGCCGTCGAGAAGATGTTCGGCGTCGACCCGCGAACGCAGGCGCCGCGCGACGCGATTCTTACGGGACAAGAAGATATTTGCCTTCCGGAGAATTTCCGTCAAGCGCGCGAAATCAACAAAGCGGGCGAATGGGTCGCGCCGGTCGCCGACCCGGAAAAATTAGTCGTTTACGAAGAGAACGTTTTGGGCGAACGTTCGGCGTTCGTTCCGCGTCCGACGACGGAAAACCTGCAAAAGGCGGCGGACTATCTCGTTCCGGTGTCGGACGTTCGAATCGTCGCGGCGCCGGGAACGACCCTTCCGACGTTGAAAGTCGTTCCGCGTTGGGATTACAAACTCGACGGGATGCTGCAATATTTGCACAAGGTCAAGAACGGACTCGACGTTTATTACTTCGCGAATTCGTCGAACTCGGCGGCGGCGTTCGACGCGACGCTTCGCGGCGAATTTGAGACGCTCGAACGTTGGAACCCGACGACCGGCGAAACGACGCCGCTCGCCGCGTCGGAACTGAAATTCGACGAAAAGACCGGAACGACGACGTTGCGCGTCGACTTGAAGTCGATCGAGTGTATTTTCTTCGTCGGTAAAAAACGCTAAGGGCCGCTTGTAACGGAGCCTTTGTAAGCCGCGTCGGACGTCCGACGCGGCTTTTTTTGTAAAAAAATAAAGAAAGTTTGTCGTTTTACGCTGTGTAGCAAAGCTAATATATAATAAAAGCGCGCTTTTTCGTTTATTCTCGACCGATTTGCGTTTGCGTCTCAAACGCGCAAATTCGAATCGACGGCTGAATTTAGTTTTGTAAAATTAAGGAGAAACGCGATGAAACCGCGTAAAGAATTTCTTATCGCCGCCTCTCTCTGAAGTATGGCGACGAGTATGTGGGGAACGCGCTGTATACACATTGCCGGGTTATTTTCAACGGAGATCGCAACGACGGCGCTGACCGCGTGGGGCGTCGGAGGATTGACTGCGCCGGTCATTGTTCGCTTTTGTGGCGGCAAACGTTCGCTCGGCGTCGTGAGCATTGGAGGCGCGCTCGGGCTCTTATGCGCTTACGGTTCGGCTGCGAACGTCGAGAATTCGGCGCTTCCGTTATACGCGGCGCTTTGCGTCGTCGGCGCCGCGATTATGACGTCGATATCGCTTATAAACGCCCGCATTGTCAAGACTTGCCGCGCCGCCGAGACGTCGGTCGTTTACGGCGCGGGCGCGGCGATGTGGGCCGTCTTTCAGTTTGCCGCCCCGATTACGCCGGCCTGTTTCTTGGTCGCGTCGGTTCCGGCGTTTGCGCTCGCTGTTCTCGGATTCATTTTTGCAGCGCCGACGGAAAACGCCGATTCGACCGCGCAAAATTCGGAAACCGCGTCCGCGACGTCCGGCGCGCTTAACGTTCGCGCTTTCGCAGCTTTCGTCGCGGTCGTGTTCGCGATTAATATTTTGAATTCTAATTTCTTTTTCAGCGTGTTTACTCCGTTCGTGAAGGAAAATTTCACCGTCGCGCCGAATTTTTTGGCCGGGGTTCATCAACTGAGTGAATTTGCAACGGTAATCCTTCTCGGCGCGCTCCTTGCGAAGCGCCCGGAATGGACGCGCCGCGTGTTCATTATCGGCGGCTTTCTGACCGCCGGACGTTACGCGCTCTATAAAATCGCGGGCGAGAACGGAGATTGGATTCTCGCGCTCATTTCGAGCTGCGGGCGCGGGGCGTCGTTTTCGATGCTGACTTCATTATGCGTAACGCTTGGCGCCGCTTCGCTTTTGAAGGGCGCGAATGCCGCGACGACGGCGCGTTGTATGTCGATCGTCGCTTTTGCCGCGATGGCGCTTCCTGGAGTCGTTGCTCCGCAGGTCGCGCGGTTGGTTCTCGAGTCGACCGACGGGTGGAGCGCGTTTTGGCTTGCGAGCGCCGCGACGCTCGCCGTTTTAAGTCTTGCCGCGACGTTCGTCTTGCCGCGTTTTGAAACGCAAACGCAAGCGCAAGACGGCGCGACCGATTCGGCGGCTTAAGCGGTCGAACCGCTCGCTTGACGCGGCGCTTCTATATAGATTATAGGAGGCGAACCGGCGTTTTGCGACAATGTTTTTTTTCGCAAATTCCAAAATTTCGCGAAAAAATGAAAAAGCCGCGTCGAGGTTTGCTCGGCGCGGCTGTAACAAAGAAATTTGGTTAGAAATCGTCGACGCGGAAACGCTTATTCAACAATCCGTGAATTTTACTCCTTTCGCGTTCGAGCGCTTTTTTTAAGGTTGGGGCGCCGTCGGGGTTAAGATAGCGTAAGCCGTCGCGCGAAGAACCGAATATCGCGATAAGAATCGGATCGTACTTGCGCGGGGGGAGTGTTTCGAGGAAGGCAAGCGTTTCGGCTATCGACGGCGACGGCGACGGCGGCGCGTCGGGCGCGGCGACGTCGAAGTCGAACGGTTCGGGAGTTTCCTTTTGCCTTCGTCGGTCGATCGCTCGTAGTTCTTTGCGCGCCGTTTTGGAAAAGGCCAAAAGTCGCGCCGAGTATTCCGAGCCTTGAAGAAATGCGGATTTTCCGAACGCAGTATAGTGTACGATAATAGCGGATTGAAACGCGTCTCGGAATTCTTCGGTGAAAAATCGGCGCCGGAGGGAAGGAATTGCTTGGCAATATCGTTCGGCGTCGGCGACGAAGCGTTCGCAAAGGTCGCGTTCTTCGTCGCTCATTGGCGTCGGCGGCGCGACGGTTTGCTCGGGAGCGAATCGGAGCGTCGCGATCTCCGTCGGCGCAACGATTTCCATTACCTCTTCGAAGAGCGCTTGGTAATTGGGCGCGATCTCGTCCTCTGCGAACGGCGATAAGTTTTGATAATGAAGGAGTAACGATTCTTTGAAGGCTTACGCTTGCGCTTCGCTAACGCTTGCCGCGAACGCCGCCAAAACCTCGCGAATTTTTCTCTTTTTCTTTTTAAGCATACTATGTTCCTTGCAATTTGAGTCGACCGTTTAATTAACGAACGTAATTGGCGCGTTGGTCGTTTTGACGCCTATCTCGTGATTTTGTTAATTATAACGTAACGCAACAATATTTGCAAGAATATCGGCAAGCGAGCGACGCAAATTGGCGCAAGAAACAAAAAAGCCGCGTTAGCGATAACGCGGCTTTTAGGCGGATTCGGCTTTAACGCCGGTTCGGTTAACGGCGAGCGATCAGATTCCGCTCAGCGCGAACGCGGTCGTCGGTTCGCCGCCGTTTTCGCTCTTTTGTTTGGCGTTTTCGGCCAACGCGATTTGAGCTTGCGCAATCTCCGACGCGAGACGAACGTTTTCGGCCAACGTCGCGTCGATCGCCGCTTGGCATTCCGCGACGCGAGCTTGCGCCTCTTCCAGTTTCGACTTCGCCAAGTCGCGATAGCCTTCCATCTTTTCAAGCTCGGCGTCGAGCGTCGCTTGTTGTTCCGTATACGACGGGACGAGTTTGCGAGCGGCCGCGGCTTCGAAATCTTCGGCGGCGTAAAGCGCTTGCGTCGCTTCGTCGACTTCCGCGCCGATCGAAACGAGTTGGTCGACGAGAACGCGAGTCAGGTCTTGAAGCGCGAGGGAACGACGAGCTTTCAAAAGGGCTTCCGTTTCGCGGGTTTCCAGTTTGCGGGCCAAAACGCTTTGATAATCGACAAATTGCGACGCGTCGCAAAGGCCCGGGAAAAGTTCCGAAACGTGCGCTTTCGGCTTCGCGGTTTGGAAGTAGGTTTTGGTTTCTTCCGAAAGGTCGGCGAACGTCGTCGGATCGGCTTCGATCAGCGACGCGACGTCCGGCGCCGCCGCGTTCATCGGGAGGCGGTCGACGCAAACGATCCAAGCGCGACCGCTTTGTTGCGATTCTTGAATCGCCGTCAATTCTTCTTCGGTCAAAATTCCGACCGATTCGAGGTTCGCTTGCGTTTCCGCCGCGCCGACGAATTTAAACGCGCCGAGATAACGCGGTTCGACCGCCGCGACTTCCGCCGTCTCGGCGACCGTTTCGTCGTCGACGTTTTCGGTTTCGGTCGCTTCGGCGCCGGCGACGAAACCGGAGTCGAAGACGTAAGCGACGGAACCTTGACGGAACGCGTCGGTTCCCGCGTCCGCGAACGCCGACAAGCCGTAAGTCGCCGGAACGGTAAAGGCGATTTTAGCGCCTAAAATCGAATCTTGCGTAATCGGGTCTTTGTCGACTTCGAACGTCAACGCTTCGAGCGGAGCGCAGTTGAAAAAAACGTCGCCGCGGAACAACGCGTCGAGACGATCGCGTTGAACGCGCAGACCGAGTTCGTCCCAGGTTTCCGCCGCTTTGAGGGGATTGCCGTCGAGCGCGATTTGCAACGCGGCGATTTCTTCCTGCAGTTGCGCGATTTTCGCGTTTTGCGCTTCGATTTTCGCGTCCCATTCTTTCGTCAGCGAATATTTATTCGCCGCTAAAACGGTGAAACCGACGCATAAAACTGCGATCAAGGCATAAAAAACTTTGTTCCAAACGTTCATAACGCGCCTCATCCGCCTAAATTTTCGAGGTGTGCTGTCGTATGCTTAGGCAATTTCGTCGAAATTGCCGGCGATTTATTAATAGCCGTCGCCGAAGTCGCGGACGTTGCGCCGTTAAAAAGCGCGAACGCGTCGCGGTAAAAACTTCGCGGTTTATCTATCTTATCGTCCGAAGCGAGCGTTTATTTAACGCGTTTTGCCAAAATAACGCATTTTCTCTAAATTAACGCGTCGGCGCGCAAAAAAACTAAGCTCGCGTAAAATTTTCTAATATTGATAGTATCGTCAAATCGGGTTTTTGTCAAGTTTTTTTTCTCTCTTATCGAGAAAAACTTTTTTTGCGAGTTTGCGCAGTTTATTTTATCGTTAAAACGTGAATAATCCGCTTGGCTTTTAGGTGAAACGCGCGGCGATTTGCTAAAGAAACGACGCGGCAACTGAAATAAATGCGAGAAACGGCAAAAAAGTAATAAACATTACAACCGGAAAAACCGATACGAAAGTATACGGTGAAAAAACGCGAGGAAAGGAGTCGTCGCGTTTTCGTCCGACGCGTTGCGCGCTCGCTCGTTTTCGTCGCCTTTTCTTGTTCGAGTTTTATCGAACGGCGCGGCGAAAAAACCCGTTCCGGCGAGGCGGCGTTTGTCGGGCGCCGTTTGTTCGCGTCGTCGCGCCGACGTTTGTTTTTTGCGAAAGGAGTCGCCTAAAACGAACTCGACGCGGCGAAACGTTCGGGCGTTTTCGCAGGAGGCGAGCGCGTTCCGGGCGTTCGAAGCGCCGTCGATTTGCGTTTTTCGCGGTCGCGGGCGTTTGGCGTCGAACGTCGACGAAACGTTTTAACGGTTTTGGCGGAGTTGCCTTATGAGCAGGTTGAAAAAGAAGGAGCGAAGCGTCGCGATGCGAAACGCGGAAACGCTCGAGCGGAAAGAAGCGCAAGGAAGCGCGGTCTTTTCGCGTTCTCGGTCTAAAGGGTTGGCGCTAATTTTAACGGGTCTCGCGCTGACGTCGTTCGCGGCGCCGGGGTGTTCGCGCGACAAATATCGAACCGACGCCGACAAAGAGGTTTACGGCCTCTTGAACACGGTCGGGAAAAGTTCGGAAGAAAAATATTGGGATATGGAGAACTTCACGCTCGCGGAGTCGTCGAAGTCGCGTTACGCGAACCGGTATAATCCGGACGCGCAACCGTCGCCGGTCGACGACTGCGTCGCGGCGCGCTTGCTCAACGACGTCGAAGGGCGCAAAGGGCGAGAAAAGTGGAGCGCGAACGGGTTCACGCAAACGGTCGAGAACGAAAGTTGGCGCGACACGCTCCCGGCGGCGAACGAAAACGGCGAAATCGTCGTCGACCAAAAGACCGCGTTCGACTTGGCTCTTCTGCACTCGCCGGACTACCGCAACGCGTTGGAAAACGTTTATTTGGCGGCGCTTAACGTTACCGCCGAGCGGTACGCGTTCGACGTGAAGTTTTACGGCGGCAGCTCGCTCTTTTACCGCAATAGCGGCGGCTTCAAAGATTCGAGCGTTTCGTCGCTCGAAGCCGGGACGGCCGACGTCGGCGCGAGCCGCAAGTTGGCGACCGGAGCGGACGTCGTCGTCAACCTCGCGAACTCGATGGTTTGGACCTTCAGTCCGTCGAACGATACGTTTACGCCGACGACTTCGCTTAGTTACAGTTTGACGCAACCGTTCCTCCGCGGCGCCGGACGCGCCATCGTCTTGGAAAACTTGACGCGCAGCGAACGCCGGTTGTTGGCGAACGTTCGTCAGTTGGCGTTTTATCAACAGGGTTTTTACGTCGGCGTCCTGACCGGTTCGTCGCCGGTTTCGGCTCCGTCGAGCGGCGGTTATCCGGGAAGCGGCGTCGGCGGCGCGCAGGTCGGCGGGTTTTACGGCCTCCTTTCGGATCAAATCCGAATCCGCAACCAAGAGTCGAACGTTTCGTCGTCGGCGGACAACTATCAACGTTACGAAGAATACTTCGCGACGAGCCGCGTTACGAGCCGCACCGACGTCGACCGAATGCGCCAAACTTGGCTTTCGAGCCAAAAGAACCTCATCGAGTTGAAAAACAACTACCGCAACTCGATCGAGTCGTACTTGATCGACTTGGGGTTGCCGCCCGATATCGAAAACGTCGTCGTTCGCGACCCGTTGACCGAACAATTCAACCTGATGCCGGAAACGCTCGGGAATTTCCAAGCGGACGTTACCGCGCTCTTGAGTTGGCTTCGCGATAAAAACAACGAAGTCGTCGCCGATTCGCGTCGTTACCTCGAGTCGATCGACGACCTGAAAAACTCGCAAACGGCGCCGACGCGAATCTCGCTCGCCGACTTGCGCGCGATTTTCGCCGACTTCGACCAACAGTTCGGGCTCGGTTTGCAAGACACGCTCGCCGACGTCGAGTATTTGGAAAACACGGTCGTTCCGCGACGTTCGGCCGCGTTGGAAACGATTCGCGTTCGTTTCGAGCGGGACAATCCGGAACTTGACAGTTCGTTCGCCGACTTGCGTTTGTTCGAAGAACGCGTCGCGCAAATCCGCGAAGACCTCGAGCGTCCGAACGAAGAGCTGAACGAATACGGCGTCGTCCTGAAATCGCGCGGCGTTCAATACGACGTCGCGAAGCTCCTCGACCTGATCGAACAAACGATTTTGACGTATTCGCCGGACGACCTCGCCGCGATGATCGTCGAAAAACGCGAAAATCCGGAAAACTCGCCCTTCGCGTCGACCGTCGAACAGCTCGTCGCCGACCTCCATATGACGGCGGAACTGAACGACCCGATTCAATTCAACGCCGGTTCGCTCGAACGCGAACTCGCCGAACTCGACGCGATGGCGGTCGACGTTGCGCCGGAAAATCGCGAAGAATATTTGCGTCGCCGCGCCGCGCTCGACGAATCGTTGGCCGCGTTGCGCTCCGGGGCGCTGGCTCGCGACGACGTGTACCGCGTTTGGTTCAGCTCCTGCTTGACGAAACTGTCGGAAGCGTTGATGACGCTGCACTTGATTCAAGCGCGCGCCCGCCTCGAAGCGATCGAACTCCCGATCGTCGACGTGAACGCCGAGTACGCGTTCCAAGTCGCCCGCGAACGCCGCCTCGACTGGATGAATATGCGTTCGAACCTCGTCGACCAATGGCGCAACATCGAAATCGTCGCCGACAAACTCCGAAGCGACCTGAGCGTTTCGGTCGGCGGTTCGGTCTCG
>JAGBDD010000129.1 GCA_017937685.1 Thermoguttaceae bacterium | reverse complement strand
GCAAGTTCCGCAAGAATACGTTCAAACGAAGTTGAACGTTGTCAACGTGTTAAACGAACTGAAAAACCGTTCGAAGTCGCCGGTTTTCCTCGACGTTCGCGAAACGCTCCCGAACTCGGAGGAAGCGCGCCGCCTCGAACGACAATACGATATTCGTCCAAAAAAAGTCGTTTTCAATTCGCGCGGTCAATCTCGGGAAGACTCGATCTTTATGTCGATCGTCTTCCGTTGCGGCCCGAAAACGCTCGCGATTCCGTTCCTCAACCGCGGTCTTTCGGTCGAATACGAACTCGTTTCCGCGCTTACGAACGTCGCCAACCCGCCGAAAAAACGAATAGGAATCGTCGCGACCGACGCCGGCGTCCTCGGACGTTACGACGATTTCGGACGCGAAATCCAAAAGCCTTGGCCGCTCGTCGACGAGTTGAGCAAACAATATTACGTCGAATCGGTCGACTTGCGCGCTCCAGTCGAGCCGGGCCGATACGACGCGCTTCTCGCCGTCCAACCGTCGTCCCTTTCGCCGCTCGAAGCGGTCAACTTCATCAACGCCGTCCGCACCGGTCAGCCGACCGCGATCTTCGAAGACCCGCGCCCGATTTTCCTCCAATTCCTTCCCGGAACGTCGGAACGCCGCCAACCGACGCCGACGAATCCTATCCCGCCGCAAAAAGCGGAGTTAGGACTCCTTTGGACCGCGCTCGGCGTCCGGTTCGAAAGCGCCCGCGTCCTTTGGAAAAATTACAATCCTTACCCAAAACTCGCCGGTCTCTCGGAGGAATATCTCTTCGTCGACGCGCGCCCGATTCGTCTCGGCGACGCCGCCGAAACGGAGAAAAACGCCGAAACCGACTTCGCTCCGTTCAACCCCGACGACCCGACCGCGTCGGCGCTCGAACGCGTCCTTTTCCCGTTCGCCGGAGCCCTTTCTCCCGCCGAAAACGCCGAAACGACGTTCGTTCCGCTCGTCCGAACGGAAGCGGGCGGCTCGTCGTCCGTTTCCGACGTCGTCCCAATGGGGATTCGAACGCAAAGTCGCAAACGGCAAGAGTCTAAGGGCGTTTACACCCTCGCCGCGCTGATTTCCGGGCCGGTTCCGGAAGCGTTTCGGCTCCCCGACGCGAAAATCGCCGAGCCGAAATTCAACGTCGCGCTGATCGCCGACGTCGATATGGCGACGCCCGGCTTCTTCGCGCTCCGCGAAATGGGCTCCGACCCCGGCGGGCTCTCGTTCGACTTCGACAACATCACCTTCGTTTTGAACGTTATCGACCGTCTCGCCGGAGACGACGCGCTCGTCGCGATTCGCAACCGCCGCCCGAAACACCGAACGCTGACGGCGATCGAAGAGACGACCCGCCAAATCCGCGACGAAGCGACGATCGCGCAAATCGCCTATATGAAGGAGTTCGAAGAAGAGCGCCGCCGCGAGGAAGCGAAACTCCAGCAAACGATTCAAGACCTGTCGAACCGCGACGACGGTCAAAAAGAACTCGGGCGCGAAGAGTCGGCGGAGCTTCAATCGGCGATCGTCGCGACGCAGCAGCGGCTGACGAAAATTCTCGACGAAAAACAACGCCTTTTCGACCGCAAAGTCGAGGAGTCGCGCCGCGAAGTCGACGAGTACGTCCGCCAAACGCAGGGCCGTTACAAAGCGTTCGCCGCGATTTTGCCCCCGCTCGCGCCGCTGGCGATCGGAATCGGCGTCTTCCTTTATCGTCGCCGTCAACTCGGGCGCCGTCTCGGCGTTTGACGACGCGTCGACCGTCGCGTTCCGGCGTTTTCCAATCGCCGTTTGATTCCGCTGAAATCTGCTCTAAAAAACAAAAAATCAAAGGGCATTTTTCGAAACGCGTCGCCGTTCGTCGCGACGCGCCCCCTATCCGGCGTTCGAACCGTTCGTTTCGTTTTCGTTGCGAACGTCTCGAACGTCCTTTTTCCGCGCTTTTGTTTTTTGCTTCGACAATTTAAAATCAAACGGTTCTCAAACAAACCGCCGTTAAAATCGCGTCGACCGTTTTATTCGTTCTAATCAACCGGTAAAGTTAAATTTTACAAACGTTTTGCCGATAACGTTTTTGGGCGAATTTTGCAAAACGACGTTGAAACGCCGAAAATTTGGCCGCCGTTTTTTTTGCGTTCGTTCTTTCCCCCCTTTTTCAATTTTACCGCTTCCTCTTTTGACGAAAGGGAAAAAATTATGGCGACGACAGAAACAACCGTTGAATCTTGGGGCTCGCGCCTCGGCTCGTCGATGAAGGGCGTTCTTTTTGGCTTCGTCCTCGTTCTCGCCTCCATCGCGCTCCTCTTTTGGAACGAAGGACGCACCGTCAACCGCGCTAAAGCGTTGAACGAAGGCGCTTCCGCCGTTATTACCGTCGACGCGGCGAAAGTCGATCCGCAAAACGACGGCAAACTCGTTTGCGTCGCCGGCGAAGTCGCGACCGCCGACGTCCTCGAAGACTTGAAATTCGGCGTCTCGGTCAACGCGATCAAGTTGGTTCGCAAAGTCGAGTCGTTCCAATGGAAGCAAAACGAACAATCGACGACGAAACGCGGCTCCGGCGGTTCGCAAGAAACGACGACCACTTACACTTACGAAAAGGTTTGGTCGCCGGACTTGATCGATTCGTCGGCGTTTAAAGAAGCCGGACACGAGAACCCGGCGACGCGCCCGGTCGACGGCGCCGAGTTTGTCGCGTCGAACGTTTCGCTCGGCGCGTTCCGACTTTCCGCCGACTTGATTTCGCGTCTCGGCCCGGCGAAAGCGTTCGTCCCGCCGGTTCCGGAACCGCAAGCCGCTCCGGCCCCGGTTGAAAACGCCGCCCCGACCGCCGTTCCGGCCCCGGTTGAAACGGTCGCCCCGCAAGCCGCTCCGACCCAAACG
>JAGBDD010000128.1 GCA_017937685.1 Thermoguttaceae bacterium | reverse complement strand
CCGTCGAGCCCGAGGACTTTGCCGGGAACGTAAGTCGGAACGAGCGCCGCGGCTCCGGCGACCGCGCAACCTTTCAAAAAGTCTCGACGACCGACGCGTCGTTGCGTTGATTTCATAAGGGCTCCTTTCTCCGCGTTCGCGACGGTTTGGGGCCGCCGTGCGAACGTTATAAGGCGTGGAATGCGAATTAACGGGGTTCCGCTCGAAAAAGCGAGCGAAAGAATAATAACGGGCGCCGCGACCGACGTTTTTGCGCAAACCGGGCGCTTTGGCGAAACTTTGCCGACGTCGGAAGCGCGATTTGGGCCGGGGTCGCGACGATACGGCTTTAACGATACCAGAAACGACGCCGAAAATCAAGTTTTTCGACGGGATTTTCGCAAAATTTTGCGATTTTTTGCGAAACCGGCGAGAAACGGCGCGTAAAATAGAAAAGTTGGACAAAGTATAAAGAATGGGGAAAATGGGCAAGATGAGCGACCGCCCCAAAAGAACGCGCCGGGCCGTCGTCGCCGAGGAAACGAGCGAGCAAACCGAACGAAGCGCCGCCCCGCGCCGAAATCGAAGCGAGCAAATGTCGCCCGACCCGCCGCGTCGACGGCGAAACTCGACGCGGCGACAAGCGGGGCGATAACGCGTCCGACGACGCGGCGTCAACGCGGTTCGAAGCGGAGTTTGTTTTTCCGAGCGTATTTCTCCGCGACGGAGCCTGGCGCGCCTCGAAGCGTAAAGTTAGGGACGTCGCGTCGCTCGCCGTCTTGCTCGACGCGCCCAAGCGCTTCTTTGCCAATCTTTGCGAGATCGTTCGGAAGTTCGACGGTCGATAACGACGCGCAGTCGACGAACGCTTCCTTGCCGATCTTTTGCAACCCGTCTGGAAACGCGACGGATTGTAATGAATTGCAACCGGCGAACGCTCGGTCGCCGACCGTTTTTAATCCCCGGGGAAGCGCGACGGACGTTAGCGAACGGCAAAATTGGAACGTTTCCTCCTCGACGGTCGCGAGGCCGTCCGGGAGTTCGAGCGCCGCCGCCGCTTCGCATCGATAAAACGCGTGTTTGCCGAGACTTTGTAGACCGCGCGGGAGCTTGATCGCCCTTAGCGACAAACAGCCGTAAAAGGCGCCGTTGCCGAGCGTCGCGACGCTTTCCGGGAGTTCGAGCGACGTTAACGATTCGCAATCGAAAAACGCGTATTTGTCGATAGTTGCGAGACCGTCCGGAAGTTTAAGCGACGTCAACGCTTGGCAACCGTTAAACGCTTCTTTGCCGATCTTTTGCAAGCCGTTCGGAAACTCGACCGACGTCAACGAGCGGCAATGCTCGAACAGCGCTTCGCCGATCGTTTGCAAACCGCTCGGGAACTTGAACGACGACAACGCTTCGCAAAAGGCGAACGCGCCGCGTCCGAGCGTTTCGACGCTATCCGGAAGAACGACCGACGTTAGCGCCGAACAACCGCAAAACGCATGGGCGCCGATCGTTTGCAACCCGTCCGGAAACTCGACCGACTTCAGCGAACGGCAAGGGTGAAACGCCCGCGCGCCAACGCTTTGCAGTCCGTTGGGGAGAACGACGGACGTTAGCGACAAACAGCTGTGAAACGCGTCTTGGCCGACGCTTTTGAGGCCGCTTGGGAGTTCGACCGACGTTAGCGCTTCGCAACCGTAAAACGCTTCGTCGCCGAGGGTTTGGAGACCGTCCGGGAGATTGATCGACGTTAACGATTTGCAGCGGTAAAACGCCGATTTTCCGATGTTTGCGAGTCCGGGAGGCAGGACGACGGACGTTAACGTTGGGCAATCGTAAAAGGCGCGCGGAGCGATTTTTTTAACGCCGCTTGGGACGACGTATTCCGTTTTCGGTTCGAGGCAAGCCAAGAGCGTTTTGCCGTCGGCGCTAAATTGAACGCCGTCGACCGTTTCAGCGTGTAACAGGTCGGGCGTTAAGCGTTGTCGCCGATGGTCGGAAATTTGGGCTTTGGAGCGACCGTCGGGCGAGACGACGCAAAAATCGGGAGCGCAGTTGTAAAACGCGTTTTCGCCGACTTTCGGAGCTCTCTTGGGAAACGTCGCCGTTTTCAACGCGGCGCAACCTTCGAACGCTTCGTCGCCGATTCTTTTGAGACCGTTTGGCAGTACGACCTCTTGTAATGAGACGCAACCTTGGAACGCTATCCAGGCGATCGTTTTGAGCCCGTCCGGGAACGCGATCGATTGTAACTTGACGCAACCTCGAAACGCTTCGACGTCGATTTTTTCGAGTCCGTTTGGAAGCGCGACGGACGTTAGCGCTTTGCAGTCGGCGAACGCTAATTCGCCGACGAGACGCAACCCGTCCGGAAACGCGACGGACGTTAGCGCTTCGCAACCATAAAACGCGTTGTTTTCAATCGTTTTGAGCCCGTTTGGAAGCGCGACCGAACGCAACCTCTTGCACTCGTAAAACGCCTTTTCGCCGATAGTTTCGACGCCGTTCGGGACGACGTATTCCGTTCGTGGGTTCCCGACCGGATACGCGACGAGCGTTTTGCCGTCGGCGGTAAAGAGGACGCCGTCGACGACTTGAAAACGCGCCGCGTCGGGCGAGAGGACGAAGTCCGTTAGCGAGTCGCAACCGGCGAACGCGTTCGGGGCGAAGTTTTGAAGTTCGACCGGAAGCGCGACAGACGTTAGCGCTTTGCAATCGCCGAACGTTCGGTCGTCGATTGTTTTTAATCCCCGGGGAAGCGCGACAGACGTTAGCGAGTCGCAACCGGCGAACGCGGCACAGCCAAGCTCTTGCAAGCCGTCCGGGAGCGCGACGGACGTTAGCGCTTTGCAATTGGCGAACGCGCAAAGACCGACGGTTTGGAGGCTTGGCGGAAAGACGACGGACGTTAGTGCTTTACAGCCGCAAAACGCCTTTTCGCCGACGCTTCGAACGCCGTCGGGAATCGCGTATTCCGTCGTTTTTTTATTCCACGGAAAGGAATACAGCGTTTTTCCTCCGGCGGAAAAGAGGACGCCGTCGACGACGCGGTAACGCGAGGGGCCGGGCGCAAGGGTAAATTTCTCGAGCGATTCGCACGTCAAAAACGCGGTCGGG
>JAGBDD010000127.1 GCA_017937685.1 Thermoguttaceae bacterium | reverse complement strand
GCGTTGGAGTTGACGCGCTTCGCCGAGGACGCGGGCGCCGACGCCGCGCTCGTCGTCGGGCCGTATTACAATAAGCCGATGCAAGAAGGGATGTATATGCATTTTAAGGCGGTCGCCGAGTCGGTCGGGTTGCCGATTTGCATTTATAACATTCCGGGACGCACCGGGAAGGCGATCGATACCGAAACGATCATTCGCTTGGCGGAAATTAAAAACGTCGCGATGGTGAAAGAGGCGACCGGCTCGATGGACTCCGCGTCGAAGATCGCCGCCGCGACCGATTTGACGATTCTTTCCGGCGACGACAGTCTGACTTTGCCCTTCATGTCGGTCGGGGCGCGCGGCGTCGTTTCGGTCGTCGGCAACTTCGCGCCGAAAGACGTTTCCGCTCTTTGCGCCGCCGTCGACTCCGGGAATCTCGAAGAAGCGCGCCGTTGGCATCAAAAGTTGTTCCCGTTGTGCCGCGATATGCTGTCGTTGGCGACGAATCCGATTCCGGTGAAGGCCGCGATGAAGATGCTCGGGCGCGACTCCGGCGAAATGCGCCTCCCGATGACTCCGCTCGACGCGGCGTCCGAAGCGGCGTTGCGTAAAACGCTCGTCGAATACGGCGTCCTGAGCGCGGACTGACGTTGACGAGATCGGCGCAAAACAGTTAAAATCGTTAAAACCGGCGCGACGATAAGGCTTTTGTTGCGGCGCGTCGGTTCTTTCGCAAACGGCGCTATAGTAATAACGACAAAATCGGCGCTTCGAACCGGCGAAGACGAGACGGCGACCGGGCTCGCTTGATTCCGGCTTGGCGTCCGGGCGATTGGCTTGGCGGCGTTTTAAAGCGAATAAGATAAAATAGGGGAACCGCGCGGAGTTTGCGGCGGTTTAGGCGGGCTTTCTTTTAACGGATTGAGAGAAGACGACGGCGATGATTGTTAAAATTACCGGCAAATTGGTCGCTCTTTACGACGAACGCGCGATTATCGAGGCGCCGCCCTTCGAGTACGAGACGTTGATTCCGGAATTTACTCGGCGGCAACTGCAGAGCGAATTGGGGCAAACGATCTCGCTTCGAACGATCGAATATCTCGACGGCAATCCGACGCAAGGCCGTTTGGTTCCGCGTCTTATCGGTTTCTTGACCGACGTCGAGCGCGAATTTTTCGAACTTTTCTTCAGCGTCGACGGCGTCGGTTCGAAGAAAGCGCTCCGCGCGATGGTGCGTCCGGTGCGCGAAGTTGCGGCGGCGATCGAGGAGCAGGACGTCAAGTTTCTTTCCGGGCTTCCCGGGATCGGCCCGGCGACGGCGGAACGAATCGTCGCGAAGTTGCGACGCAAGGTTCCGAAATTCGCGCTGATGGTCGCTCGACCGTCGGAAGGCGCGGCGGGAAGCGGCGCCGAACAGACGCTCGACGTTGTTTCGGAAACGTTCGAAGCGCTCTTGAGCCTCGGACACGGCGAGGCGGACGCGCGGCGCTTGATCGACGGCGTTCTCGAAACGAGCAAGAAAAAGTTCAAAGACTCCGCCGAATTGATTCAGGCGATTTATATGAACAGCCGTTAAAATTTACGCGACCGTCAAAGTCGGCGCTTGCGACGGCGTTTCGCTTGCGAAATTGGCGAAAACGTCGCGAAAACGGCGCATTTTAACGGCGAACGGGGCGCGGTCGCGTTCCGGCGGGCGGCGAAGACGCGTCGAACGGCGGTCGACGGTTCCGGACGGCGGAGCGTCGAACGAGAAAACGGGACGTTTGCGGGAAATAGAGAAGAGTTTGATGGCGAGAAAACCGATTTTTAGCGCCGACGACGGCGACGAAAACGACGATTTCGACGGCGGACGTCGCGATTACGACGACGATTCCGGTTTTGACGCCGGGACGTTCGGCGGTTCCAGCGGCGCGAACGGATATTGCGATTCGTTTTACGGCGCCCAAGCGGACGACGACGCGGCGTTGCGACCGACGCGCATCGGCGATATGGTCGGGCAGCGCGACGTTTACGAACGGTTGCAAATCGCGATTCAAGCGTCGAAAAAGCGGGGCGAAACGCTCGGGCATATCCTTTTCGACGGCCCGCCGGGGCTCGGAAAGACGACGTTCGCGACCTGTATTCCGCGCGAACTCGGCGTTGAAATGCAAATCGCCAACGGCGCGACGATGCGGGCGCCTAAAGACGTTATCCCGTATTTGACGAACGCGACCGAAGGTTCCGTTCTCTTTATCGACGAAATTCACCGTCTTCAAAAGTCGGTCGAGGAGTTCCTTTATCCGGCGATGGAGGACTTTCGGGTCGACGTCGTGATGGGCGAGGGCGTTAACGCGCGAACGCTAAATATCCCGTTGAAGCCGTTTACGTTGATCGGGGCGACGACGCGTTCCGGGCTGATTTCGGCGCCGATGCGCGACCGTTTCCAAATGCACGAGCATCTCGACTTTTACGCCGTCGACGAGTTGGCCGAGATTGTGCGGCGCAACGCGGCGAAGTTGCGGGTGAAAATCGACGACGCGGCGGCGCTCGAAATCGCGTTGCGGAGTCGCGGAACGCCGCGGTTGGCGAACAATCGACTCCGTTGGGTGCGCGATTTCGCCGACGCGAAGGCCGACGGCGCCGTTTCGCTCGCGGTCGCTCAGGACGCGTTGAAGATGCAGGGAATCGACGAATTGGGGCTCGACTCCCGCGACCGACGCTATTTGGAGGTCGTGTTGCGCGTTTTCAACGGCGGTCCGGTCGGCGTCGAAGCGGTCGCCGCGACGATGAACGTCGCGACCGATTCGCTCGTCGACGAAGTGGAGCCGTTTTTGTTGCGGAGCGAACTCTTAATTCGGACGCCGCGCGGGCGAAAATTGACGCGCAAAGGCTTGGCGCATTTGGGCGCCGACCCCGATTTCTTCAATTACGGCGACGCCGGCGGGTTCGATCCGCGAATTTTTTGAGCGTCGCGGTAAGTTTTGACGGTTAAAACGATTTTAGCAAAGGCGCGGCGCCGTTAAGACGCGGCGGAAGATGGGGAAATAGAGAAAATGGCGACTTCAGAAAACGAAGAGTTGAAACCTGTGTTGATTACCGATCCCGAGGAAATGCGCCGTCGGCTTAACGAATTGCGCAAAGAAGGGAAGACGGTCGGGCTCGTGCCGACGATGGGCGCGCTCCATTACGGGCACTTGAGCCTTGCGATCGCGGCGAAGAACGAAACCGACGTTTCGGTCGTGTCGATTTTTGTCAATCCGACGCAGTTCGCGCCGGGCGAAGATTTCGACAAGTACCCGCGAACGCTCGACGCCGACCTTGAACTCTTGTCGCAACTCGGAATCGATTTCGTTTTCGCGCCGTCCGCTTCGGCGATGTATCCGGCGGGCTTCGACGCGAACGTTCATATCGGCGGCGTCGCAAAGATTCTTGAGGGCGAGTGTCGACCGACGCACTTCGACGGCGTCGCGACGGTCGTTTTGAAGCTCTTTAATATTGTCGGGCCGAATATCGCGTATTTTGGGCAAAAAGACTTCCAGCAGGTCGCGGTCGTTAAGAAGATGGTCGCCGACTTGAACGTTCCGGTCGAAATCGATATGCGTCCGATTATTCGCGAAAAAAGCGGGCTCGCGATGAGCAGTCGGAACGAATACTTGTCGGCGGAGGAACGCGGTCAAGCGTTGGTGTTGAGCAAAGCGCTTGAGAAAGCGGAGGAGCTGATTCGCTCCGGCGTTCGCGAAGTCGCGACGCTTTACGACGAGATGAAGCGCGTTATCGAGACGGCGCCGAGCGCGAAAATCGATTATATTTACGTCGCCGATCCGGACACGTTGCTCGAAATGGAGCGCGTCGCCGGAAACGTTGTGATTTTGCTAGCCGTTCGCGTCGGCGCGACGCGGCTTATCGACAACCGGCTTGTCGAACCGCAACGTTAAACGACGGAAGCGGGCGTTAAAACCGTTAAAGCGTTTGTTCGAGCGTCGGTTTTTTCTTTTTCGTTGCAACATCGAGAAGGCGACGAGAACAAGACGGAATTGGCGCGAACTTTGCGTCGACGCGACGGACTCAATAAGCCGCGACGTTAAACGACGGAAACGAGCGTTAAAACCGTTGGAACCGGCGCGATCGTTATTAGCCGCGTCGGTTTTTTCGTTGGAAAGTTGAGATCGCGGCGGAAAAGGGAAAAGAGACGGCGCGGATTGGCGTCGAGCAAACAAAAAATTTGTTTTAACGGCGAGAATTTCGGCGGCAAAACGCGTTTTGGGCCTTTCGCCGCCGAAAAAACGCTCGGATTAGTCGCGTTGCATCAATTCGACGCCGTAACCGTCCGCTTCGATGAAGGCGCAACGGAGACCCGGGCCCGCTTCGAACGGCTCGACGAGAACTTTGTAGCCGGCCATCGCTTCTTCGAGATTGTCGCATTCGTAAGCGACGTGGGCGCGTTTTTGCAGGATTTCCGGAAATTCGCTGTCCGCGTCGAATTTCAGCCATTCGACGGCGAACGGTTCGTCGTTGAAGTCGTTGATGGCGACTTTGCAACCTTCGAGGTAAATCGGGAGGTCGCGATCTTGGGTCGGAATGCCGATATGGCTGAAACGAAGGCCGGGCTTAAGCATTGGAAAACCTCTTGTAAGTTTTTGAAAATAAAACGGAATAAATACGTAAAAACGCGCGGCGTCGGCGAACGGAGACGACAATAAAAATCAGTTCGCTCCCAACGTCGACGTTTGGAACGTTCGCGTCGCCGTTAATTGACGGCGAGAAAGCGTTGAAACCGTTAAGGTTTGGCTAAATTAGCGGGATCGCGCCGCTCTTGGCGCGGAAAACGTCGAGCGGCGCGAAAAAGCGGCGAATCAAGCCTTGCCTTTCGGGTTCGTGAAGCGCAAACCGTCCATACTGTGATAGCAGGCGTATTCGGTAACGATCGCGCCTTCCGGGCCGGCCATCATAAAGTGCGGGGCTTCGAGACGGCCCAAGCGATCTTGGTCGCCGACCTTCATTTCTTTATAAGCGAAGCAGGTGATCGCGTTATCGTCGAGTTGGCTCTTCGGCAACATCGCGAGGACTTCCGGCGTTTTTTCGCCGCCCTCGGAGAAGTTGAAAATCGAGCCGTGGCGAACTTGCCAAGCCTCGTGTTTCGCCGGGAGGCCTTCGGCGGCGAGGTGGCGGTGTTCCGGAATCATTTGGCCCGGCAGGAGGTAAATGTCGTGCCCGAAATAACGGAATTCTTTGTCGTTGAAGAAGAAAATACCGCCCATCCCGACTTTCGCGAAGTCGCCGAGCCCGAAGTCCGCGACCCAGAAATTCGCGTTATTGCGGAGCGAGTCGGTCAGCGAGTAGTTCATTTTTTCGAACATTTCGAAATAGGCTTCGAACGCCGCGTCTTGTTGGAAAACGCCGTCTTTGTAAAATTTCGAGTTGTCGTATTGCATCGTTTTGCTTTCTTTTTTGGAGGCGGGGGCGGCGTGAACGTTCGCGCCGTTAGCGGAGGGGGAAATACCGGCGAGGCCGAGACCGGCGACGCCGACGAACGCTTTTAAAACGTCTCTTCGTTGCATTCGAAAAACTCCCGACGCGACGTCGGAGTCGAGCGGAAAGCGCGCCGACGCCGCGTTGAATTAAGAAGCGTTAAATTTATTAAGGCGGAAAACTTGTTTTTAACCGACGCGGCGAACGCAGGGCGCGAAATCGAGCGTCGCGGTTCGAGACCGGTTGACGAACGGCGCGGCTTCCGTTAAAATACGCGGCGTCGGAGGCAAAAAACGAAAAAGCTCGTTTCTTAGAGTATATTGCGTTTGACTCGAAATTGCAAGCGTTTTTTTCCTTTTTGGCGATTTTTTGCGAATTTCCCTCCTTAACCCTCTCGACGCGGCGTTAAAACGCGTTGAATAGGGAAGGCGCGGGGTTTGCGAGGGGCGGGCGGTTGCGTCGACCGTTTAACGCTCTTATAGTAATAACGTCGGCGAGTCGGCGAAGACGGTCGGCGCAAACTAACGGAGGAAACGAGGCGAAACGGTGAGCGAAGAACGGGAAGCGGCGGCCGCGATCGAAATCGAAGCGCGGGACGGGGCGTTGTTGTTGGCGGTGAAGGCGCAACCGGGCGCTCGGAAGAACGAGTTGCGCGGCGTTCAGGACGGGGCGTTGAAGGTGTGCGTAACGCAGGTCGCGGAGAAGGGGAAGGCGAATAAGGCGATCGCGGAATTTTTGGCGAAGGCGCTCAAATTGCGGAAATCGCAAATCGAGTTGGCGTCGGGCGAACTTGCGTCGCAAAAAAGGTTTCGCGTTGCGGAAATAGACGAAGTCGGGTTGCGCGCGAAGATCGAGGAAGCGTTGAACGGGAAAAAATAGCGGTCGCCGTCGCGGATTTTCGACGAAAAAAAAGCGAAAAAATCGTTGGCGGCGAGAAAAAATGGAGAAAATGCGGAAAATGTCGCGGCTTTGTCTATTTTCAGACCGGTAAAATTTGGTATAATAGGCGAAAAGAATCGTTTGAGCAAAATTGACGTTTCCGGAAAAACCGAGCGGTTGTAGCGGTTGCGTTGATTTTAGCGGCGACGCCTGGCGCTTTCGAGAAGCAAACGACGCTAACGCGGGTGAAAAAAAGGCGCGTCCAACGGACGGCGGCGAGCGAGGCGTTGCAATTTTAACGGTCGTTAGGATTGTAGCGGTTGTTGACTGAAAAGTCTTGAAGAACTCGAGATTTTTTACGATTCTTTTTTTAACTTTCGTCGGAAAACGGTTATAATGAATCTTGATTTTCCGCGTTTTGACGTCGGCGTTAGATCGGCGGCGCTTTGGCGCGTCGCGGCGCGGCGCGTTGGGAAACCAAGAGGCAAGTTGAACAAGATTTTTTACGTTTCGAGTCGGCTCGACGTTTTAGCGGCGTCGCGCGACTTTAACGTCGGCGTCGGAGTTTGCGTCGGCGTCGGCGTTTGACGTCGCGGGAAAGGCGGCGTCGCGGCGCGGCGCGAACGACGGCGTTCGTTAGGAGTTGTATTTAAGATGAAATATTTGAGCAAAACGACGGGCGCGCTTCTGGTTGCCGGTTGCGCTTCTCTTTTCGGCGGTTGCAATCCTTCGGAACCGACCCAAGGGACGTGCTTAAAGTACGAACCGGACGCGATCGAACCGCAAAAGGCCGACACGTCCGATTTAACGATGAAAACCCCGACCGAAACGGTCGATCCGCAACAAAAAGCGCTCGCCCAGATTTACGACGCCTCGAAACCCGCTCCGCGTCCGGTCGCCGCGCGTCCCGCCGCCCAACCGGTCGCTCCGGTCGAACCGGCGCTCGCCGCGAAAGAAGATATCGAAGCCGCGAAAGCGCGTATCGACGAACTCCGCGGTTCGTATAAAACGGCGAAAAACGGCGCGATTATCGAAATTACCGTCGAATCCGCCGACGCGACCGTCGACGATATGAAGCTCTTCGGTCGCCTTTTCGACTTGGAAAAGGTCTTCTTCCTCGGTTCGAATTTTAACGACGAATTTCTCGCGCAACTGAGCGAACTGAAAAAGCTTAAGACGATTACCGTTCAAAAC
The DNA here is from genome assembly GCA_017937685.1 of Thermoguttaceae bacterium. Classification (GTDB taxonomy): domain Bacteria; phylum Planctomycetota; class Planctomycetia; order Pirellulales; family Thermoguttaceae; genus RUG369. The sequence goes on along the minus strand of JAGBDD010000127.1, from coordinate 3,978 downwards.
AGCGAAATCACCGTCGAAACGCTGAAAATGTTCGCGACCTATCCGGAATTGACCTCGCTCGACCTTCGCCGCAACCTGAAATTGGACAACGCGTCGATGGAAGTGATCCCGACTTTCCCGAAACTCGAAAAATTGTTCGTTTATTATAACTCCCTGACGAACTCCGCGATGAGCAAAATTTCGAAGTCGGAAACGTTGAAAGTCGTCGACGCGCGCGGTTGCAACGGCGTTACCGACAACGCGGTTAAATATTTGGTGCGCCTGCCGAAACTCGAAGAACTTTACTTCCGTTTCGAAGTTTCCGACTCCGGCGTCGAACACATCAAAAATTCGCAAACGCTGAAATTCATCGAACTCCAAGACTGCGATATGTTGACCGACGCGTCCGTCGCTCACTTCACCGCCGCCCCGGCGTTGACCGGTCTCCGCGTCTTCCGTTGCAAGAGCTTCGGCGACGCGGGCGTTCAAGGGATCGCCGATATGAAACTCGAACGCTTGGAACTTCGCGACCTCAACGTCGGGAACGACGGCGTTCTCGCGCTAAAAGCGATGGGCGCCGAATCCCTTAAGAGCGTCGAACTTTCCGAACTTCCGTCCGTCGACGAAGCCGGGTTGAACGAACTTCTCGCCGCTTGGAAATCCCCGACGAGCCTCTCGCTCTTCACGATGCCGGCGACCGACGAAACGGTTAAAACGATCGTCGCCGCGATGCCGGAACTGAAGACGCTGACCTTGCGCGCCGTTCAAATCACCGACGCGGCGATCGAAGAAATCGTCAAACTTGAAAACCTCGAAACGCTCGACCTTCGCGAAAACGCCGGGTTGACCGTCGACGGAATGATGAAGCTGACGCAAGCGAAAAACCTCCGCCGCGTTTACGTCAAGGGCGCCGCGCTCGGCGCTTCCGACGACGCGACGAAAGCGAAAGTCGAAGAGTTCAAGAAAGCGAAACCGAAGTGCGCTATCGTTCTTTGATCGGCGTCGTTCGGCGATTCCGGCGACTTGCGCGAGTCGAGCCGCCGGTTAAAATCGGAACGAAAGTTGCGATTTTGAGCTGAAAATGCGTTTTGGCAACGAAGACGCGTCGCTCCGGCGGCGCGTCGCGTTTTTTAGGCGGGAAGCGGCGTTCGGCGGGGAACGCTCGGAACGTTGGCGGCGCTGGGACGACGCGAGCGAGCGTTTCAAGGAAGAAAAGATAAAATAGCGAAGAGAGGCGGTTTGTATGGCGAAATCGAGAAAGAAAGCGGCGAAGAGCGCGCCGAATCCGGCGTTTGAAGAGCCGACGGGGCCCGTCGAGCTTTCGACGCAGGACGAGCGAACGCTCGGGCAAATTTTCAATATGGCGTCTCGTTTGGCCGCGACGGTCGAGCGCGACGACGAGCCGCTTCTCGCGATTCCGGCCCGTTCGCTCGGCAACGTTTCGTTCAACGAACAGAAGCGGATTCTGCAAATGGGCTCGAAAACGACGAGTCGCGAACTCTTCAATTTATCGCAAGCGAAGAGTTTTATGCAAACGACGCTCGTCGCGGCCGGGGCCAAACGCCTCATCGAAATGGGCAAAACGACGAGCATCCGCGGTCTCTACTATATGCTCAAACACGACGTGCGCTCGACGAAGGAACCGACGTTCCACGACCAAGGCGAGTGCGACCCGATTATCGAAGACTGCGAAGTGTTGCTCGAGTCGTTGCGCGAAGAATTGCACCTTTTCGCCGACAAACGGGGCGATATGGTGGGGAACATAAAGATTATCGACTCCGGCGACGAAATCGACTGTTCGCGGATGGGCTCGGGCGGTTACGCGATTCCGTCGATCGTCGAGCCGTCGGTCATTCAATTTAAGGAGTGCCAAGCGGATTTCGTTCTGCACGTCGAAAAAAACACCGTCTGGCAACGCTTCAACGAAGACAAATTTTGGAGGAAGCACAACTGCATTTTGACGCACGGGAGCGGACAGCCGCCGCGCGGCGTGCGTCGCCTTTTGAATCGTCTTCACAACGAGTTAGGTTTGCCTATCTTTTGCCTTCTCGATAACGACCCTTGGGGGTATTACATTTATTCGGTGGTGAAGCAGGGATCGATCAACCTGGCTTACGAGTCGGATCGTATGGCGACGCCGGACGCGAAATTTATCGGGCTCCGCAGTCGCGACTTCGAGCGTTGCGGCTTGTCGGAAGGCGTGAAAATTTCGTTAAGCGACGTCGACCGCAAGCGCGCCAAACAGATCGCCGAATACCCGTGGTTCGCGAATAAAAAGGATTGGCGTCGCGAAATCGACACGATGATGAAGAACGGTTTCAAGCTCGAAGTCGAAGCGCTCCTTAGCCGAAGCATTAGTTATATGACCGAGGAATACGTCCCGCGGCTCTTAAAAGAGGGCGATTTCCTCGATTGACGCTTCGTTAGGGGGCGGCGCGGGGGATTTTTTTGTTTTTTTTGGTAAAAATGGGAAAAAAACCCGATAAAATCCTTGCAATCGACCTTAATAGCTGTTATGATATTAGCGTAGGTCGCACGGAAGACCGAAACGGCAAAAAATTGTGAAGCGTCGGCGGTTTGGCGACGGCGCCGCCGTGATTGACGTCTTTTAGCGCGACGAACGATCATCCTTTCCGTTTCCGTTCGACGAACGGTTCCGCTCGGGCCGCGAACGAAGCGTATTTTTCCATTAATTAGGAGTTTTATAATGAAACGACGCGATTTTCTGAAATCGACCGGCCTCGTCGCCGGAGCGAGCGTTTTGGGCGGTATGAGCGTTGCGCGCGGCGCCAACGTCGGCGGCGACGACGTCATTAAGATTGCTCTCGTCGGGTGCGGCGGTCGCGGTCGCGGCGCGGTCGCGGACCGTTTTAGCGCGAAAGACAACGTCAAACTCGTCGCCATCGCCGACGCTTTCGAAGCGAACGCGAAGAGCGCGGCCGAAGCGTTCCAAAATATGGACGCCAACGTCGATCTCGGCGATCGCGTCTTCTGGGGCTTCGACGCTTACAAAAAAGCGATCGACGAATGCGACCAAGCGCTCATCGTTACCTCCCCGGGTTTCCGTCCGATCCACTATAAATACGCGATCGAACAAGGCAAACACGTCTTTATGGAAAAACCGTGCTGCGTCGACGCTCGCGGTTACAAAATGGCGATGGAAACGAACAAACTCGCCGACGAAAAAGGTCTGACGGTCGTCGTCGGTTTCCAACGCCACTACGAACTCCCGTACGTCCAAATGGTCGAACAGATCAAAGAGGGCAAAATCGGCGAAATTATGTACAGCCGCGTCTACTGGAACGGCGACGGCATTTGGGAACGCGGACGTCAAAACGGCGACACCGAAATGATGTACCAAATGCGCAACTGGTATCACTTCAACTGGCTCTGCGGCGACGGCATCGTCGAACAACACTGCCATAATATCGACGTCGCGAACTGGGTTCACAGCCTCGGCGACCCGATGAGCAAGAACGCGCACCCGGTCAAGTGCAACGCGATGGGCGGTCGCGAAGTCCGTAAATTCCCGCGCTTCAAGAACTCCGGTCATCGTTACGACCACTACGTCTGCGAATTCACCTACGCCGACGGCAGCCAAATGTTCAGCCAATGCCGTCACCAAGGCAACTGCTGGAACAACGTTAGCGAAACGTTCTACGGCACCAAAGGTTGGGGCGGTCGCGGTTGGTTGGACGCTCGCGACGGTTCGCACATCTGGCGCTTCGACGGCAACAAAGCCGAAAACAAAGTGGCGGGCCCCTACCAATACGAACACCATATGCAAGCCAAGTGGATTCGCGAAGGCGTGAAACACAACGACGGTTGGCACGCGGCGAACTCCTCGATGACCTCCAACCTTGGTCGTATGGCCGCTTGCTCCGGGAAAGAACTCTCCTGGGACGACGCCGTCAACAAGGGCGCGGACGAATTCCCGTACGACGAAGTCGCCAAGTGGGAAAAAGACCCGAACCTCTTCTGGGAAACGAATCCGCCGGT
>JAGBDD010000126.1 GCA_017937685.1 Thermoguttaceae bacterium | reverse complement strand
GTTCGCGTCGGCGTTCGGCTTCTTCGCGGCGTCGGCTTCCGCTTGCAGTTTTTTCAGTTCGTCGGCGGAGAGGGCCTCGCCGGAGTCGATCAAAAGGTAGCCGGCCCACCAGAACGGCTGGTCGTAACGCGGCGGCTCTTCGGAGCGACCCGGCGTTTTGAGGCGCGGCTCTTCGTCGAGGACGACGTCGCGTTTCATCAAGGCGAGAACGGCGTTTTTCCAAGCCTCCGCGACCGGCTGCGACTCGTAATTCTTGAGGAAGTCGGTCGACAGGTCGAACGCCGAGCGTCCGCCGGTTCGCCAACGGCTCAGCAACATCGCGTCGGCTCCGGTCGACTGCGCCGCGAGAATCGGGAGGAAAAATTCCGAGCCGTCGCCGCCGTTTTTGAGCGAGTTTTCCGCCGGCGTGCGGAGCGCCGGAAGAACGAGCAAACGCGGCGCTCCCCAAGGCGCGAAAATCCAATCGGCGACGCCGTGTCCGCGTCGAGCGTCGCTCGGAACGCCCGGCGCCCAGTTCCAACCGTCCGCGACGATTTCGTCGAAAACGACGAGACGGCGCAAACGGGTCGCGTAAAGGGAGCCCGGGACGGCTTTCAGCGCGCCGCGACGGAGCCCTTCGGTCTTCGACACCGCTTGCGAAAGGCGGTCGAACGCGGCGTCGGTCGTTTCTTTCGTCTCTTTCGGGAACGTTTCGCCGAGGAGAACGGTCGTGTCGACGAACGCGTTGCGTCCGAAGGCGTTCGGGAGCGCGAGCGCGACGGTCGCCGAATAGCGGATCGTCAAATCTTGCGCGCTAATCATCGGAACGAGCGTCGCTTCGTAAGCGTCGAGTTCCTCGCGTTCGCGAGCGGAGCGGCTCCGGCGGCGCGGTTTCGATTCGGCGGTCGTTTCGGCGTCGGACGCTTTCGTCGCGGTCGATTTTTGCGATTTCGACGCGGTTTTCGCCGGTTCTTGCGGTTCGGCTTCGTCGGCGTCGGCGGGCGCTTCCGGGGCGTCGTCGGCGACGGAGTAGGCGGCGTCGAGGTCGTCCGGTTCGGCGGTTTGCGCGGCGTTTTCGGCGTTTTGGGCGATCGTTTCCGGCGTTTCGCCGTCGGCGTTTTCGTCGCCGTCCGCTTGCGCCGTTTCCGTTTCTTCGTCGAGCGTCGCCGCGACCGCCGGGAGGCAAAGCGCTTCGAACGGCAGGTACCAAAGGACGGAGTCCGGAACGACGACGAGTTTCGAGAAGACGACGTTGAACCGCTCCGCTTCGACGTCGGACGCGCCGAGAACGATTTCGCGGAGCTTCGCGCCTTGCGACTTCCAACGCGCTTCTTTGAGGTCGACCGAAGCGACTTGACGCGTTCCCTCGACGCAACCGAGCGAGCGGAGGAAGGTCGAAACGGCGGCGCCGACGCGGTCGGTCGGGCCGACGCGCCAAGAGTCGAGGCAGTTTTTGCCGATCATAAAACCGAACGTCTCGCCCTCCGCGTCGAGGAACGAGAGAATCGCCGTTTCGTCCGGGAGGCGCTTTTGAACGTCGGCGGCGCTCAACGACGGCGGGAAAACGTTCGGAACGTAATCGCGTCCGGCGACGACGCAACGGAACGCGGCTTCTTGCTCCGTCGCGAGTTTGTCGAGGCGGGCGAAGAGTTGCGTTTGACGGTCGCGTCCGTCGGCGTCGCGGGGAACGGTCGGGAGCGCGTCGAGCGCCGCGGCGGTTTCCTTCGACGCTTTCAACGACGCTTCGAGCGCCGGGTAGCGGAGAAGAATCGCTTGGCGCGCCGTTTGGTTCGCCGTCGTTAGCAGGGCGTCGTCCGCCGTCAAGAGGTAACGGAGCGAAACCAAGCGTCCGCCGTATTTTTGCGTCGAGTAGAAGCGTTCGCGGCGAATGCGCTCGGCGACTTCGAACGCTTTGTCTTTGAGGTCGCGTTCGAAGAGGAGGCGGAACCAACGCTCGTAAGCCTCGGGGGGCGCGATCGACCGAATCGCGATCGACTCGGTCGGGCGGAAGCCCCAGTCGACGGCGGTCGGCTCGCGGAGAAGGGCGGCGTAAAGGTCGGCTGCGTTGCGCGGCGTGATCGGGCCGTTCGACGAAAGACCGCCCGCGACGTAACGGTCGAGACGGCGGAGCTGGAGCGCCCAAGTCGAACGGAGACGCTCTCCTTCGACGACGGCTTTGAGGGACGCGTCCCCGGCGGCGACGTCGCCGGAAGAATAATGGAGGAGCGCTTGCAGGTAGTTCCAACGGTCGGCGGCGCGACTCGTTCGGAGACCGCGACCGCCCGTCGCTTTCATCGTCGCGTTGAGGGCGCCGAGCGCGGAGACGGCGGCTTTCGTTTGACCGGCGGCGAACATATCTTCCGCGACTTCAAGGCCGAACGTCGTCGATTGGAGCGCGAACTTGTGCGACTTCGCCCAAAGGTAAGCGTTGCGCAAGACCGGGTCGGGGTCGCCGGAACCGCCGACGGCGGCGCGCCGCGCGTTCGCGTAACGGCGAAGCGACTCTTCGACGAGCAAACGGTCGCCGTAATGGAAGGCGGAAATCGACGCTTCGTAGTAACACTCGGCGGCTTCGCGCGGTTTTTCGGCGGCGAGGTAAAGGTTCCCGAGTTCGTAAAGCGCGACGCCGGTGAATTGATGGTCGTATTGACCGTTCATCAAGAGCGCTTCGCCGAGAACGCGGCGCGCGTCGTCGTCGCGACCGTTTTGAACGAGCGCGATTCCGAAAAGAACGTCGAGCCAAGTGATCGACCAATGGTTCGGCGGAACGGAGCGCTTCGCGTAAAGGTTAAGGATTTCCTCGCTCTTCGGGTCGAACGGCGCGAGCGGGCCCAAAATTTCGCCGCGACGGCGCGTCGCGAGCATCGTGCAGCGGATGATTTCGGCGGCGTCGATCGTAACGGCGCGCTGCTCCATCATCGCGCCCCCTTTTTTGAGGCGGTCTTGAGTGATTTTGTCGCCGACGACGATCGTCGCCTTAGGAGGGAAAACGCCGAGCGGGACGACGCGACGACTCGCGCCCCAAGGGGACGCCGGTTTCGCAACCGTCGAAACGCCGCTCGCGTAAGTAACGCGGGAGAGCCATTTCGGATATTGCAGCGAAAGCGCGAGCGCCGCGTTGAAGTTTTTCAGCGCGTCGTCGAGTTCGCCCGCTTGGTAGCAGGCTTCGCCGAGCATCGCGTAATAGCAAAGGGAGTCGAGCCATTGGTCGGTTCCGATGCGAACGGCGTCGCGCAGTTCCTCTTGGTAAAAGAGCGCGGCTTTGGTGAAGTCGCCCTCTTCGATCAGCTTGACGCCGCGATAGTAGCGGTCGGACGGGATTGGGCGAATATCGGCGCGACCGGCGGAGCGGCTTCCGGTGCGAACGGGGGGCGAGCCGGG
>JAGBDD010000015.1 GCA_017937685.1 Thermoguttaceae bacterium | reverse complement strand
CCGTTGAACATAATCTCTTTGCCGACGCTGCGTTGCGACGCCAAGAACTTCATCTTCTTGTACGGGAACTTGCGTTCTTGAAGCATGCGAACAGCGAGCGTTCCGACGGCTCCGGTGGCTCCGACGACGGCGACGGAATCGTACATAGCGGACTCCTTGCGGTTGGGACGGCGCCGATGCGAGCGTCGTCAAAAATTAGGGAACGCGACGGAAAACCGTCGACGATAAATCTTGGTGTTAGTCTTGTCTAATAAAAATCGGCGTTTTACCGTTGTTTTTGCAAGACGCGACTTATTATGCTCGATTTTCGCGTCGGCGCAAGGGGCTTTTAAGCGGGAAAGGCCTCTTTTTCGGTATTTTTTTGGAAATTTAGTTAGTCGCCTTTAACTTTTGGCTAGCCGAGAGCGACTTCCGCGAACGCTCCGGGCGATTCTTCGAGACGCAACGCGAAACGGTATTCGGAGGCCGGGAAGGGGAGCGCGCCGGTTTCGTCGAGTTTTTCGAGCCAATAATCGAGCAAAACGGAGGCGAGTTCTTCCGTCGAAGCGTTGAGCGCGTCGATCCAAGCGACCGCGTCGCTCGGAACGACCCAGCGTCGGGGCTCGGGCGCGCCTCGCCAAAGAACGACGACTTCGCCGACCGGATTTTCCGGCGTCGGCGGGACTTCGCGATACTCCGTTTCCGGGGCGCGAGTTGCCAAAATCGTTCGATGATTCCAAGCCGCCGCGATTTCAAGGAGGGAACGCCGCGCCGCGACAAAATCGAGAACGCACCCGGACGCGTCGCGAGGCCCTTCGACCCGAACGGAAACGCGGAAGTCGTGCCCGTGAATCGGTTCGCCGAACCAAGCCGGTTCGGAGGGGGGACGCACCGTCGCCGTCGCGAGAACGTCGTCGTTATTAATATGGACGACTTGTTGCGTCGCCGCGTCGAAGGCGAACGCGTCGCCGTCGACTCCCGGAACCGCTAAAGGAAAAGCGACGAAGTGCGCCGCGTTGAAGGTAAGTTCCGCGTCGTCGAGCGAAACGGAGAAACGACGTTGGCGAGAACGGCGAGCCATTGAAATATACGCGAGTTAAAATAGGGGAAATGAGGCGGACAGTTAAAAATTATAAACAGGTAAAATGGGAAAAATGGCGGAGACGCAAAAAATACGGCGGTAAAGAAAGGAAGTTTTTGCCGATTTTTACTAAAATTTCTAAAAGTTTCGTAAAAAGTCGCTTTCCTCCGCTTGCGCTATTGAAACCGTTTGTTACAATAGTGATGCGTCGGTTTATCATTCGGCTTCTTCGACGAGATTTTTCAACGCTTTTTGAAATTTCAACGTCGGAAAGCGCGGAATGACGAACGGCGTTCCCGTTTAATCGTTAAAATGGTTAAGTCGAGCGCGTTTTTGAAGGCGGCGAAGGGCGGCGTTTTGCTCGCTCGGTCTCCGTCGGCGCGAGCGCGTTTCGACGATAAAATAAAGTTTTCCGCGGCGCTCGCGACGTTATGCGCGCCGCTTAAGTTAAACCCTGTTTTTTATTGGGGATGAAGCGAAATCGCTTGCGCCGCTAAAGGACGGTTTCTCGTCGCGCGGCGGCTTCCCGCGTCCTTTTTGGCGCGTCCGTTTCGTTTTATCCGGTAAATGACTTCACAAATTTAGGAATTTTGTAGTGGTTAATCGTACTCTGATTCGCGGTTTGGACAAAAACATCGAAGACGTCGTTCTCGAAGAAGACATTCTCGCGTATTACGGCGCCGACGCCGAAATTTCGTTGAATCAACTCATCGAAGGAACCGTCGTTCGCATCGAAAAAGAATTCGTCATCGTCGACGTCGGGTATAAGAGCGAAGGCGCCATCCCCGTTTCGGAATGGGAAGAAGACGAAGAAGCTCCGAAACCGGGCGACAAGGTCAAAGTTCTCGTCGAAGAACTCGAAGACACGATGACCGGCGAAGACGTTTCCGCGCGCGGTATGATCGTTCTTAGCAAGCGCAAGGCCGCTAAGATCGAAGCCTGGAACGATATGATGCAACGCGTCAAGGAAGGCGACGTCGTCGACGGTAAAGTTACGAAGAAGATCAAGGGCGGTCTTCTCGTCGACATCGGCGTCAACGTTTTCCTCCCGGCCAGCCAAGTCGACGTTCGCCGTCCGTCCGACATCAGCGAATTTATCGACCAAACGATCAAGTGCGTCGTTCTCAAGATCGACGAAACCCGTCGCAACATCGTCGTCAGCCGTCGCGCTCTCATCGAACAAGAACGCGCCGAAAAGAAAACCTCGCTGCTCAACGAACTCGAAGTCGGCCAAATTCGCGAAGGCACGGTCAAGAACATCGCCGAATTCGGCGCGTTCATCGACCTGGGCGGCATCGACGGTTTGCTCCACATCACGGACATGAGCTGGGGCCGCATCACCGACCCGAAAGAACTCGTCAAAATCGATCAAAAGATCGAAGTTATGGTTCTTCAAATCGATTACGAAAAGGAAAAGATTTCGCTCGGTTTGAAACAAAAGACCCCGAGCCCGTGGGAACACGTCGAAGAGAAATACCCGATCGGCGCGAAAGTCAAGGGCGTCGTCGTCAACGTTATGACCTACGGCGCGTTCGTTAAGTTGGAAGAAGGCGTCGAAGGCCTCGTCCACATTAGCGAAATGTCCTGGACGAAACGCATCAATCACCCGAACGAAATCCTTTCGCAAGGGCAAGAAATCGACGTCGTTATCCTCGGCATCAACAAGGAAAAACAAGAAATTTCCCTCGGCGTCAAACAAACGACGAGCAACCCGTGGGAAACGGTCGATCAAAAATACCCGGTCGGTATGCGCGTCAAGGGCGTCGTTCGCAACCTCACCAACTACGGCGCTTTCATCGAAATCGAAGAAGGCATCGACGGTTTGCTTCACGTCAGCGATATGAGCTGGGTTCGCAAGATCACGCATCCGAGCGAAGTCGTCCGCAAGAACGACGAAATCGAATGCGTCGTTACCTCGGTCGACAAGAAGAGCCGCCGCAT
>JAGBDD010000125.1 GCA_017937685.1 Thermoguttaceae bacterium | reverse complement strand
GGTCTCGGCGACGTCGGCGGCGATTTGAGCGAGGAGCGCTTCTTTGTTCGGGAACGGGACGACGTCGCGCAAACGGCGTAAAAAGTCGAGCGTTAGCGTTTGATCGTAAACGTCGCCGCAAAAGTCGAGAAGGTGCGACTCGATCTTGAACGTCGAAACGCCGAACGTCGGGTTCCCGCCGACGTTGACCGCCGACGCAAAAACGCGACCGTCCGGAAGCGTCGCCTTCGCCGCGTAAAGACCCGGCGCCGGGACGACCGTCGACGTCGGAACCGCGACGTTCGCCGTCGGAAAACCAAGCGTTCGGCCGCGACGGTCGCCGGTCTCGACGACGCCGCGCAAGCGGAACGGTCGACCGAGCGCCCGGGCCGCGTCGGAAACGTCGCCCCGAGAAACCGCCGCGCGAATCGAACTGCTCGAAATCGGTTCGCCGTCGCCGTCCAAAAGAACCGACGGCGCGATCTCCAACGTCAAACCGAATTGAGCGCAAAGCGCCGAAAGCGCCGCGCCGTCCGCCTCTTGACCGCGCCCGAACCGGAAGTCTTCCCCCTCGACGAGACCGGTCGCGCCGAAAACGCCGACGACCGTCTCCGCGATAAACTCCGTCGCGGAACGGGATAAGAACGCTTTCGTCGTCGGGAAAAGAACCAACGCGTCCAAGTCGAACCGCTCGAAAAGCGCGATTTTTTGCTCGACGTCGCAAAGAAGAGGATAAGGCGCGTCCGGTCGCAACGCGAGCGCCGGGGGCGGGTCGAACGTAAAGACGACCGACGGAGCGTTTCGGCGCCGCGCCGTTTCGGTCAAGCGAGCGAGAATCTCCGCGTGTCCGCGGTGCAAGCCGTCGAATTTTCCGACGGAAAGGACGCCGCCGCGCAACTCGGCGGGAAAATCTTCCAAACGACGAAACGTTTTCACTTCGCGATTTCAACGACGCAAGTCGCGCCGCCCCTTAACGTTAACGCCGATTCGGGCGCCCTCTCGCGACGCGCTCTTCGCGTCGCCCTTCGATTCGACCGCTTTTCGACTTGAGCGTCGCCGTCCGACGAAACGAACGAACGGGAACGCGAAAAGACGAAAAACTTTCCTTCATTGTAAACGTTTTCGCGATTTGGCAAAGGCGCCGCGACGCGAAAAGTCGACGGCGTTTCGGGAATTTTTGCGGAAAACGGCGAAAAAAACGCTCCCGGCGCCGAACGAAGCGTCATTCCTCCGGTTCTTCGTCGCGGAAAACCGGGTCGAGCGTCTTCGTGTTGCGGTCGACCGCGACGACGACGGTGCGCGTTTCGGAGCCGTCCGGACTCGTCGCGACGACCGGGAAGACGTGCCGCCGTTCCGGGAGGCGGTAACGAATCGAAAACGTTCCGTCTTCCTTTAAACGAATCGGCTCTTCTTTGACGCGAACGCGGGCGCCGGGGGAAACTTTGCCTTTGACGACGATTTCGCAGTCGACCGCGACGCGCAAATCGTTCGACGGACAAAGCGCGGCGTCGCGTCGCGCCGTTTCGTCGAACGCGTCGGGACGGAACGTTTCCTCTTCGATCGACGCGAGACGAGGGCGCGCCGGTCGCCGTCGCGGAACGAACGCGTCGAAATTGGTCGGAAAACCGAGTCCGTTTTCTTCCGGGCGTCCGAACGCGTCGTGAACGTACCGTTGCGGCGTCTCGACGACGGCGCTGGAAATTAACGTGAAAAAGCGTTTGTCCCGCGTTAAGTAGCCGAGTTCGACGAGGAACGAGCGCGGCGGATCGTCGACGGGAACGTAACAGTTGTTGACGCCGGCGCGCACCGGGAAATCGGCGACAAACTCGCGCCGCGTCGCTCCGTGCGGCTCGCGGTCGACGCGGTAAAGGCGCAACATCGGGTCGGAGGTGTGCCAATTTTGTCCCATCGCCGAGCGAACGCGCTCGACGAGACGCGGCGTCGCTTCCCAGTAGGCGCGGAGCCAAAACGGGTCGCAAACGCTTAAGACGAGGCGGTCGTTTTCGTCGGTCGGAGAGCCGAACATTTTGGGCGAACGCGCTTTTTCTTGACGCGGCGCCGGAGCGTTCGGCGGCGTCGGCGCCGCGGCTTGCGTTTCTTCGACCGACGGCGTCGGCGAAGCGACGTTTTCCGCTTCCGCTTGGGGAACGATTGGGGCGGCGCTCGTCGGCGTTTCGGCGTCGGAGGAAGAAGCGGCGCAAGGGGCGGCGTTCGTTTCGACGGCGGGCTCCGTCGCGCTTAGGGGGCTCGTCGGCGTTTCGTTCGTCGGCGCGTCCGACGTCGGGGGGAGAAGCGGCGCGGCTTCGGCGGCTCGTTCTTCTTGTTCTTGTCGGCGTCGAGCGACGAGTTCGTCGACGGTCGGGGGAACGACGCCCGCTCGGAGAAGGCGGTCGATCAGCTCCGCCTTTTTGAGACGACTCCAACGAGGAACGCGCGCTTCGGAAGCGATCGCTCCTAATTCTTTTAACGTCAAAACTTCGAACGATAAAACGTCTTGCATCGTCGTCTCCGAAGCGTTCGTCCCGCGTCTTGCCGACGAGAGCGCGAACGGCGTTTGATTATCAAAACGCGAAACGGCGCTAAGCCGATTTCGCAAGGCGCGGCGTTCGACGATTCGAAAAGAAACGCCGTCGAGCGGAGCGCGCCGAACGGACGACGCGACGTTTTTTCTTGGAAACGGAGGCCGACCGCGCGTCGAGGCGAACGGTCGAGGAACGATTTTCGAGCGGAACGCCGACGCGAAAAAGACAAAACGACGAACAATCGCGAATCGGCGGTCGAACGAGGCGGAGGAAACGTCGCGGCGCGTCGGAAGCGCAAACCTTCCGCTATTTATTAAGGATAGGCGAAGACGATAAAAAATCAATTCGCTTTTTTCACAAAACGCCCTTTTTTCTTAATTCTGTTGACGAAAAAACGCCCTTTAATGAATTTAACGGACGGCGCGTTCCCGCCTCGCGTCGAGAAACGGCGGAAAAGGAGAAAGGAACGCAAATTTTTGCGAAAAATGGTCGAGAAACGAAAGGGGAGACTGGAATTTTGACGCGAAAGAAAGTATAATTGAAACCGAGCGTCGGCGGCGCGGCGGTCGATTTGAAGACGACGGCGCGTCGGTCGAGCGGCGATGAAAACGTTAATTTCGTCGCGACGTCGGACGTTTGGGCGGCGAGCGCGGCGTTAAGAAATATTGTTGGGGTTGGAGCGATGTTGGTTTGGCGTTTGTCGATTGGGATTCCGGTCGTCGCGGCGTTGGTCGGGCTTTGTTATCTCGACGCGAAGGCGCCGGCGCCGGGGTTGGCGTTGATTCCATTCTTCTTGATTTGCGTCTATTTCCTTTGCAAAGAAGCGCTTCTTTTATTGAACGCCGGGGGGATTTACCCGCGTCGCACGACGATTTATTTCGGCGTTTTCGGGACGATTCTTCTTTCTTGGGCGTCGAGTTACAACTCGCTTCCGCTTTTGATCGAGCTGGAACGAGCGCTCGCCGAGACGCCGTCTCAAACTCTCGTCGACGAAGAGCCGACCGACGGGGACGCGAAAAAAGACGAGGAAATCGCCCGCGCGCTCGAAGCTCTCGAAACGGCGTCGGTCGCGTTGCGCTCTCTTCAAGGCGAAAACGTCGACGCGGACGACGAAGACTCCGAAAAGAGCGTCGAGCGTCGAAACGCGGAGTTCGACGGTCGCGGCGAATTGGCGACGCGGTCGTTTTGGGCGTTTTCGGACGGCGCGCAATGGAAAACGGCGGCCTTCGCTAGCGTTCATACGCTCCTGGCGATCGCGGCGGGCGTTCTGATCGCGTTCGTCGGCGAAATGCTCCGCTTCAAACTTCCGGGCGGGCACCTGATCAACTTGACCGGCGCCGTTTTCGCGATCGTTTACGTTGGTTTGCTCGGTTCGTTCTTGGTGATGTTGCGCATCGCTTACGGCGTCCCGGCGTTGGTTTCGATGATCGTCGTCGCGAAGCTCTGCGACGTCGGCGCGTACACGGTCGGGCGGTTGATCGGGCGACACAAGATGGCGCCGAGTTTGAGTCCCGGCAAAACGATCGAAGGCGCGGTCGGCGGGATCGCGTTCGCGATTTTGGGCGCTTGGCTCTCCGTCGCGGTTCTTTTCCCGTTGGCGACCGGCTCTCCGTCGCAAACGACTTGGGTCGGCGTCGTTATTTACGGGCTCGCGGTCGGGTTGGCCGGAATGCTCGGCGACTTGGCCGAGTCGCTGATCAAGCGCGACGTGATGCGCAAAGACTCCGGAACGAACGTCCCCGGTTTCGGCGGTTTCCTCGATATTTACGACTCGCTTCTTCTCGCGGCGCCGGTCGCGTTCGGACTTTGGGCGTTTCACGTTATTAAGTAAAATAAGCGAGGTTGGACAAACTGGGAGACGCGGCGAATCGGGCGTCGGGCGACGTTGGGACGAATCGGCGGTTTGCGTCGAGTTAAACGGCGTCGGCGTTTGGACGAATCGGCGGTTTGGAAAAATTGGCAAAGGCGGCGAAAGTCGCTAATTTAACAAAACGGTAAAAGTAACGTAAACAACGCAAACAACAAGAAAGGACGGCGGCGCCGATGGCGAACATTTTGATTCGGTTGAAGAAAGCGGAGGACGACGCGGCGGTCGCGGCGTTGATTTGCGACTCGCTGAACGTTTGGTACAAGAAGAACCGCGGGTTCGAGGTCGTTCCGTCGGCGGAGGCGGCGACCCTTTACGCTCGGGTTTACGACGCGCTCGACCCGGATTGTTGCGTCGTCGCGGAGGACGCCGAGACGGGGAAAATCGCCGGTTCCTGCTTCTTTCACCCGCGTCCGACGCACGTTTCGCTCGGGATTATGACGGTCGCGCCGGAGTATTTCGGACGCAAGGTGTCGTCGAAGCTCCTTAAATATATTGTCGACGTCGCCGAGCGCCGCAATCAGCCGTTGCGTTTGGTTTCGAGCGCGATGAACCTCGATTCCTTCTCGTCGTACAACCGCGCCGGGTTCGTTCCGACCGCCGTTTTTCAAGATATGACGGTCGCCGTTCCCGCCGAAGGTTTCCCGGTCGACGCGCCCGCCGGAACGACGATTCGCGACGCGCGGCCCGAAGACGTTCCGGCGTTGGTCGCGCTCGAAACGGAGATTTACGGAATCGACCGCTCGAAAGACTTTGCGTATTTTATCGAAAATAAGGACGGGATTTGGGGGCTCAGCGTCTTGGTCGACGACGCGACCGGCGAGATTTGCGGGTTCGTCGGCTCGGTGAAAGACCCGGGGAGCGCGATGGTCGGCCCCGGCGCCGCGCGCACTGAAGCGCAAGCCGCCGCGTTGATTCGAACGGAGCTGAACCGATACGCCGGGAAGTGGTCGCCGATCTTCCTGATTCCGACCGACGCGAAGGAACTCCGCGCCGCGATGTACGCGCTCGGGGCGAAGAACACCGAAATTCACGTCGCGCAAGTTCGCGGCGAAGCGGGCCCGCGCAACGGCGTCGTATTGCCGACCTTTATGCCGGAAACCGCTTGACGTTGGGAAACCGACGCTATTTAGCGTCCGTTGCGTTTGAAGACGCTAACAAAACCTTGCGCGGCGAACGCTCGACGGCGTTTCGACCTTAATAATAAGGGCGGCGTTCGCGTTGCGTTTTGCGACGTTGAGAAAGGGCGGCGCTTGCTTGCGTTTTGACGTTTTAATAAGGGCGGCGTTTGCGTTGCGTTTTGCGACGTTGAGAAAGGACGGCGCGTCGTCGTTTGAGAGAAATGCGGCGTTTTGAGCGAGAAAGGCAAAGCGGTTAAAATGGAGGGATTAGGAAAAATGGGCGGCGACGGCATTCCGTTTTGGCGGCGTTCCGGGGCGCGTTATTTTCCCCTAAGCGCCTATTTTAAACGCGAGTTTGGCGGAATTGTCCGCAAAATTAGCGTCGACGCTCATTTTTCTTGCCCAAACATCGACGGAACGGTCGGGCGCGGCGGCTGTATTTACTGCGACGCGGTCAGTTTCAGCCCGGGCCGCTTTTTCGGACTCGACGACCTCGACGCGCAAATCGACGACGGAATCCGCCAACTCCGCCGCCGTTTCGACGTCGACCGTTTCATCGCGTATTTCCAGCCGTCGACGAACACGCACGCGCCGCTCGACGAATTGCGTCGCAAATACGAGATTGCGTTGCGCCGCCCGGAAGTCGTCGGTTTGGCGATCGGCACCCGCCCGGACGCGCTCCCCGATTCGGTTCTCGACCTGTTGGCGGAAATCGCTCGCGAAAAATGGCTCGCGCTCGAAATCGGGCTTCAGTCGGCTAACGACGCGACGCTGAAATTTTTCAACCGCGGACACGACGTCGCGACGTTCGTCGACGCCGTTTGCCGGGCGAAAGAACGCGGGCTGCGGCTCGGAACGCACGTCATTTTGGGGGCGCCGGGCGAAACTCGCGACGATATGCGGCGAACGGCGCGGTTGGTCGCCGATTTGGGCTTCCATTCGTTAAAACTTCACCATCTTTACGTCGTGCGGAACACGAGGCTGGCGCGACTTTGGGAAGCCGGGGAGGTCGAGCCGCCGCAACTGACCGATTACGCGGAGGCGGTCGTCGACTTTTTGGAGCTGCAGTCGCCGGAGACGGTGATCGAGCGGATTTCCGGGGAAGCGTCGGAGCCGTATTTGTTGGCGCCCGATTGGACGGCGAAGAAACACGCCGCGCGCAACGCCGTCGACGTCGCGTTCCGGCGCCGCGATTCTTGGCAAGGAAAGTTTTTTCAAACGGAAGGCAAAGAGTAAAACGGGGAAGAAGACCGAAAATAACGGCGGTATAACGAGGAAAATCGTTAAAAGCGTTCGCGACGCGGCTCGAAAACGGGCTTGACGTCGCGAACGTTTTTTTTTAAAATCGACAATAGCGACGATTTCCCTTTATTATTTGCAACGTTGAGGACGCCGGAAAAGCGAGGGCCGTCGAAAACGAATAACGAAATTGGGCGCGAACGGGCGTTCGCGTTGCAAAAATCGGGCGTTGAAGTATTGCGCGTTTAGCGAACGGTTGAGTGGAGAAAATTTTATGCCGAAGCGATCTTTTTTAGACGACGCGTCGATGAAAATCGACAAATACGTCGCCAAATATGGCGTCGCGTCTAAAAGGGCCGGGCTCCGTTTTGGCGTTTGGGCCGCTTTGCGCGGTTTTGGGTTTCCGGAATTTTTGGGGCTGACTTGGCGCGGCGGCGCGAACCGACGTCCGAAAACGGTCGACGACGACCTATGTCGCGTTAAAATAGAGGTTTTCGGCGGTTTGGGCGATTTGATTCTCGCTCTTAATTACGTTCGAGCGTTCGACGCGGCGTTCGTCGGGCGGCGGCAAATCGTCGTTTATTCGCATCGCGACAAGTCGCTCGGCGCGATTCGCAATCTTTGCCGCGAACAGGAATTTAACGTCGAAGTCGTTTCGACCCGAGAAGCGGCGCGCGTCCAAAATTGCGACGTCGAGCTGGAACTCGTTCGTTTTCCGAAACTTGTTTTTTGCAACCGTCGAAAGCTCGAGCGGTTTGAGCCGAGAGTCGCCGAAATTTGCGCGTTTTATCGAACGTTTTTTGAAAATAACTCGATTTATTTTCGCACCGGGTCGCCCGCTTATTTTTTGGGGCGGGAGTATTCGTTGTTGAACGGGCAAACGCGCTTGACGCAAGCCGACTTAGGCGGTCTTTTGAACGTCGGCGTCGATTTTCGTCCGAAAATTTTCGGCGACGTCGCGGCGACGAAAGCGAAGTTCGGGCTCGCCGACGGCCCGTATATAACGCTCCAACGCGGCGCCGGGAACGACCGCCCGAACGAAGCGACGAAACTTTGGCCGCTGGAAAAATACGTCGAGTTGGTCGCGGCGTTGCGGCGCGAGTATCCCGGCGTTAAAATCGTTCAACTCGGAAGCCCGGCGACTTGGGCGATCGAAGGCGTCGACGTCGACTTGCGCGGTAAAACCGATTTTGAGGAGCTTAAAGTTCTCCTAAAAGACGCAATTTGCCATTTCGACGGCGAGTGCGGGCTTGTTCACTTGCGACGCTTCCTCGGGGGCGGGCCGTCGGTCGTTGTTTTCGGCCCGACTTCGGAAGAATTTTTCGCGTATCCGGAGAACGTCAATTTGGGGGCGAGCGCCTGCCCGGGCGGATGCGAATGGTTGACGGCGACTTACGTCGAGCGTTGCCCGCGCGGTTGCGACCGTTGCGAACGGCTCGCCGCGATTTCGGTCGAAGAAGCCTTACGGGGCGTCGCGGAGGCGGTCGATGGGAAAATTTAAGCGTTTCGACTATTATTATAAGTTGCAGCGTAAAATCTTGAAATATCGAGCGTTGTACGGCGCCGATTTTCGGAAAACGGCGTTGCGGCTCGCGTTTTGGACGGCGGCGAACGCGTTGCGTCGCGTTCCTTCGAGCGTCGAGCGGGACGAAAACGCGCTGAACGTCGGCCTCTTTTTTACCGGCGGGCTCGGCGATTATTTGATTGCCGCGAACTATTTTGGATATTTGAAACGTTTTATCGGGGACGCGCCGGTCAAATTTTCGCTCTTCGCGGCGAGTCCCGGCGCCGCGCGCGCCGCGTTCGTCGACCCGATCGACGAACGACCGTTCGTTCCTCAACGTTTCGACTTGGCGATTTCGACGGCGCGCTTTCCGCTGGTCGAGCGAGTCGACCGCGCCCGCGTCGAACGATTTTGCCCGAAATTAACGGCGTTGGTCGACGCGTATCGGGCGTTGGAATCGGCGCAACCGTTAATCTTTGCCTTGCCGCCTTACGGAGACGGAATCGCGAACGCGTTTTCGGTCGTTCGCGGGGAACTGCGCCTCCAACAGCCGGACGTTGGCGGATTTTTGGGGATCGGAACCGATTTCGACGTCGAAATTCCGACGCCGACCGACGAAGACGCGGTTTTACGCAAGTTCGGGCTTGACGGCAAAACGTTCGTAACGCTGAATCGCGGGATCGACGCGGGCGCGAAGTCGGCCGAAAGTACGAAGATGTGGCCGCTCGATTATTACGTCCGCTTGGTCGCCGACTTGAAGCGCGCGTTTCCGGAGCGAACGTTTGTTCAGCTCGGCGTTTCGCCGGAGCGGTCGCCGAGAATCGCGGGCGTCGACGTCGATTTGGTCGGGAAAACGAACCTCGACGACGTGAAAATTTTGCTCAAGCGCGCCGAATCGCATATCGACGGAGAGGGCGGAATGACGCACTTGCGCCGCGCGTTGAAGGGCGGGGCGTCGGTTGTTCTTTTCGGCCCGACGGAGCCGGCGTTGTACGGGTATCCGCAAAACTTGAACCTCCGGGCGCCGTATTGCCGCGCTTGCGAATGGGCCGACCCGAATTGGAGCGCCGTTTGCGCGCGAACCGGCGGAAAAGCCGAGTGTATGGCGCGTCTAACTCCTGAGTTCGTCGCCGAGAAAATCGCCGAATTTTGGCGACGCTCCGACGGTTGAACGAAAACGAAGCGGAAAACGTCGATTTTAACGACGGCGCAAACCGAGCGACGCGTCGAGTTCCAAAAATGAAGGGGGCTCGACGCGTCGTTCGTTTAAACGTTGGCGACGCGGACTTAACGAGACGGTAAAACCGCTAAAATCTATTTTCTTGGCGAAATCGCTCTTCCTTTTTTTAACGAAAAACGTTATCTTAACGGCGTCTAACGGCGCGCTCGACATTGGCTCCTTGACGAAAAAGGGGAAGCGCGGCGTTAACGACGCAAAATAAAGAAATTGCGTAAAACGCGGAAACGACGGAGGACGCGGCGCGATGCGGGATTATATCGAAAAGTTTAGCAATGTGAAAGCGGTGGCGATCGGCGACTTAATGCTCGACCGCTTCGCGTACGGGACGGTCGACCGCATTTCGCCGGAAGCGCCGGTGCCGGTGCTTAAAATCCGAAGTTGCAAGGAGATGCTGGGGGGCGCCGGAAACGTCGTCGCGAACCTTGCCGCGCTCGGGTGCGTTACGACGTTCGTCGGCGTCGTCGGGAAGGACGCCGAAGGGCGTCGCGTCGCGGAGTTGCTGTCGAAAATTCAGTGTTGGAACCGGCTTTTCTTCCATCCGGACGCGAAAACGATCGTCAAGGAGCGGATGATCGCGTCAAACAGTCATCTCCTGCGCGTCGACAAAGAGGAGCGGTTGCCCGATTTGTCGCCGATTTGGGACGAATTTTTCGCCGCCGCGTCGCAAGCGATTCGTTCCGCCGACGTCGTGTTGCTTTCCGATTACAATAAAGGATTTTTCACTCCGAAAACAACGCAGGCGATTTTGGCTCTTTGTCGCGAGTTTGGCAAGCCGGCGATCGTCGACCCAAAAGGCCGCGATTACTCGAAATACAACGGCGCGACCTTCGTCAAGCCGAACTTGAAAGAGTTCCAAGAAGCGTCCGAAAGCGAGTTGCGCCCCGCCGACCCGAACTTCCGAACCGCCGCGATCGCCGCCGCGAAACGGATTTTTGAGCGTTACGAAATTGAAAATTTGTTGGCGACGCTCAGCGAATACGGAATGATGCGTTTTTCGCGACAAAATCCCGACGATCCGCGTCAAATTCCGACCGAAGCGAAGGAAGTTTTCGACGTTTCCGGCGCCGGCGACACTTCGTTGGCGACCTTCGGCGCGGCGCTCGGCGCGGGCGCGAGCGTCGAAGAGGCGATGGAGTTGGCGAACCTTGCGTCCGGAATCGTCGTCGGGAAGTTGGGGACGGCCTCCGCGACCGCCGACGAACTCCGCGCCGCGCTCGACGCCAAGCGAGCCGCCGCCGAGCGAGCGATCGAAGCCGCGACGGCGAAAACGGTTCGGCTCGACGTCGCCGCAAACGAAGAAAACGCCGCCGCTAACGGAGACGCGACCGCCGCCGTCGACGCAAAGAGCGAGAAAGCGTCGAACGTCGGACGACGCAAACTCTTGAACCGCGACGAGTTGGCAAAAGTCGTCGCCGATTTGAAGCGGCGCGGCAAAACGGTCGGCTTCACCAACGGCTGTTTCGACTGCATGCACTTCGGGCACCTGAATTCGTTCGCGCAAGCCCGGGCCGAATGCGACGCGCTGATTGTCGCCGTCAATTCGGACGCGTCGGTGAAGCGATACAAGGGGCCTAATCGCCCGATTCAAAACGAAACGACGCGGGCGGCGATCGTCGCGGCGCTCGAACTTGTCGATTACGTCGTCGTTTTCGACGAAGACACCGCCGAACCGCTGATCGATTTGCTGCGCCCGGACGTGATCGCGAAGGAAGGATACTCGCTCGACCGTTGGCCGGAAGGGCGGCAAGTTGTCGCATACGGCGGGCGCGCGGTCGAGTTGAAACGGGTCGAGGGATACTCGACGACGAATTTGGTCGAAAAAATGAAACGCGCCGACGAGGCGAAGGAGGAAAAACGATGAAATTTAGCGCGGAAGTCGATTCCTTAATCGAAGCGTTGCAAGCGTTAAAAGCGTTGGAAGCGGACGTCGCGGCGGTTGTCGAGATGTGCGTCGACGCGTTGAAGGCCGGAAACAAGGTCGTTTTTTGCGGCAACGGCGGCTCCGCGTCGCAAGCGCAACACCTTGCGGCGGAACTGGTTGGGCGTTATAAAGTCAACCGCCCGGCGATGAACTCGATTTCGCTGACGGTCGACACGTCGGCGCTGACCGCGATCGGGAACGATTACGGCTTCGACGTCGTCTTCGCGCGCCAAATCGAAGGCGTCGGGAACGCGGGCGACGTGCTGATCGGCTTGTCGACGAGCGGTTCGAGCAAAAACGTTGTCGCGGCGTTCGAATCGGCGAAGCGCAAGGGAATCAAAACGGTCGCTTTCGTCGGCTCTAAACCTTGCGCGATGAAAGACTTAGCCGACGCGACGATCGCAGTTCCCGCCGACGTTTCGAATAAAATTCAAGAGATGCACCTCGCCGTCGGACATTATATTTGCGGCGAAATCGAAAAGCGTTTTTATTCGTTTAAATAACGACGCCGTCCGAGGTTGCGAACGCGGCGAAACGAACGGCGCGGCGAGTTATTCGACGCTAATTATAAGCGACGTTAATAGTAGTTAAGACTAATAATAAGGACGGCGTGAGGAAAATGGACGGCGAGCCGAGAAAAGCGCTCTTTTTAGATCGCGACGGGACGATAAACGTCGATTACGGTTACGTTTGCCAAAAAGAGCGCTTCGACTTTATCGACGGCGTCTTCGAGCTTTGCCGTAAAGCGCGGCGGCTTGGATATTTAATCGTGATCGCGACGAATCAGTCCGGGATCGAGCGCGGGTATTTTACCGAGGCCGATTTCGAAGCGTTAACCGCTTGGACGCTCGAGCGTTTCCGCGAGGAAGGCGTCGAAATCGCGGCCGTTTTTCATTGCCCGACCCTTTCCGGCGACGACCGCAAGCCGAAGCCGGGAATGTTTTTAAAGGCTAAAGCGTTGTTAAATATCGATATGAGCGCGTCGGTTTCGCTCGGCGACAAAGAGCGCGACGTCGAGGCGGGAATCGCGGCGGGCGTCGGGAAAAATTTGCTCTTCGTTCCGGCGCCTTTCGAAAAAGACGCGTCTTTTGAAAACGAAAATAAAGCGCCGGAAAACAAAAACGTCGAAAACAACGGCGCGTTTGAAAATAAACAAAAAGGTTGCGAAAAAGAAATTAAGAAACCGAAAACCGCGGCGACCGCGGTCGTCGGCTCGATGAAAGAAGCGGAGGAGTGGTTATGATTATTGTAACGGGCGGCGCCGGTTTCATTGGTTCGAACATTTTGGCGGCGTTGG
>JAGBDD010000124.1 GCA_017937685.1 Thermoguttaceae bacterium | reverse complement strand
CGTCCGCCGTCCGCGTCGTCGACCGCTTTTTGCCGCCGGAGCTGACGGCGCTCGGGCGCGCGTTCCCGCCGGTTCGCGTTCGCTCGCTCGTCTCCGGCTTTTCCGACGCGACGCTCGGCGGCAAGCGCGACGACGGCAAAAAAACGGTCGTCTGTTTTTGGGGCTCCTCGACCGCCGACGCGCCGAACGCCGGTTCCCTCTCCGGAAGCGCGCTTCGAGAATTTGCGCAAGCCGCTCAATACAACGCCGACGACGCCCGGCTCGCCTTCCTCGCCGTCAATTTCGACCCGGCGGAAAAATCCGACGACGCCGTCCGCGCCGAATACGGAGCCCAAGGCGGAAGCGTCCCGCTCTTTCGGCTCGACCGCGCCGCGCTTCGGGAGTTCGATTTCCCGCCCCCGACGGTTCCGTCCCTCGCGCTCCTCGACGAACGCGGCGTCGTCCAAAAATACGTTCGCGACCCGGTTTCGTTCGTCGCGCTCCAACGCCTCCTCGTTCGCGCGCTCGACGGCGGCGACCTTTACAACGACGACTTCAACGCGTATTACGCCGCCGTCAAACGCTTCGTCGAATCGCTCGAAGCCGCCGACGCCAACGACCGTTACCGCGTCGCGTCCGAACAACGCGAACCGACGCCCGCTTCGATCCCGCCGCGTCGTTATCCGAAAACGTTCGAACTGCGCGAAATTTGGCGTTTCGACGAACTTTACGCGCCGACGAACCCGTTGGCCGTCTCCGCGTCCGACGCCGATTTCGACGCCGCCCGAGCGTTCGAACGCCTCCCCGACAAAGCCGAAAACAACGCCGAAAACGCCGCCGCTTCCGACGCGCCGACGCAAGATCGAGAAAACGTCGCCGACGCGCCGCCTTCCCCTCCGTCCCCCGACGCGTTCGTTCCGTTGGCCGTCGCCGACGCGCTCCCGGGCGACCTTTTAATCGTCCCCTGCGACGGCAACGCGCTCGCTCTGTTGACGTCGCAAGGCCGACTCGTTCGCAAAACGACCCCCGCGGCGGCGGTCGGCGAGCCGATTTCGTTCGTCCGAACGATCCGCTTCGACGGCGGGCGGCGTTACTACGTTGCGTCGTCTCGCTTGCAGTCGCAAAAAGCGCACCGCTTCGACGAAAATTTCAACGACCTCGGAACGCTCGACGTCGGCAAACTCCAAAATCAACGGGTCGGCGACGCTCGTTTCCTCGACGCGGACGGCGACGGAACGCCGGAACTCGCGCTCGGGCTCGTCGGCGCGCCGTCGTCGAACGGCCCGACGCCGCACGGGCTTTACGTCGTCGAGTCGGAGCGTCCGAAAATCCGTTGGAAAGACGAAAGCGTCCTCGAACCTTATCGGCTCGGCGTTCGTTATCGCTCGAACGCGACGCCGCGTCAAACGTTGTTGGCGACGACGCGTTCCCAAGGTCTCGTCGGCTCCCTCGTCGAAAACGACGCCGCGACCGGCGAACGCCTCGCCGAATACCGCGCCGACGACGGCGGCTCCTTCGTTTGGTTCGCGGTTTCCGACGCCGCGACGCCCGGCGGCGAGTCGAGCGTCGTCGCGATCGTCGCGACCGAAAATCCCAAAGGAGCCTCTTTCGTCGGGTTAGGCGTCGACGGCTCGATCCTTTGGAAGACGCCGATCGATTGGGAGGAAAGCGGACAAATGGAACGCGTCGTCTCCGGCGACGTCGACGGCGACGGCGCCGACGAATGGTTGGTCGCGTCTCCGAACGGCGTCGTTCGGTTCTTCCGCGCGACCGGCGAACCGTTCGACGTTTTCCAGTTCGGCGCCGAAATTTCCGGCGTTTGCGTCGCCCGTTGGAACGGCGTTCCGCACTTGATCGTCGCCGACGCGGAGAAAGTTTCCGCTTGGCGCGTCGAACCGCGAAACCGCCCGCGACGTTAACCGACGTCGCGAGCGCCGCAATCGACGCGGCGGTTTTCCGCGTCGATTTTCAACAAAATCAAAAACCGTTTTTTCCCTTTTCCCCCTTCGTTCCCTTTAACCGTCCTTTTCCTTTTTTTTTAACGCCCGCTTTTCGACCGATGACGCAACGCTCCGCCCTTTCGTTTTTCGTTCGCCCGCTCCGTTCGCGCGCTTCGACGCTCGGCGTCGGCGTTCTGTTCGCGACGCTCGCCTCGCCCCTTTTCGCTTCCGACGCGTCGACGCAAACGCCGCTTTCTCCGACGCTTCCGACGGCGCAAACGTCCGACGCTCCGCCGACGTCGGAACCGCCGCGCTTCGTTCTAACGCGGTTGGACGTCGTTTACGTCGGCGTCGTTCGCGACCGGGGCGACGTCCTGTCAATCGAGCTTCTCGACGGCGGCTCCGTCTCCGTTTCAAAGCTCGACGTCCAATTCATCGGCGGCGGTCGCGACGATCTTTTCGCGTTCAAAAAGAGCCGAACGCGCCTCGAAGACGTCGGCGAAACGCTCCGCTTAGCCGATTGGGCAAACCGCCGCCAACTCGCGCCGCAAGCGATCGCGCTCCTCGAAACGAAACTCGCCGAACCCCTTTCCGACGGCGAACGTCGCGCGGTCGCCGCCAAATTGGAGGAATTGCGGCAAATAGAGAAATGGCGCGCTTCCGCCGCTCGAACGGTCGCCGCGCGTCAAAACGGTTCCGCCGGTTCGACGCGAACGCCGAACGCCGCCGCGTCGCCCTCGGTCTCGCCGGAAGTCGCCGAAATCGAAGGTTGGGCGAAAGAGGTTCCCGTTTCCGCGTTCGAACGATTCGCTCGCCGCGCGCAACCGATTCTCCAAAAGCGTTGCGCGACCGCCGGTTGCCACGACGGTTCGAACCCGAACTCGGCGTTCCGCGTTCGTCCGAAAGCGGTCGGAGCGCAAGCGCGCCTCGCCCTTTACTTCAACTTGCGCGAAACGTTCGATTTTATTGATTTTAACAATCCGGCGCAAAGCCCGATTTTGAACCATCCGGTCGTCGTCGACGCCGAAGGAAACCGCGTTTATCCGTTCGGCGAAGGCCGCTGGTCCGCGCAAGACTGCCAAACGTTCGTCTCTTGGGTCGAGTCGCTCGGCGACGGCAAACTCGGACGTTACGTTCACCGCCAAAGTCGCGTTCGCGACCCGAACGCCGCGACGCTCCGCCCGGACGCCGTCTCCCGATACGACCGCGTCGAAACGCCGAACGCCGTTCAAAACGCCGTTCAAAACGCCGTTCAAAACGCCGTCCCAAGCGCCGCGCCCGCCGCCGATTCCGCCAATCCGTTCGCCGGGCTCTTCAACGGAACGCCGCCGAACGCCGCGACGTCCGTTCCGAACTCGCCGTCGAATCCGCCTTCGCTTGAATCGGCCCCCTTCGACGAGTTCGCCGTCCAATCCGGAACGTCTCGCGAAGCGCGCCGATATTTCCCGAAACCGGAAGACGACCCCAACTCGCCGGAAAACGTCCTCAAACGCGGCGGTTACGCGCCGAAACGACAATATCGCGACGAATACGACCCGGCGATCTTCAACGCCGCCGCGCCCGGCGCTCCGGCTCGCTACTAACGCCGTCCGCTCGCCCCGAAAACCGACGCGCCGCCCGACGCAAGTCGCCGACGTTCGTCGGTTTTCGTTTTTTTCTATCTTACCTATCCGGTTTATCCGCTCTTCTCGGCGTCGACGACGCCCCGTTTTTCGCAAAAATCGCGATTTCGTTCGGAGACGAACGGGCGACGGTCGACTATAGTATTAATGTCGGAACGGTTCGCAACCGCGTCTCGCCGCCGTCTTCGACCGCGAAATTCAAACGAAAACAACGACGTCGTTTCAAAAATATTTTATCGGAGTCTCGCTATGTCGCGCTCTTCTCGCCTCTTTTCCTTCGTCGCGATCTTCGCGCTTTTCGCCGCCGCGTCGGTCGACGCGTTCGCGCAAACCGCCCCGCCGCCTCGTCG
>JAGBDD010000123.1 GCA_017937685.1 Thermoguttaceae bacterium | reverse complement strand
AGCCGAACGCTACCTCCCGCCGACCGCGCAAGAAGACGTCGGCGCCGCGTTGCGCAACGTCCTGATCGGCTCGAACAACGAGCGCAACCCGATCGGCCCGTTCGGCGTCCTCGAAAATATGTACGGCGACTGGAAAGAGTATAATATTTCCTACGACAATAACGGCGCGCCGACCAACGCGAGCGAAAACGCGTCCGTCCAGTTCGAAGCGAACATCGCGATCTTCCCGAACCGCGGTTACGCGACGCTGACGCCGGACGTGCAAAACTACTCTTGGGGCGATATTAAAGACTACTTCGAACGCTCCGGCGGCGTGATGACGTTCGGCGACGCTTACGACTTCGCGAGCGCCGACCCCGACGCGGAAGCGGAGTGGAACGACGTCGTCGCCGGTTCCTCGACGTTCGTCCTCGAAAAAGTGATCACGAACCCGACCGCGCCGCTCTACAAGAACGCCGCCTTCGTCGCGCCCGACGCCGGAACCGGTCAATATTGGGTCGACCACTACCAATGGAACGGTCTGCGCAACGCGGATAATTACAAAGTTTGGGACAACTGGCACTTCCGCGTCGAGTTGAGCGACGATATGAAACGCTTCGTCGAGGACTTGCGCGACGCCGCGTCCCGCAACGGCGCCGACCCGGACCTCGCCGTCGACGCGTTCAACGAATCGCTTCCGCTCGTTACGGCGCGCCTGAACCGTCCGGTTTACTCCGGCACCGGCGTCGGCGGTTTCACGCCGATGGAGGCGAAGGACGCGCAACTCACGCCGCAAATGCTCGGCAATTCCGATATCGACTCGTTCGCGCAATCTTACGGAATGAGCGGCGACTCGCTGCGGATTCCGTTCGCGTTTTGGATGAACGCCGCGGCGCCGGACTTGGTTCCGTATCGTCGCGGGCCCGGCGCGACGCTCAGCTTCCGCTCGATGTGGGCGCACCTGACCGACGCGAACTACGACGCCGCGCAACGTCAAGGCGACGGTTCGCTTCGCTACTTCGACGATTCGAGCTGGGCCGTTAATTACCCGGTCGCCTACGGGTTCCAAAACGGCGCGTACCTCGAGCCGCCGCGCTTGGCCGCTCCGTACAACGCCGCCGACCGCTTCACGCTCTTCTTGGCGAACTACGCGCGGGCGCCGTTTATCGACTCCGGCGACTTGAGCCACAGTTTGCTGAACGACCGCGACGAAAGGGTTACGCCGTCGTTCCACCGTCCGGCGCTCTTCGACACGTTGACGAACGGCGGCTTCCTGTCGATTTACGATCAAGCCTACGACGCCGGCGGCTACTCCGAAACGGCGCGCGGAGCCCTGTTGTCGGCGCTCCTTCGCAAGTTGACGCCGCGTCCGCTTCCGCTCGACCACTGGAACTTCGACGGCGGAAACGACCGTTTGCGTTACGGCGGAGGAAACCCGCTGTTCGGCGACGTCGAAACCTTCGCCCAACGAATGGCGACGAACGCGCCGGCGGCGAATCCTTACGACGTCGACGCGGACGGCGACGGCGTGCGCGAAGCGATTTGGATTCCGTCCGGGCTCCCGATTCGCGTCGACGAAAACGGAACGCCCTACGCGACGATGTTCGCGTACACGATTCTCGACCTCGACGGTCGCGTCAACGTCAACACGGCGGGGAACTGGGATCAACTTCCGAACAAGTTTAAGAATTTCAACCGTTACGACGAAGACGGCGGAACGTACTCCGACGCGTCGCAGCCGTATAATTACGTCGACGAATTGGCGTCGTATTGGGCGAACGAGTTGAGCGGCGGCGCTTCGGTCAATTCGCCGTTCTTCAACGCCGAGAGCTTGGCCGGTCGCTTCGGTTGGAACGACGACTGGAACCTCCCGGTTTCGGTCGCGCAACGCGGCGAAGGGCGCGGAACGTCGAACGTCCTCCTTTACGAAGCGCTGTCGAAGGTCTTTTCGCGCCGAACGCCGGACGACGTCGCGACGCTCGCGTCGAACCTCCTTTGGCGCCGCAACCTGTCGCAACGCGACAATCCGACCGGCCCGGTCGACCAATCCGGTTTGACTTGGGATTTGGCGAACCAGCACGCGTCGCAACCGGGCGCCCGCCTCAACGGAAACGAAACGGACGACGCGTTCGGAACCCGTTACGAGTTCTTCCGTTACTTCGACCCGATTCGCCTTTACCACCCGACGAATTCGGACGCGAACGAAGCGGACGCGACGGTCGCCGAAGCGAAAATGCTCTTCCCTTGGCGCGGCAAAACGACCGTCGATATGTCGACGAACGCGAACGTCGTCCCGGGCTTCGACTTCGCCGATACGGCGTTCCGCTCCTACGACCCGCTCGGCGCGCAAATTTACACCTACGCGCCGCAGTACTCGCGCAACCCGTACTGGGCGCGGCAAAACGGGCTCGGTTGGGCCGATACGCCGTATTCGCTCCCGATGTTGGAACGTCTGCTTCGTCCGTTCGACGCCGACGCGGCGAACCTGCCGTCGCAACTCGTCGACGACTTGGGGATGAATTTCGACCTCTTCGACGGCGAGATCGACGACGTTTCGCGAACCGAACGCCTGATCGCCGAAGCGCAACGCGCCGACGCTCGCCTCGCGCTGACGACGCTCAGCTCCGACGTTCCGTCGCCGAGTCTCGTCTTCCCGGATAATAAACCGCTCGAAGACGGCGATTATCGCGGCGGTTCGTTCGGTTTCGAGAACCTGATTCGACGCAACGTTCGCGCCGAGTTGGAACGCGTCTTCAAAGCGAAGGACATTTACGCCGACGACGACCCGAACTGGGGCGGCGACGAAATCAACGACTACCTGCAAAAGTCGCCGAACGCCGAAGCGTTCGAGGACAAAGTCGAGGAAATTACGTCGTACTTGGTCGCGATGCTTCCGCCGGAAATCGCCGCCGGGAAGAAAATCGACCTGAACGCGTTGGCCCGTAAAAACTACTGGCTCGACGTCGAGTATAATAGCGGCAATCTCGTTTCGAGCGCGGACGTCGTCGACAGCGAAACGCACAACGTCGGTCTCGTCAAGCGAATGGAACTGGCGCGCGGGCTTTATCTCGTCGTGATGACGCTCCTTTACGAAGATATGAACGCCGGAACGCTGTACAACCGCGAGCTGCCGTTCACCGAAGACACGGACGCCGACGGAACCCCGGACGCCGTCGACCCGGGCGACTTGCTGCACGACTACGTCGAAGGTTCGTTCGACCTCCTGAAGTTCAACGGCGACAATCGCAAAGACGAAAAGGCCGTCGTTTCGCGTCAGTTGCTCGCGACGCGCGTCGCGCAGTGGTGCGTCAACGTCGTCGACTTCGCCGACCCGGACGCGACGATGACGCCGTTCTTCTTCGACCCGACGCCGTTCGACGGTTGGTGGGTCGACGGCAACGGCTGGATCGCGGACTCCGAAGGACAGTCGACGCTCGGATACAACCGTTGGGAAATCGGCGCGACTTACACGGACGGCGAAGGGAACGCTCGCGTCAACCCGGGTTGGGGAACCGACGCGCCGGAAATCCGCTTCCTCTTCGCGCCCCTTAACGGCGTTCCGACGGAGCAAATGGCGGACTTCTTCCTGAACGCGCTCAACAACAGCAAAGACGCGGCGAACGACGCGACGAGCGGGTACCGCGACGCCGACGGAAACTTCCCGAAAGTTACGACCGTCGACGCTTCCGGCGTCGAAACGACGACGTTCGTCGACCGCCGCGCGAACGAGTTGATCGCCGAATGGACGAGCCGCGAAATCAAGTCGGTCAAAGACCAATCGAGCGACCTCGGCTTCCGCCTCGCTTGGGGGATGGAACGCCCCGACCTCGTCCTGACGGAAACGCTCAGCTTCCACGACCTCGGGATCGCCGACACCAAGGACGCGCACGACGTCGCGGACGGCGCCGACGACGAGGAAACGAGCGGCGCCGACCCGCACTTCGACCAAGTGAAGCGTCCGGAAGGTTCGACTTACCTCGAGCTTTACTGCGCCGCGAACCCGAACGTTCCGCAGTCGCCGGAGTTGTACGACTTCGACCCGAACACGAAGCAATGGCGCCTCCGTTTGACGAAGAAAACGCCGATTTATAAGGACTCGCTCGGGCGCGAACTCGAGTCGCCGGTTTGGCGCGTCGCGATTTCCGACAGCCGCGACCCGCGCGGACTGAACGTTCCGGACGACGGCGCCGACGACGAAGCGAAAAAGGCGAACGCTCGGTCGAAAGCCGCCGTTTATCGCAAGGGACGCAACGGCGTTCTCGATTGGCTCGCGTCCGGTAAAAAATCCGGAAACGGCCCGAACCAACGCTTCCCGGAAAACGATTTCAGCTTCTTCTCGATGCAAACGCGTCAGTTCCGCAACCTGCCGACTCCGGCGGGCGAGTTGGAAATCGCGTCGATCGCCGACCTCGACCTCTTCCAAGGGTACGACGAAGCGAACAACAAAGCGAAGGAGCCGAACGCCGCGACGTACCTCGCCGACTGGAAAGCGTTCAACCTGCGAAGTTCGAACGTTCTCGGCGCCGCGTTCGCGGAATCGCAAGATTCCCGCGTCGACTCGGTTTCCGGCAAACGCGCCGACGCTTGGTCGTTGCGCGAAGTCGAACTCGACCGAATCCTTTGGTTCAACAAAGCGGAAGGCGACTCGACGAGCGCCCCGGAAAAACTTGGAACGGCCGGGAAGTATCCGGACGCGCTGCGCACCTTCTGCAACGCGACCGACGAAATCGTTTACCTCGCGCCGAACGAATATTTGGTCGTCGGGCCGGAAGCGAAACGTTCGCTTGGTTCCGTCGCGTTCAACTCGTCGGCGGGCGAAGCGGACGACCGTCGCTTCGGCGTCAAACCGCTCGACTCCGACGCCGCGAGTTGGATTAATATCGACAACGGGCGGCACGGGACGGACTCCCTGACGAACGCCGGAACCGAAAACCTGTCGCAAGCGGGGAAACCGGCGCCGAACTACAAGTATATGGTCGCCGTCGCCAACATCGGCGGACGCGGGCTGAACATTTCGGAACCGCTTTGGACCGCGACCGGCGTCGACCCGTATTACGAGAACCAAGCGGAGAAAATCAACCCGGCGAACAAAATCGACAAGGGCGGCGCGGACGTTCTCGACGTGCGCGACGTTCCGTTCGAAATGCCGAAAGCCTGGGGCGACCGCGGAACCGAAAACGCGAGTTTTTACGACAATAAAGTCGCGAACTACCCGATCGTCCAAGACAAGCTCTTCGGCGTCGGAACCGTTCCGGCGTACAAGTCGGCGTTCGTTCAACGCGTCGCCGACCCGAACCGCCCGTATCACCCGTTGATGAACCCGTATATTTCCGTCGACTGGAACGCGATGGACTTGACGGTCTTCACCGGCGAGTGCGTCGAAATCGACGACCTCGAAGGCGAAAGCGCGCGGTCGTTCGTCGACGACGCTTCCATCGGCGAAGACGGGGATTATTTCGACAATAACGAAAACAAAATCGAGTTGGCGGAAAACAAAGCGTTGAACATTCCGGCCAAAGGAACGTTCGCTTACGTCGACGCGTTTTCGTCCCGTCAATGGGGGAACTCCGCGCAACGGATGTTCGTCGGCGGTTTGCGTCAAGACGGTAAAATCCGTCCGAACGTTTGGGCGCGCGGCGTCCGACTCGGCGACGGCGATCGCGCCGGGCTCGAAACGCCGAACGATTTCACCGGGACGTTGCGCGGCGACGGTTCCGGAAACAACGTTCCGGCGTTGAAATGGATTCCGCGTCATACGCTCGGGTTCTACAACGACCGCGGCCCGCTCGGAACTTGGGGCGTCGACGCGGACGGAAACCCCGCCTTCACGGAAAATACCGCGTCGGCGTATTACAAGGGCTTGAACCAAGAATACTCGTTCGCCAAAAATAGAACGTTTGCCGCCAACGAGTCGCATTTGTTGCCGTACCGCTCGGCGCCGCGGACGCCGTTCGAACACCTCGTTTGGAACGACGCGCCCTACGGCAACCCGTTCGAATTGGCGCTCGTTCCGGCGTCCGCGCCGGGCCGCTTCGGGCTCGAGTTCGTTCGCGAGGACGACCAGTTCAACTTGGCGAAGCTGTACAATACGCATCGCGGCGAACGTCGCGGCGTTTCGCTCGGTTCCGAAGGCGTTTTCGGCTTCGACAAGTGGTACGACAAGGCGGAAGACGCCGACGATATGCAAGGTTTGAAGGAACGCGGCGGAAAAATCGGGCCGTATTTGAACTTCTTCTCGAGTTCGAAGCGCCCAGGCGAGTCGCTGAACCTCTGCCGCGCGTTGGAGTTTGTCTACACGCCGTCGCTTTACCTCGGAACGCAGAACCTCGCCGGAGAAGACGAAAACGGGAACCTGATTACCGACGGTTTCGGGAACCCGGTCTTCTACTCGGCGCGTCGCGAACCGGGCAAAGTCAACCTGAACACGACGAACGAAGCGGTTTGGAAGGCGCTTTCGCCGCGCTCCGAACGCGTCTCCAACGACGCAAAGCTCCCGGGAACGCCTTGGCGAAGCGACGGTTCCGACGACGGTCTGTTCGACGTTCGATCGGCGATGACGCGCACTGAAAACGTCGGCGACGCCGACGGCGACGGAACCGACGATTTTGAACCGGTCGAGCGTTTGACGGACTTCGTGCCGTTCCAACCGGCGCACACGACGCCGCTTTGGGGCCGCCTCGACCAATCGCCGGCGCCGCTCCCGATCTCGGCGACGTTGGCGACGCAAAGCGAAACGCGTTCGGACGACCGCGGAACGAACGTCGATCCGCTCTTCGACAACCTGCGAGAGCGTTACGCGACCGACGCCGGGGAAAAGGTTTATACTTACCAAGACGCAAGCGGGAATTTGCAAACGACGACCGATCTCGATTGGCTGATCGCGAACAATATCGCTTACGAAGAGTTTAAGTTGCTCGGCAAGCGCAACAACCTCTTCGAGGCGACCGCCGAAATGCAGCGGTTGAGCGGAACGACGACGAACCGTTCGAACGTCTTCGCGATTTGGACGACGGTCGGCTACTTCGAAGTCGAGCGGTGCAACCCCGGCGTCAATATGCCGAGCGTCGACCCGGACGGGAACGAAATCACGCTTGAAAAGCTGATCGATCCGAACTACAAGTGGTACCGCTACTACCAAGCGATTTATCCGGACGGCTACGCTTACGGGAAAGAGCTGGGCGCCGAGTTCGGCGAAACGAAGCGTCGTCGCGGGTTCGCGATTATTGACCGTTCGATTCCGGTCGACTTCCGTCGCGGGCAGTCGGCGAACTACCAAGACGCGATCTTGCTGCAACGCGTTTTGGACTAAGCGTTGGAGAAGGGAAAAACGAACCGAGCGATTCGGGCGGCGTCGCAAAAGGGGCGCCGTCCGACGGTTCGATGTTGAAAAAAGAAACGAACGTTGAATAACGTTTGGTGAAAAAGGGCGGGGGTTTTCCTCCGCTCTTTTTTTGTCGACGGAAGCGAAGAAGGGCGGCGGTTGGGGCGGTTTATTTTACCTGGTTTCGCCGATTTGACTTTTCTTTCGGAACGCGTCGGCGTCCGAGCGAACGCGTCTTTTTACCGAACCCCTTGGCGGCGCGTCGGAATCGTTTATAATAAAGAAGACGCGTTTTGTTCGTCCGGCGACCGGCGGCTTTCGTCGACGGGAAGTCGGGGAAAAGGGAGCGCGTCGCGGAAAAACGAACGTTGGACGCGTCGAGCGTCTTGAAAATAGAAACGAAAAAGAAGAGGGGAAAATGCCGTCGAATCAAGTTCTTATCGTCGTCGCGCGCCCGGAAGCCGAAAAAAGTTTTAACGGCGCGATCGTTCGAGCCGCCGCCGACGCGCTGACCGCCAACGGATACGCGCCGGTCGTTAGCGACCTTTACGCCGAAAATTTCGATCCGACGATGACGCTCGCCGAGGTGAACGAGCCGGTCGAAAAGGCCGACGCCGATATTCAAGCGCGGATTCAAGCGGTGAAAGAGTCGGTCGGTTTGATTTTCGTTCACCCGAACTGGTGGGGCGGCCCCCCCGCGATCTTGAAGGGTTGGCTCGACCGCGTCCTGCGCAACGGTTTCGCTTACGGCTTCACGGCGGACGGCCCTTGGCAAGGCTTGACCGACAAAACGGTTCAAGTTTTCAGCACGTCGAACACCCCGCGCGACGTCGAGTTGAACGTGTACGGCGATCCGTTGGAGAACTTTTGGAAGACGATCGTCTTCGGCCTTTGCGGTTCGAAGTCGTTTGAACGCCGCAACTTCGAGCAAATTATTTTGAGCGACGAAGCGCAGCGCGCCGCTTGGTTGGCGGAAGTCGGCGAGATCGTCGCCCGTCGTTTCCCGAAAATTGGCTGACCGACTCCGGGCGCGACGCGCAAACGGGTGCAAGCGGAAGGAAAGGGGAACGGACGCCGCGTAGGCGCGGGTTTTCGCAAGCGCGGCGCGTCGTTTTCCGGTTTGAGCGTTCTTTTTAAAGAAAAACGAAAATTTGGGGATTTTGCCCCTTGACCGTTCGCCGGTTCGCGTTATAATTGCTTTTGTCTTGACGACGATAACTCGTTAAGCCGGGCAGGTAGCTCAGTTGGTAGAGCACAGGACTGAAAATCCTGGTGTCGGCGGTTCGACCCCGCCCCTGCCCACTCCGTTTCCTTGGAGGGGGCGTTTAGCGGTTCTTTAAGGTTTCGGTAAAGGAAAAGCCCGAGTTGGGCAGGTAGCTCAGTTGGTAGAGCACAGGACTGAAAATCCTGGTGTCGGCGGTTCGACCCCGCCCCTGCCCACTCCGT
>JAGBDD010000122.1 GCA_017937685.1 Thermoguttaceae bacterium | reverse complement strand
CGGTCGTGCCCGCGACGGCGAACCCCGGAATCGCGCCCGTCGTCGCGGCGCTCGCGAAATTAGCGCCCGCCGCGCCCGCCAAAAGTTCGTCGACCAACGCGTCTTGTTCGACTTCCGTCGCGGAATCCGCTTCAAAAGCGACGTCTTGAACGTAATGCGAATAATCGCTTTCGCCGCAACCGGTCAACCCAACGCAACTCGCCAATCCCAGCGCGCCGCACGTCGCCAAACGATAGATGCTCGTTCGTTTGCTCATGTCCGTTTTCCTCTCTTATAAAACGTCGCCCGCCAAAAAGCGTCGGGCCAATTTAGTTCTCTTAGCTTCTCTATTTTAAACGACGAACGCCGGTTCGACAAGGCCCCAAAAGCCCCGCGCGACGAAATTTCAAAATCGGGCTAGTCCGACGCCTAAATTTATATTATAATA
The DNA here is from genome assembly GCA_017937685.1 of Thermoguttaceae bacterium. GTDB lineage: Bacteria > Planctomycetota > Planctomycetia > Pirellulales > Thermoguttaceae > RUG369. The sequence continues at coordinate 4,967 of JAGBDD010000122.1, read as the reverse complement.
GAGGCGCGAAATTTTTTGAGGGGGCGGACGCCGAAAAATCGCTATTTTACCGTTAGTCGGCAAAAAAAACGCGTCTTCTCTCGCAAAACCGAAAAATTTTACTTTATCCGCTCGTTCGGCGCTAGCCGCCCGCCCTCTCGCGGGACGCAAACGCCGTTCGCCCTTTGCGCGCCTTCCGTCTCTTTTCTATTTTAACAGAAAATCGGACGGCGCCAACCCCAAAGTTTCAAGACGGAGAAACGAGATGCAAAATTTAACCGCCTCCCCGCGCGTCGCGCTCCCGGTGCGCAACGTCGAGGCGCCGACTTACGTTTTCGACGCCAGCGGCGACGCCTGCCGCCACGTCGCGCAACAAATCGCCGGAATCATTCGCGAACGAAACTCGCTCGGTCGCAGCGCGACGCTCGGTCTCGTCGCCGGATCGAGTCCGATCGGCGTTTACCAAGAGCTTGTTCGCTTGCACGAAGAAAACGGGCTCGACTTTTCGCGCGTCTCCGTCTTCACCGTCAACGAATATTACGGGCTCGACCGCGAGCGTCTGCAAAGTTTGCGCCTTTGGCTGAACGAAAATTTCGTTAAAAAAGTCAATCTCGACCCGGCGAACGTTCGTTTCCTCGATTCTACCGTCGCGGCGGCGAACGTCGACGCTTACTGCAAACAATACGAGGAGGCGATCGCGGCGGCGGGCGGAATCGACGTGCTTCTCCTCGGCGTCGCCGGGAACGGCGCGATCGGCTTCAACGAGCCGTACACGTCGAAAAAAAGTCGAACCCGTTTGGCGATGCTCGAACCGCAAACCCGCGTTAGCGCCGCGTCGACCTTCTTCGGCGAAGCGAACGTTCCGACGCACGGTCTCACGATCGGTTTTGGAACGATTATGGAAGCGCGCAAAATCGTCGTCCTCGCGTTCGGCGACGGGAAAGCGTCGGTGATTCGCCGCGCTATCGAAGAGCCGCTCTCCGACGCGACGCCCGCCGGTTGGCTCCGCAATCACCCGGACGTCTCGTTCATCGTCGACAAAAGCGCCGCCGCCGCGCTTCAAGACGTCGCGACGCCTTGGACGGTTCGCTCGGTCGAATGGGACGACGCTATGACGAAGCGCGCCGTCCTTTGGCTCTGCGAAAAATCGGGCAAGTCGCTCCTGAAGCTAACCGACGCCGACTTCCGCGCGCACGGGTTGCACTCGCTCCTGCGCGCTCGCGGCCCGGCCTCGAAAGCCGCGACGAGCGTCTTCCACTGGATGATGAACACGATCGAACCGCATCCGTCCGGAACGCGCAAAAAGAAGATTCTTGCGTTCAGCCCGCACCCGGACGACGACGTCATCAGCATGGGCGGCACGATGATTCGCCTCGTCGACGACGGGCACGAACTCCATATGGCGTATATGACAAGCGGCAACATCGCCGTTTTCGACCACGACGCGCGCCGCTTCGCCGACCTAATGACGGAAATCAACCGCCAATTCGGCGTCGACTCGCAAATGACGCCGATCCTCGAAGAAAAGGTCGCCGAGTCGTTGCGCCGTAAAAAGCCGGGCGAAGTCGACTCGCCGGAGGTTCTCCTCATCAAGCGTCTCATCCGTTGGAGCGAAGCGCGCGCCGCCGACCTCGTTTGCGGCGTCCCGGAAGAGCGCGTTCACTTCCTGAACCTGCCGTTTTACGAAACCGGCGCCGTCGAAAAACGCCCGCCGTCCGACGCCGACCGCCAAATCGTCCGCGAACTCCTCGAAGAACTTCAACCGGAGCAACTTTACGTCGCCGGCGACCTCTCCGACCCGCACGGAACGCACCGCGTTTGCGCTCAGGTCATTTTCTCCGTTTTGAAAGAAATGGAAGCCGAAGGGCGCGAAATTCCGGAAACGCTCCTTTATCGCGGCGCTTGGCAAGAATGGCCGCTCGACCAAATCGAGATTGCCGTTCCGCTCTCGCCGGAAGACTCCGACAAAAAACGCGCCGCGATCTTCCGACACGAGTCGCAAAAGGACGCCGCGCTCTTCCCGGGCTCCGACGCTCGCGAATTTTGGCAGCGCGCCGAAGACCGCAACCTCGCGACCGCCGACGCTTACAACCGCGTCGGGCTCCCGGAATACTTCGCGATGGAAGCGTTCGTCCGCTGGAACGGCGAGTTCGATTTCTAAACCGCTCTCCGCGGCGGCGACGTCGACTCGCCGCCGACGTTAATATAACGCGAAAGCGTTAATCCGCTCGACGCCAACGCAAAAACGCCGCTCGAAGTTTCGGCTTCGAGCGGCGTTTTTTATTTTTTAACGCGGTCGAGGGACGGCGGCACCGCGTTCGAAACCGCCGCTCGCCTTAGCGTCGCGATCAGTCGAGCGTCGCGAAGAAGTCGTCTAATTCGTCGAACGCTTCGTCGAACAGCTCGTCGTCTTCGAACGCCGTTTCGAGAACCGCCGCGCTCGCGACCGGCGCCGGAACCTCGAACGACGCGACCGTCCATTCCGAAACGCCCGCCGCGTTGAACGCCGCGACGCGGAATTGATACGCCGTTCCGGTCTTCAAGCCCCAAGCGGAACGCGACGTTTCGTTCGCGTCCATCGTCTCGGAAGCGCGCCAGGTCTTGCCGCCGTCGACGCTGTATTCGACGTAGAAACCGGTTTCGTTGTTCGACGCGTCGTTCCAGGTCAGCTCGACGCGTTTCGTTTCGGCGTTGTATTCGCCGAACGCGACGTTCGTCGGAGCGTTCGGAACGCTCGGGGTCGCGACGACGACTTCCGTAACCGCCGAAATTTGCGAGTTGTAAGCGCCGTTCGCGGCGGTCGCGACGACTTTCAGCGCGAACCCGACGTCGGAAGCGGTCGGAACGTAAGCGGCGTTCGTCGCGCCTTCGATCGGCGTTTCGTTTCCTTCGGCGTCGACGCGGAACCATTGGAACGTCGCTTCGTTGCGAGCGCCGTCGAGGACGACTTGCGTCGCTTCGCCGACGACCGGAATATCGCAGGTAAAGGACGCGCCTTCGAGAACGTCGCGGCGAGCGTCGAAGGACGCGGTCGCGTAAACCGACTCGAGCGCCGTTTCCCCTGAGCCGACGACCGCCTTGACGCGGAATTGGTAAAGCGTGTCGGCTTTGACGCCCTTCGCGACGCGACCGGTCGCGTCGGCGTTCAAAATCCCCGAAACGATCCATTCGTTGCTAACGGCGCGATAGTACTCGACAATAATTCTCGTCGCGTTTTCGGAGTTGTTCGTCCAGCTCATCTCGAGCGTTTTCGTTTCCGGATCGTATTGGCCGAAGACGACGTCGCTCGGCGGAACCGGACGCGAGTCGGCGGTTTCGGCGACGACTTCGGCGGTCGTCGAAGCGGCGGAGCTAACGTAAGCGGCGTTGGCGCTCGTCGCGACCGCGCGGAGTTGGCAGCCGACGTCGTCGAGCGTCGGAACGTAAGTCGCGCTCGTCGCGCCTTCGATCGCGGTCGCGACGCCCTCGACGACGCGGTACCATTGGAAGGTCGCGTCGACGGAAACTTGCTTACCGCCTTGGTTTTGGTCGACGACATAATCCGGAATCGACGCGGAAATCTCGACGCCGACTTGCGGCGCGTCGGTCGAAAGTTCGACGCTCGTAACGACGTCGCGAGCGACTTGGAACGTCGCCTCGGCCCAATCGGACGCGATCGTTTGCGTTTTTCCGTTTTCGTCGACGTATTCGTAAACGGCGCGGACGCGGAAGTCGTAATGCGTGAAATCGTTGACGCGGTTGCAAATCCGGCTTTCGACGTCGCGTCCGACGGTCAACGGTTTTTCGCCCAACTCGGCGCTGGGACGCCATTGCCCGGCGGCGCTTCCGGTATCCTTGCGATACTCGACTTGGAAATACGTTTCGTTAATCGAATTATCTTCCCAAGTCATCGTCATCAGCTGCGTCGCCGGGTCGTAATCGCTAAAGACGAGGTTCGTCGGCGCCGCCGGTTTGAAGCGAGCCGTTTCGAGGACGACTTCGCTAACGGCGGAAGCGGTCGAGGCGTAAGCCGGGTTCGCGCTCGTCGCGACGACTTTCAGGCGGAACCCGACGTCGGCGGCGGTCGGCAGATACTCGGCGTTCGTCGCGCCTTCGAGCAAGGTTTCGGAACCGTCGGCTTCGACGCGGTACCATTGGAAGGTCGCGTTCGCTTCGGCGGAGTCGAAGACGGCGGCGATCGGCGCGTCCGGGGCGGGCGCGGCGGTCGAGAAGGTCGGCGTCGTCAAGACGTCGGCGGCGAAGCTAAAGGACGCGTAAGTCCAATCGGAATCGCCGTTCGCGTTGCGAGCGCAAATTTTGAACAGGTAATCGTTGTTTTCCCAAACGCGGGTCGCGACGCGTTCCGCAACGTTCGCTTTGAGGGTCGCGGCGTTGAGCCAACGTTCGCCGCCGTCGACGCTGTACATAACGACAAACGCCGTTTCGTCGTCGGAATTATCCGTCCAGCTCATCGGGAGCGAATGCGTAATCGGGTCGTAGGCGCCAAAGACGAGGTTCGACGGAGCGGCGGGAACTTGCGGTTCCGGCTCTTCGTCTTTCGGCGTCGTAATCGTCGCTTCGACCGCCGCGGACGCTCCGGCGTCGTTGAACGCCGAAACGCGGTATTCGTAAGTCGTTCCGGCGGCCAAACCGGTCGCGACGTAGGAGGTCGCGTCCGCGCCGAGCGTTTCGACGACCGTCCAAGAACCGTCCGCGCCCTTGACTTCGACGCGGTACCCCGCTTCGTTGTCCGCGTTATCGACCCAAGTAAGCGTCGCGCTTTCCGAATCAGCGTCGTAGGCGCCGAACGACGCGCCCGTCGGAGCGACCGGAGCCGTCAATTTTTCCGGCGTCGTAATCGTCGCGGAAACCGTCGACGAAGCGCCCGCGGCGTTGAACGCGGAAACGCGGTATTCGTAAGTCGTCCCCGCGGCCAAACCGGTCGCGACGTAGGAGGTCGCGTCCGCGCCGAGCGTTTCGACGACCGTCCAAGAGCCGTCCGCGCCCTT
>JAGBDD010000121.1 GCA_017937685.1 Thermoguttaceae bacterium | reverse complement strand
CGGCGGCGGCCTTTTCGGCGGCGGCTTTTTCGGCGGCAGCTTTTTCGGCGGCGGCTTTTTCGGCGGCGGCTTTTTCGGCGGCGGCTTTTTCGGCGGCGGCTTTTTCGGCGGCGGCCTTTTCGGCGGCGGCTTTTTCGGCGGCGGCCTTTTCGGCGGCGGCTTTTTCGGCGGCGGCCTTTTCTTCCGCCGTCGGTTCGACCGGTTTCGCCGGAGCGGCTTCCGGAGCCGGAGTCGGTTGCGCCGGGGCGACCGCCGGTTTCTCTTGAACGATACCGCCGTCGCCGACGAGAACCTTCACTTGGTTTTCGCGCGTCCAACTCTTGACCGCTTCGCCGACGACCGTCGCGGCGTCCGCGCCTTGAATCGTAACGACGCGACCGGCGGGAGTCGCTTCGACTTTAACGCTCGGTTCGACCGCCGGTTTCGCCGGAGCGGCTTCCGGGGCCGGTTTCGGGGCTTCGACCGGTTTCGCCGGAGCGACTTCCGGGGCCGGAGCCGATTCGACCGGTTTCGCCGGAGCGGCTTCCGGAGCCGGAGTCGGTTCGACCGGTTTCGCCGGAGCGGCTTCCGGAGCCGGTTCGACCGCTTGCGCGGCGTCGGCGGCGCTTTCGATCGGCTTCAAGTTTTTGAGGTCGATTCGTTCGTCGGACGGCGCGGCGGCCTTTTGCTCGGCGCGTTCGCGGAGATAAACTCGGCGTTCTTTCGGCGAGGAACTCGACGGATCGTTCGGGTCGACGAACGGCTTCATCTTTTCGAGGCCTTTTTCGCCCATTTGAATCAACGTTTGACGCATTTTTTCGAGCAACGCCGGCGTCGAGCGAGCGAACAAACGGTTCGTGTTCGCGTCGTAACGGACGTCGTGATAGGCGCCTTCCGTTTCGATCATCGCGAACGCTTGTTGCGCGGTCGCCGAATCGACGTAAAGCAGGTCGAAAATCGCGAGTTCCGTTTTTTCTTCTTCCGGTTCGAGAACGTTAAGAACGTCGAGAACCATTTGATGTTCTTCCGGACGTCCGACGACGATCAGCTTGCCGGTCGTATAGTCGCGGTACATATTGACGTCGCGGCCTTGCTCGTAGAAAATCGAGTAAAGCGACGTCGTAACCGACGAGTTTTTAATCGTGTACGACTGCATATACGATTCCGGGTCGGCGAGGCCGCCGTTGCGCGCCTCTTCGATCAACTGCGCGACCGTCGCGTGTTGCTCGGCCGTCCCGCGAACGATGAGGTTCTTTTGGTCGTCGTCGAAGTACGCGCGGAACGCGACGTCGTTTCCGTAAAAGTTGTTCAGCGGACGGAGCAAACGGTTGAAGTCGAGCGAGCCGACGTTGAAAATCTTGAACGACGTGTTGCGTTCCGGGTCGCGTTCGTCCATTTCTTGAACGAGTTGCGCGATTTTCGCGTGGTCGCTTTCGTAAGCCTTGACCAGCAGCGAGCGCGAGTAGGCGTCGAGCGTGATGACGGCTTGCGGGTACATTTGCAAAATCGCGCGACGAACGACGTCTTGTTGCGAGTTTTTGACGCGGTAGACGCGAGCGGTCGTGCCGTCGTCGTCGACGTCGAGCGTTTCGATCATCGCGGCGATTTTCGGTTGGTCGCCGGGGACGGTCTTGACGGTCAGCGTGCGGGCGACCGACGACGCAAGGAGCGCCGCGCTCGGCGGGTTGGCGATAATCGTCGCGGTCGGGTAGGCCGCGATAATCGCCGCGCGAGCGGTCGACGGAATCGCGTATTTCAGGCGGTAAACTTTCGTTTCGAGGCCGTCTTCGGTATTGTCGATTTCTTTAATGAACTCGGCGATTTTCGGTTGGTCTTCGGGACGCGTTTTGACGGTCAGCGTTTTGCCGACGACGTCCGGGATAACCGTCGCGGTCGGGAAAACCGCGAGAACCGAAGCGCGGGCGACCGACGGCGTCGCGTATTGCAGGCGGTAAACTTCCGTCGTGAACTCGCCGTCGAGCGTCTTAATCATTTCGGCGATTTTCGCTTGTTCGTCGGGGTAGGTTTTGACGGTCAGCGAGCCGGCCAACGGGTCGGCGACGATCGTCGCGGTCGGGTAAACCGTGAGAATCGCGAGGCGCGCTTGCGCCGGAACCGCGTATTGCAGTTTGTAAACGACCGTCGACTGGCCGTCGCCGGAGTTCTCGAGTTGCTCGAGAATCGACGCGATTTTTTCGTGTTCGTCCGCTTTCGCGAGGATAACGACTTGGTTCGGAAGCGTTCCGACGCCGATTTTCACGTTCGGGTAAATCGGCAAAATCATCGCGCTCAGTTGCGCGAGCGTCATACGACGCAGCGTGTAGGCGACGAGCGTTTTGTTCGCGTTCGGACGCTCTTTCAACATCTCGGCGACGAGTTCCGCGATCTTTTCGTGAACCGACGGGCGAGCCGAAACGACGAGGAAACCGGGCGTCGACGTCGGAAGTTGAATCGCTTCCGGCGCCATACGGGTCAACGCTTGCGCGACGTAAACGTGCGACGCGACCGGAATATCGCTAATGTCGTAAGCGCGCGGAACCGCTTTCGATTCGGCGCCGTCTTCGACGTCGAGTTTCGAAAGGAGGTCGACGACTTGCGCTTGAACGATTTCCGCCGCTTGACACATCAACGAACCGTCGCTCGAGGCGTAAAAGTACGCTTCGCCGACCGGGAAACGCGTCGTCATAAAGCCGACGACGTCGGCGTAGCGGAGGTGAACGAGCGGATATTTTTTCAGCGTAACGTTCGGGAACGCTTCGCCGACGACTTCGAGCGCCTTCGCGACGCGTTCGTGGTCGGAAACGGAGCCCCAAACGACGAGGCGCGAACCGCTAAGCGGATACATCACGGCGCCCGGGATCTGCGGCGTCAGCAGGCCGATCGCGGCGGTCGCGCCTTGCGCGCTAACTTGGTAAATTTTCGGTTCGATTCCGTCGACGTCGGCGCCTTCCGGAATCGTTTCGAGGCGCGTCAACGTTTCGAGAAATTTTTCGTGGTTGATTTCCGTCGCGACGACGAAGACTTCGTTCGAGCCCTTGCCCGGGTAAATCGCGACGCCCGGGACGACCGTCGGCGCGATTTGGACGAGCTTCGTGAAGTTGACGCGGGTCAGGTAATAGGCCTTAAGCGACGGCGCCTTTTTCTCGGCTTCGACGCGGCGCGCTTCGATATACGCGGCGACCTTCGCTTGGACTTCTTCGGTCGCGGTAACGATAATTTCCGAGAAGTCCGTGCTTTGCGACATAATCGCCTGCGGATACGGGAAGGTCGCGGAAACTTCCGAATAGGTCTTCCAGAAGGAGCCGGCGTAGGGCCAAGTATAGCCGCGGACGACGCGTTGAACCGACGCGTCGGTCGGAACGTCGAGCGCTTTCAACGCGTTTTCGACGGCGGTCAGTTGGTCGGGCGAGCCGTAAACGACGATTTGGTTGCGCGCCGGTTCCGGCGTGATTTCGGCGTTCGGGCAAACTTTGGCGAGGAACGCCGCGGCGGCCGGAACGGTCGTGTGAACAACCGGGAACGTTTTGTACGCCGATTCGTCCGGCGTTTTGCAAATTTCGGCGACGAATTGATCGAGGCGTTCGAAGAGCGGTTCCGGGCCCCAAATAATCAGTTGGTCGGAGTTCGCGCCCGGGTAAACGGAGATTCCGTTCGGCGCGAAGTTCGAACGAATGATGTTGACCATTCGGTCGCGCAGGTAACGGCTTTCCGCCGGGAGCGTGATCAGGTGCATTTGGCCCGGGCGTTCGTTAAAACCTTCGAAGAACGCGTCGGTTTTCGCGAGTTCCGCTTCCGGCCCGTAAAGGATCAGTTCGTAAGCGCCCGTCGGCGTCGCGGAGATCGCCGGAAAAATTTGCGCGAACGCGGGCAAAATCGAGTAAGCGATCGGGTTTTCGAGCCGCTTAACTTTCGACGTAACTTTCGCTTCGTCGCCGGCCAACGTCGCGAGCTTGCCGACGGCGTCCTTAACGGCTTCGTGGTCTTCCGCGTTGGCGAAGAGCGCGAGGGTCTTGTCGGTCGGGTCGACGCGGTAGAACGGAACCGCTTGGTTCGGGGACGCTCCGCCGCCGCGCCACATCCGTTGCATACGGGATTGGCGCGATTGTTGGCGACCTTGCATAAACGTCGAGCGCGCTTGTTGCGAATTACCGGTCAGCGTCGGAACGAAAATCGCGTCGGGAATCAAATTTTCGACGAGCGATTCGACCGTTTCCGGCGCGACGTTTCCGAACGGATAAACGGCGAACTCGAGGTTTTCGTCGTCGCTCGGCGCGGACAGTTCTTCGACGATATTCGCGATCATTTTTTGTTCGCGACCGTTCGCGAGAACGACGATCTTTTGCTCCGTTCCGGCGGGAGCGTAACCGTTTCCGGCGAAAACTTCCGCGCTCGGGAAGAGTTGCGCGACGACGCCGCGAAGTTGCGTCGCGATTTGCGGCGTTTTCACCGTGTAAACGGAGACGCGCGGCCCCGGAACGAACGCGGCGTCCGGATTGTCGGCGTCGACTTCCGACGCGTTGATCTTTTCGATTTCTTCCGAAATTTTGACGTGATCGTCGAGCGTGGCGCGAACGATGACGCGGCTTCCCCGTTCGTCGGCTTCGACGGTCGCGGTCGGGTAAGCGTCGGTCAGCGAGTCGACGAGCGCGTCGATTTCCATCCCGTAGACCGGGTAAGGAACCATTCGCTTGTCGGACGAGCCGTAGGTTTTCGCGAGGTTCGCGACGTTCGCGGCGACGATTTTATGTTCCGCCGGTTTCGCGATGACGAGGAGCTGCTTGTTTTTTTCGTCGATTTCGACGCGGGCCGCGTTCGGAACGAGTTCTTCGAGCGCGTCGACGAGTTCGTCGGACGGGTTCGCGCCGACGTCGTAGTAGCTCAAAATCGGGTCGAAGTCGGAAACTTCCTCGGGATCGAGGAGTTCGAGAAGTTCGCGAACTTCCTCGAGCGTTTCCTTATTCTTCGCGCTGATGATGATCGACTTCGACGCCGATTCGTAAGTAACGGTCGCGCCCGGGACGGTCGAGCGAATCGACGAAAGGAGGGTCGAGTACGCCGCGCGGCGCACTTGCCAACGCGACATACGGTTGTCGAGCCCGTCTTTTTTCATCAGGTTCGAAACGGCTTCTTGAATGAGCGCGTGTTCTTCTTCCGTGCCCCAAACGACGAGCGCTTGATTGTAATAGTCGTAGGTAACCTTCGCGGCCGGGACGAGCGCCGTCAGTTCGCGGAGGTAATACGTCGGCGAGTAGTAGTTGCCGACGCCGTCGTAGTTGTAAAAACCTTTGATCGGATACGACTTGTACGTCCGGACGAGACCGTCTTCGTTCTTGACGTCGATCGCGGCCAAGGTCGCTTGCGCTTCTTCGAGGTCGGCGGGTTTGCCGCGCAACATCAAACGACGGTTAACCGCGTCGTTCGTAACCGTAACGTCTTTATGCAGGTCTTTTAACAACGCGACGAGCGTCGCGGCGTCGACGTGCTTCGGACGGTAAAGCGCGGCGGTCGGCTTGACCGGGTCTTCGAGCGAGCCGAGTTCGCCGAGGAGTTTTTTCAACGCGGCGTGTTGCGACGGAAGCGCCCAAACGGACATAACGTCGGTATTGTCGTCGGTCAAAATGCGAATCGAACCGTTCGTTTTGACAAAGTCGTCGCGAACTTGGTCGAAGCGAGCGCGAACTTCGTCCGTAATCGGATACGAAACGAACGTGTTTTCGTCGGCGAACGGGTACTCGGCCTTGACCTTTTCGATCGCGGCGGCGAACTCTTCGTGTTGGAACGGTTTCGCGACGACGCGCAAAACGGCGGAATTGTTGTCGTCGCGAGCGATTTCTTTAACGCCCTTGACGTGTTCGCGGAGCATGTCGATCATCCGTTCCGGAACTTGCGTTTCGAATCGGTAGTAGCGCGTTTCGTCTTCCGCCGGGAGGTTCGCGACCGCGTCGACGAGAATTTTCGTCGCGGCGAGCTGTTCCGTCGGCGTGCCGATAATCGTGAAGCGACGGGAGGCGGAATCAAACGTAATTTCCGCGCCCGGAACCGCTTTGCGAGCGTAGTCTTGGAGTTCGCCCGGAACGTTGCGTTCGACGTCGAGGTAGTAAACGCCGTCGACTTCGTCGGTCGTCGCCGTTTGAATTTGCGCGAGATACGCCTTCAAGCGCGCGACGTCTTCGGTTCGGCCGGAGAGGAGGAAACGCTTGTTGGCGCGGTCGTAAGTCGAGGTAACGCGCGGCTCGAGGCGCGGGAGCGCCGTAACGACTTCAGCCGGAAGTTCTTTCTCGATCGGAACGATTTCGAGGACGACGTCGACGTTCTTTTCCATCCGTTCGACGAGCGCGATCGCCGCTTCGACGTTCGTTTTCGAGCCGTAAATAATCAGCGACGCCGTCGAGGAGTCGACGGTAACGTCGACGCCCGGAACGGAGGCGTAAAGGAGCGTTTGCGCCGTCCAAGCGGAGAATTTCCGCATCGGAACGACGGACATGTAACCGCCCGTGTCGCCGACGGCGAACCGACGCGCTTCGGCGGCGGCTTGCGCGGCTTTTTCCGCGTCCGCTTTCGCGGCGGCGGCTTTCGCGGCGGCCTCTTGCGCGGCTTTTT
>JAGBDD010000120.1 GCA_017937685.1 Thermoguttaceae bacterium | reverse complement strand
GTTTGCGAGCGGTCGACGCGTCGGGGCGCGGCCGCGTCGGAACGGGTTCGCTGAACGCGCTCGACGAAGGCCGGTATCTCGGCAGCACGAACTGGCACGTCGTGGACGGTTACGTCGACGTCGTCGCCGAGTTTTTCGGGGACGGACGCCCCTTTTCCGTCCCGGCGCGAGTCGAGTGGTCGCGAGGCGACGACCGTCCGACCGACTGCGCCGTCGTGTCGATTCAAGCCGACGCGCTAACCGCTTACGCGCCGCCGGTTATCCCGCTCGCGGCGGAGGGCGAACGTCCGCGCGTCGGCGACGTTATTATTTCCTGCGGTTGTTCCGAGGCGCGCGCCCCGTTTGCGTTCGTCGGTTACGTCGAGGATTTTTTCGGCAAGGTCGCGCGCTTCTATCCGGCTCCGAAAGGCGGGCAGAGCGGGAGCGCCGTGTTGCGATATTATCCGGACGACGGTTGGAGGCTCGTCGGTTGGGTTGCTTATCGCGTCGGCGACGAACGAACGCAATCGGAGGAGCAAACGCGTCGGCGGAATCTTAAACGTCGGCGTCGACGCGTTTTACGCCGCGCTCGACGACGGGCGAACGCGAACGAACTTCGACGTTTCGCCGGGGAAACCGTCCCCGCCGCCGGGGATGACGTGGCGCCCTTCGACGATTCGCTCGGGGCGTCCGCCGCCGCGCCGCTTGAAGAATCGGCGACGCTCGGAACCTTGAACGGTTTGGACGGCGGCGAAATCTTGTCGCTGGACGAGTTGGCGCGGGACTTTTACGCGAAGTTCGACGCGCCTTCGGCGACGGAAGCTCCGCCGATCGCGTTCGCGATCGGTTCGACCGACGTCGCGACGAAAGCGGTCGCGAGCGGAACGCGGATTAGCGTTTTGTTCTACACGACGAGCGGTTGCGTCGCGTGTCGACAAGCGGAGCCGGTCGCCGCGAAGTTTCAAGCGCAAGGACGCCCGATTCGATCGTTTAACGTTTCCAATCCGGAGGGGAAGGCGGACGCCGACCGGCGCGGCGTTCTCGAATTTCCGACGTTCGTTTGTTACCGAAGCGACGACGGCGGCGCGAGTTGGCGCGAAATCGCGCGTTTCGTCGGCGTTTCGAGCAATTTGGAAACGCGGCTCGAACAAATCTTTTCGCTCGGCGCGCAAGGAGGCGCGCCGACTCATAAAATTTCGCTTGAAAACTTCGGCGAATTGGAAGAAATTAGCTCGACGACGCCGACGAGTTTCTAAGCCGCGAAAGATTGGGAGTAAGGAGGGAATACGCGCGTTTTTCACGATTCCGATAGAAACCGTTGGGAACTCAAATTGACGCTCGGCGCCGCGAAGCGCGTCTTCGACGAAACCGGCGTCGATTTGCTGAATCCGACGAAAATCGGGACGGACGGGCGCACCGTCTTGCAAAAGCTCGTTACGGGCGATTTGCTGGTCGGCGGCGTCGTCTTCGCGATGATCGGCGACCAAATTCGAGAACGCAAACTCGACGAAAAAGAAGTTTACGACGCGTTCGACGCGGCGACGATCGTCGCGACGTCGACGCTTTTTTTGCGGAGCTGCGCGATTTTTTTATCGCTCGCGGTCGCGAGTATCTCGCGAAAGCGCTCGAAGAAGAGCGTCCGAACGCCGAAACCGTCGACAAAAAGATCGCGGCGTCGACCGGGACGCTTGGAGCGAAATTGCGCGACTTGCCGGACGCGCAAACCGTTCCGGTTTTCGAGAGCTAACGTTCGGCGAATTATGCGATTACGCCGAGGCGGCGAGCGAACGCGATTGCGCGCTCGTCGCGCGCCTTTGCGCCGTCGTCGCGAACGCGCACGGCGCCGAGCGGAGCGAAGACAGCTTCAATCCGTATTACGCCGACGAGACGGACGAAGAAGTCGTCGACGATATGAGCGAGTTCATTCGCCGAACGCGAGATTAGAAAAGCGCCGCCGCGCGAACGGCGACGCTTTTTTTCAACGCTAACGGGACGTTTCGGCGTTGTTCGTTGCGACGGCGGTTAGCGCGAGCGTTCGGACGGCGGCGGCGAGCGAGAGTCCGCGAGCGTTCGCAAACGCTTGGAGCGGTTCGAGTTCCGCGTCGTTCACGCGAACGTGGATTTTGTGGTCGCGTCGCTCTTCGTCCGTCGCGGGCATACGACCTTTCGCCTTGGCGCCGCGCAACCGTCGCAATTCGCGGCGGTCTTCGGCGATTAGGAAGGGGAGGGCGTTCGAGTAAGCGCGGTCGGCGATTTTGGCTTGCTCTTCCGGAGGCAGGGCGCGAAATTGTTTAATGTCGAAAGCCATAAACGTTAATTTCCTTCGGGTTGCGGTTGTTCGTCGAGTTTGGTTTTCAATCCGTAACGGCGGGCGATTTCGTCCCCCATCACGTCGCGAAGACGTTGCAGGTCGGCGTAAATTTCGGCGTAAACTTCTTCGAGCGAAGGTTGCGCGCCGCCCTGTTTGGCGCGAAGCGACGTTAAACGTCCGGAGTATTTAGTTCCGAGGTCGAGCGTTTCGGCGCCGCCGGGGATTTCTTCGCGAATCGCCGCGTTGACCGCCTGACGAGATTTTTGCCGTTTGTATCTTTTGGTAAGGTCGAGTATGCTCATTTTACGTTCCTTTCGCGAATGAAGCGGTTTCCCGCTCCCCGCTTGCGCGGGGAACGAGTCGCCGGTCGGTTGTTAGTATGGAGTCGAGGTCTCGATTTTGACCGTCGTCGGCCCGATTTGGTATCGAACCTTGACAATCTCGACGACTTCGGCTCCGCGTTTCGAGGCTTGGTCGGCGTCGGAAACCGATTTCGTTTTCCAACGCTTTCCGTCGGCTTCAACAACGATAAAGAAACGATTAGTATCCATTCTACTGCTCCTGTTAAAGGAAAGTGAAAATGATCGTTGAAGGAACGCTTCCTTCAACCGACAAGAGTATTATACTTTATTTTTGGTGGCTGTAAATAGATTAAGCGAGATTTTCCCCGACTTTTTAAGGAATTTTTATGAGCGTTGGAGCGATTCGCGCGGGGCGGGCTTACGTCGAGCTAAGCGCCGACAACAAAAAACTTATCGCGGCGTTAAAGAGAGCCGAGGAAAGCGTCGCCCGGTTCGGCGCGAAGGCGTCGGAACTCGGAGCGCAGTTTGCGACGTTGGGCGTCGCGACCGCCGCGCCGCTCGCGTTCGCCGTGCAAAATTTCGCGGCGTTCGACGACCAAATGCGAGCCGTGCAAGCGGTTTCCGGTTCGACCGGCGCCGAGTTCGAGGCGTTGACGGCGAAAGCGCGCGAACTCGGTCGCACGACGTCCTTTACGGCGGAGCAAGTCGCGAGCGGAATGGTCGAACTCGGACGCGCCGGGTTCAAAGCGCCGCAAATCGACGCGGCGATCGCGTCGGCGATGGATTTGTCGCGCTCGACGCAAACGGAAATCCCGCTCGCGACGGAGATCGCCGGAAACACGTTGCGAGCGTTCGACTTGGAAGCGAGCGAAATGGGGCGCGTCTGCGACGTCTTGACCGCGACGGCGAACAACTTGTCGCAAACGCTCGAAGATTGGGGCGAAGCGTTCAAGTTCGTCGCGCCTATCGCGAAAGACGCCGGAACGTCGATCGAAGACGCGGCGAAAATCGTCGGAACGCTCGCGAACTTCGGGATTAAAGGTTCCTTGGCGGGAACCGCGTTCAAAAACATCCAGTTGAAGATGACCGACCCCGACGTTCAAAAGCGCTACAAGGAACTCGGAATCGACGTCGTCGACGCCGACGACGGTTCGCTTCGCAATATGGCGGACGTGTTGCGCGAACTCGGCGCCGCGACCGCTTCAATGCCGAACGCGGAAAAGCTCGCGACGTACAAAGACTTGTTTTCGACGTCGGCTTGAGCGGCGGCGTGAAGCTGACTTCGGCGAATTTTACCGGAATGTACGACGCGATCGACAATTCGCAAGGAACGGCGGCGGAAACGGCGGCGGCGATGGATACCGGAATCGGCGGGGCGTTTCGTTTGACGGAATCCGCGCTCGAGGGGGTGAAACACGCGCTCGGCGACGCGCTAACGCCGACGCTGAAAGAGCTTGCCGACGAGATTCAACGCGTCGCCGGAACGACGAGCGCTTGGATCGCCGAGAACAAAGAAACGGTCGTTTGGATTGTGAAAGCGGCGGCGGTCGCGACGGTCGCGGGCGGTTCGATGTTGGCTTTGGGGCAAGGCGCGAAAATGGCGTCGTCGACCTTTTCGGCGCTTCGGACGGTCGGGCAAGGATACGTCGGCGTCCTGAACGCCTTGACCGGTTCGTCCAACGCCGCGACGCGAGCCAAGCGGGCGAGAGAAATCGCGCAAAAGAAGTTGACCGTCGAGACGAAAGCGCAAGCGCAACTCGACCGCGCTTACGCCGCCGACCGAGGCGTCGCGGACGCGGAAAAGGAGCTTCGCGCCGCCAAGCTGTCGAAAGACGCGACGCGAATCAAGACGGCGGAAGACAAACTCGCCGACGCTCGCGACCTCGTCGACGCGGAAACGACGAACTACGCGTCGTTCGACGTCGAGACGGCGCGCGGGCTCGTTCGGCAAACCGCGAACGAAGTCAAAGGGTTCGCTTTCGAAGCGACTTTCGCAAAACCGCAAACGGTCGTCGAAGAATGCGATTACGACGACCGGAAAAAGACGGCCCGCTTAACGCATTCGCTCGAAACGGTTTCCGCGACGCCGCATTCGAAGCGCTCGACTTCGAATGCGGCGTCAACGCGAACCGAAGCGGCGGTTTCGACGGATGCGACGTTTTCGTTCCGCACGCGCAAACGACGATAACGCAATCGCTTCCGAAAGAATGGCTTAACCGCGATATGCGAATTATGCTCGCGCGGCTTACCGGCTCGATTAACGCCGATTGGTTCGACGGTTACGCGCCGGGCGAGCTTCTTTTTCTCGGCGTCAAGGCGAAGTCGACGCGGTTTGAAAACCCGTTGACCGGGCGGCGCGACTGGTATTGGCGGGCGACGTATTCTTTCGAAGCGTCGCCGAATACGACGATTCCGTTTGGCGAGAATTTGATCGAAAAGCGCGGTTGGGATTACGCTTGGCGCGCGACGCTCGAACGAGAAAACGACGAGACCGGCGAAAAGGAAACGTTTGTTCGTCAAATCAACGTCGAGCGCGTCTATCCGCTTTTGGACTTCGCGGCGCTTTGTATTCCAGTTCCGAACTGAAAGGAGAACGTCGATGGCTAAAGATTTATCGCGGCGCGAGTTGCAGGAAATCGTCGCGGCGTGCAAGGGCGGGGAATTGGGCGGCTCTCGCGCCGGTCGCTTTGTCGGCGGCGTTTCGAGCGAAGCGGTCGTTCGCAACGCGACCGGCGCGCTTCTCCGTTCCGGAACGCCCGTTAAAATAAGCGGTTTCGCGCAAAA
Organism: Thermoguttaceae bacterium; assembly: GCA_017937685.1. Taxonomy (GTDB): domain Bacteria; phylum Planctomycetota; class Planctomycetia; order Pirellulales; family Thermoguttaceae; genus RUG369. The sequence goes on along the minus strand of JAGBDD010000120.1, from coordinate 670 downwards.
CCTGACGTTCGACGCGACGCTCTTGCGGCTCTTGAACAACAAGTTGACGCTTCGAGCCGTCGCCGCTTCGTCGGACGACGCGCCGGAAACGGTCGGCTCGACCTTGGAGCCGATTCGCGCCGACGGACTCGGACGCGTCAAACTCGACGGGCTTTCGGCGGCGCGAGTAACGTTTCCGGACGGCGGCGACGATTACGAATACGCGTCGGCGACGTTCGTCGCGGCGGAGAGCGGCCCGTTTCGCATCCTTGCCAAGTCGAAACTAAGCGCCGAGCGCGTCGCCGTTTGCGCGTTGGCGAAAGTCGCCGGAAGCTCGGAACCGGCTTCAAACGTTCCGATTCGAATGGCGACGGTCGCCGCCGCTTGGACGCAGAACGAGGCGCGTTCCGCTCCGATCGTCGCCGAATATTACGACGCCGACCTTGCGGAATACGTCGAAATAACGGCGCGGTCGCCCCTTTCTCGGTATCGCGATTCGCTCGCCGCCGGAACGAAAATTCTCGTCGCGCAAATAACGAGCGGTAACTGGATTCTACTTAACGCGGAGTGCCCGGAATGAGCGCAAAACCGCGAAAACAGCCGATCGTTATGTTCGGACTCGGTCAACGTTGCTGTTATTGGAAGCGGGAAGGGCCGTATTATTGCGGCGAGTTCGGGCCCGGCGACGAAG
>JAGBDD010000014.1 GCA_017937685.1 Thermoguttaceae bacterium | reverse complement strand
GGGAAACGCGTCAAAAACAAGTTCCGTACACTGTCTGCAAGCCGGTTTACGAACAACGCCAACGCCAATACACCGTCTGCAAGCCGGTTTGGGAAACCTGCCAAAAGCAAATCCCTTACACCGTCTGCAAGCCGGTTTACGAACAACGCCAACGCCAATACACCGTCTGCAAGCCGGTTTGGGAAACGCGTCAAAAGCAAGTTCCTTACACCGTCTGCAAGCCGGTTTACGAGCAACGTCAACGCCAATACACCGTCTGCCGTCCGACTTGGGTCGAATGCCAAAAACAAGTTCCGTACACCGTCTGCGTTCCGCAAACCTATACGAAACAAGTTCCGGTTCAAAGCGGCTGCTGGAAGACCGAATGCGTTACGGTTCCGGGCAAAACGATCCTTCGCCGCGTCGCGTGCTGCGATCCGTGCGATCCGTGCCGTCCGATCAAATACAAAGTCTGCAAGGTGCAATGCCCGCCGACGACCTGCGAACGCAAAGTTTGGGTTCCGCAAACCGTGATGAAGGAAGTCCAATGCGTCCGTATGGTTCCGCAACAATGCGTCCGCACCGTTTCCTATAAAGTTTGCAAAATGGTTCCGGAAACCCGCGTTTGCAATTACACCGTCTGCAAGATGGTTCCGCAAACCTGCGTTCGCACCGTGAACTACAAAGTTTGCAAAATGGTTCCGGAAACGAAAGTTTGCAACTACACCGTCTGCAAGATGGTTCCGGAACAACGCGTCCGCACTGTGAACTACAAAGTTTGCAAGGTCGTCCCGGAAACGGTTTATCGCACCGTGAACTACAAAGTTTGCAAGATGGTTCCGGAAGTTCGCACCCGTTGCGTCAAAACGACGGTGATGAAACCGGTTCAATTCCAACGCGAAGTTACCTGCTGCAAGCTCGTCGCGACGAAAGTCCCGTACACGGTTACCCGTTGCGTCCCGCGCGTCTGCACCTACCAAGTTCCGGTTCAAATCAACGTTTGCAAACCGTGCGTTCCGGCCGCGACCTGCGCTCCGTGCGACCCGTGCCAACCGTGCGCGCCGACCTGCGAACCGTGCGTCAAACCGTTGTTCTCCTGCCTGCGCTAAGGCCGTCGAACACGCCGTTCCGACGCGAAATTAACCCCGTCGTTCGTTTCGCGTCGAACGCTTAACGCAAAAGCGACGATTCTTAACCGAATCGTCGTTTTTTTATCGACGGTTCGCGCCTCCGTTTCGTTCCGTCGTTTTTTTCATCCTTCCGTTTTCGTCCTCTCGCCCTTTTTCTATAGAAAGGCTTTCGATGCGCACGCCTCTCGACTGCGTTTTTTGTTTGACGCGCCAAACGCTGGAAACGGCTCGTCTCGCGACGCCCGATCCCGATTTGCAACGTCAAGTTCTCGAATCCGCGTTCAAAATTTTCCTCGAAGAAGGCTTGGAAGCTCCGGCGCCGCGCCTCGCCACGTTGGTTCACCGCTCTATGCGCGAAATCACCGGCGTCGCCGACCCGTATTACGCCGAGAAAAAACACTTCAACCGCCTTTCGCTCGCTCAACTTCCTCGCCTTCGACGTTGGGTCGCGGAATCGTCGACGCCGTTCGAAACGCTCGTTCGCCTCGCGATCGCCGGCAACTCGATCGATATTTTCTTCGGCGAACTCGACGACGAAACGATCGACGCCGCGATCAAAGCCGGACTCGACCAAACGCTCGTCGGCTCCGTTGCCGAACTCGAAAACGCGATCCGCGCCGCCGACTCGATTCTTTACTTGACCGACAACGCCGGCGAAGTCGTTTTCGACCGTCTTTTTATCGAAACGTTAATCTCGGAAGATTGGGGCAAAAAGGTAACCGTCGCGCTCCGCGGCGCTCCGATTCTGAACGACGCGCTCAAAGAAGACGCGGACGAAATCGGCCTCTCCGCGCTCGTTCCGACGATCGACAACGGCTCCGACGGGCTCGGCGTTCTTTTCGACATTACTTCGCAAGAGTTTAACGACGCGTTTGTCGGCGCCGACTTGGTGATCGCCAAGGGGCTCGCCAACTGGGAAACGCTCTCCCCCGACCCGGGCCCGCTTCACCCGAAGAAAATCGCGTTCCTTTTCAAAGCGAAATGCCGCTTCATCGCGGACGAAGTCGGCGCCCGACTCGGCGATTTGGTTGTTTCGATTCGTTAACCGCGCCCGCTTTGCCTTACGCTTACCGCCGTCGCCGCGTCGCCGTTATTTTACGTCCGAACGCGGCGACTTTTTATTTCTCCCCCTCGAACGCCGTCAAGAAACCCCAAAACGACGCCGAACGCCGCTTCAAAAACGCCAAGAAACAAAAAAACGACGCCGAACGACGCCTCGAAAACGTCAAGAAACAAAAAACGACGCCGAACGACGCCTCGAAAACGTCAAGAAACAAAAAACGGCGACGAACGACGCGGCGAAAAACGTCAAGAAACAAAAAAACGGCGACGAACGACGCGGCGAAAAACGTCAAGAAACAAAAAACGACGCCGAACGACGCCTCGAAAACGCCAAGAAATAAAAAAAGCGGCCAATGGGAGTCGAACCCACAATTACAGCTTGGGAAGCTGTCGTGTTACCGCTACACTATGGCCGCGCAAGTCGAGCAAAATAAAGAGGCGCGTTCAGTTCCCCGCTCGACTCACAACGTTATTTTACCTTAAAAAGCGGCAAGCGCAAGGGCCTTTTCTCGCCGCCGCGCTTTTTTCTTCAAATTTTTTAAAATTTTTCGCCGCGACGACATTCCGACGCTCTAAAAAACGCGTTTCCTTCGATTAACCGCTTGTTTTGCGCCGCGCTCCTCGCTCCCCCCCGTTGAAAACGCCCCGAAAACGGTTATAATTCGTTGAAACGTACAACCGTTCGACGACGCCCCGCGTCGTTCCGAACGTTTCGCGGCTTTTCGCCCCTTTCCCTTGCCCCCGCGCGCCTATGAAAGCGTCTTCCCGCGTTCGCAACCTCCCGACGCCCAGCGTTCAACGCCTCCCGGTCTACCTCCGCTTCTTAAAAGAAGCGCGTCGACGCGGCGACGACGTCGTTTCTTGCACGCGCATCGCCGAGGAATTTGGACAACGCAGCGTTCAAGTGCGCAAAGACCTCGCCATCACCGGCGTTTCCGGGCGCCCGAAGGTCGGTTATCGCGTCGACGAACTGATCGAGGCGATCGAAAGTTTTCTCGGTTGGGACGTCAAAACGACCGCCTTTTTAGTCGGCGTCGGGAACCTCGGGCGCGCCCTTCTCAACTACGAAGGCTTCGTCGAACACGGACTCGACGTCGCCGCGGCGTTCGACGCGAACCCGGCTCTTTTCGGGCAAGAAATCAACGGTCGCGTCGTTCGTCCGCTCGACCAAATCGCGTCGACCGCGGCCCGGCTTCGCGAAGAAGGTCGAATCGTCGAAATGGGCATCGTTACCGTTCCGGCCCGCGCCGCGCAACCGGTCGCCGACAAACTCGTCGGAATCGGCGTCCGCGCCATTTGGAATTACGCGCCGGTTCGCCTCGATCTGCCGAACGACGTCGTTTACGAAGAAGTCAAACTTTCCGCGAGTTTCGCCGTTTTGACCAATCGCTTGCGCCGGCGCGACGCCGACGAATAATCTTCCGTCGCCTTCTTTTTTCTTATTTTACGTTTCTCTTTTCTTATTTCGCCCCTTTTTTTCTTAACGTTATTTCGTTCGTTTTCTTGACTTAAACGACGTTTTTTCCAATTTCGCTCTTGTTTTTTTTCGCGCTCGACGCTAAAATAATCGTCCGCCGCGAGCGTCGACGCGCGGCGCCCCTTTGTCGTCGAACGTCGTCGTTATTTAGGAGCCGTTATGCCGTCGTCTCGTCGCCTTTTCCTTCCGCTCGCCGCGTTTGCGTTCGTCGCCGTCGCGACCTTTTTTTATTCCCGTTTCTTCTCGATCGCGCCTCCGATTCCCTCGCCCCTCCAACCGATCGTTCCGCGCGACGCCGACGCCTCCCGCCCCGTCGCCGCGCTCGACCGCATTTTTCCGGAACTTTCGCAACTTTTTCCCGACCCGAACGATTGGCGCCGCCTCTCGCCGAACGTCGTCGTTCCGTCGAACCGTTCCGCCGTTTTCCTCTTCCAAAACGAACCGATTATTTCGCCGGATCGCACGCAACTAACGCTCGACGCTTGCACGATCGTTTTCCTCGCGACCGGACGCGACCTTTCCGACGCGGAACGCTGCCGTCAAGCCCTCGTTTTCGAGTCGACCGACCGCGTCGTTTTGGAGTTTACCAAACCGCTGGCCGACTTCAACGACCTCCGCAATATTAAATTCGATTTCTCCTCCTTCCATTCCGGCGAAATGAAAGGCGCCGTCGTTTTGCGCTCCGATATGAAGTCGCCGACCGCCGAGGACGACGTCCGCTTCCAAACGCGCGACCTCGTGTTCACGGAAAAACAAATCCGCACCAATTTCGAATTTTCGTTCAACTTTGGACGCAACAACGGCTCCGGACGCGGGCTGACGATCGACCTCGCCGTTCCGCTCAACTTCGACGGTCGCGACGAAGCGGAGCCCTCGAAGTCCGACGCCGCCCCCGACGCGTCGTTCCAAGCTCGCCTCGACGCGTTGCGCCAAGAGGGCAATCTCGGTTGCGGATTCTCCATCGAACAAATCGAGTTGACCGAACTCGACGGTTACGCGCGCTTTTATTTCGACGAGTCGTTCGCCGACGCGACGCCCTCGCGATCGAGCGACGCCGCGTCTTATCTCGACGTTCGTTGCAAAAAAGGCGTCTACTTCGCGCCGCACCCGGAAATCTTCGGCTGCTGGTGCGTTCGCTTCAACGATTCGGTCGAAGTCGTTTCCTACCGCGACGGCGCGAAAGCGGAACACCTCCTTTGCGGCTCCCTTTACCTTTACTTCCAAGACCCGGAATTGGAAAAATTAGCGGCGGAGCGTCCCGACTCCCCCGAAATTACCGGACGCGCCGCGCCGACCGGCTCTCTCGCCCGCCTCGTTCCGTCGATCGTTCGCGCGCAACGCTCGCAAGACGAGCCGACGCTCGTTCGCGTCGACGACGACCGAATCGAAATCTCGTCCGACGAAATTCAATACGACGTCCGCCGCCGCGTCCTTAAACTCTTCTCCAACGAAGAAAACGGCGAATCGGCTCGGCTCCGCGCGCAAACCGACGCTCGCGTCGACTTCTCCGCGAACGCCGTTCAAATTCAACTCGACCAAAACAACAAACCGCAAACGATTCTCGCGAGCGGAACCGGCAAACTCGACGCTTACCTGCGCGACGGCGACGGGATCGAACGCCGAATCCAAGCCGACTGGCAAAACGGATTGCGCGTCGCGCCGGAACCGACTCAACCGGAACAATACAAGTTGTCGACGCAAGGCGCGGTCGCCTTTTACTTAGACGGCGTCGGAACCTTCTCCGCTCGCGAAGCCGATTTTTGGGCGCAAAACGTCGCGCCGCCCGCCGACGCGCAAAACGCTCCGTCGAACGCTCGCTTCCTAACGAACGTCGTTCCGGTCGCCGCGTCGTTTCGCGACGACGTCGTTTTCCAAGCGGAACGCGGCGACGCGCGGATTTCCGACGCCGTCGTCGTTCGGTTCGCGACCGCTTCCGCGGCGCAGGTCGCGTCCAACGACTTAACCGCCGAAAACGCCGAGTCTTCCGACGATTCCGTTCAAAACTTCTTCTCCGGAAAATCGACGCTCGGCGACGCCGACGGCTCGACCTTCCAAATGAGAGCGCGCAATCTCGACCTTTGGTGCGTTCTCCTGAACGATCCCGAAAAAAAGCGCGTCGCCGCCGTCGAAATCGACCGAGCGACGTTGCGCGGCGGCGTTACGCTCGCCGAAAACGCGTTCGACGGAACGCCGCAAATGCGCGTCGCCGCCAAGGAAGCGGAACTCGTCGCGCCCGGAACCGCCGAAGCGCGCGTTCTGCTCGTCGGCGACGCGACGACTTCCGCAACCTTCCAAATGCGCGAACTCGCGCTCAGCGGTTACAACGTCGTCGTCGACCGCGCCGCGAACGCCTTCCAAGTCGTCGGGCCCGGCAAATTGGCCGTTCGTCCCCCCGCCGACGCCGTCGCGAAAACGGCGAAATCGCCGCAAATCGCCGGTCTTTTCACCGATGAACCGGTCGAAATCGAATGGACCGAAGCGATGGCGTTCGACGGCGAAACGCTCGCCTTTCGCGGCTCCGAAAAATACGACGTTCTTATTTCGCAACGAACGCAAACGCTAAGTTGTCGCGAAGCGCGCTTTACGTTAACGAGGCCGATTTTGATTTTCAACCTCGACTCGAAGGCGACCGAAAATCTCGACGTCGCGACGATCGAATTTCTCGGCGATCTCGACCGCCCGGTCAAAATCGACGCGACGACGTTCGGCGGCGCCGCGCCCGACGCGCCGGACGACTCCGCGTTCTACCAAGCGTTCCTCCAAAATTTGCGGTACGACCGCGCCGCCGAACGATTCGTCGCGACCGGAGGCGGAACCGTTCGCGCGACCTTCCGCGGCGCCGCCGAACGATTCGACGTTCCCGGACTCGTCCGCGACGCCGCGTCGAACGCGTCGAACGCTCCCGCTTCGGCGGAAAACTGGACGACCGTTTGCCTTAAATTCCAAGACGAAATCTCGGGCGACGTCGCGCGCCAAGAAATCGTCGCGGTCGGCGGCGTTCGCGCCGTCGCTTGCGCGTCCCCTCGTCCGCTCTTCGAACTCGACGTCGACGTTCCGGCGACGCAACCGAAAGACGCGGTTCGAATCGCCGGCGACGAGGCGCGCGTCGTTTTCGTCGCCGACGCCCCGACGTCCGACTCGCCGAACGCGTCCGCCGCCCCGAACAATTCGTTCGAAATCGACTTGCGCCGCAACGTCGTTTTCCGCCGCGACGACGTTTTCGGTCGTTGCGACGGCTTGAAGTACGTCGCCGCGAAAAATCTCGCGATTCTCTCCGGCGACGGTTCGAACAAAGCCGCGCTTTACCGCCAAGCGTACTCCGGCGCGCCGCGCGAAACGCTCGGCGAATTTGCTCGCGCGCTCTTCCACCTCGACACGAACCGGCTCGAAGTCGAGTCGATCTCGGCGACCGGCGTCGCCGATTAACCAAGCCGCCGGCCCCGACAAGCGTTAACCCGAACGACGACAACGTTAAAGCCCAAATGAGTATTACGCAAACTTTTTACGACGCCTTGGCGCCTCGATACGACAAACTCTTTCTCGATTGGCAAGCGACGACGCGAGAGCAAGCGGCGCTTCTCGACCGTCTTTTTTCGGACGCCGGATTCAACCGTCGAGCGCGGATTCTCGACTGCGCTTGCGGTATCGGAACGCAAATTATCGGTCTTGCCGCGCTCGGTTACGACGCGACCGGCTCCGATCTCAGCCCCGGCGCGCTCGCGGAAGCCAAGAAACGAGCCGCCGAAAACAACGTAAACGTTCGCTTCGAACGCGCCGACTTTCGCGCTTTGTCGGACGTTTTCGCCGAACGGTTCGATATTGTCGTCGCGCTGGACAACGCGGCGCCGCATATGCTTTCGGAAAACGATTTAAGCGCCGCCGTCGCAAGTATCGTCGACCGAATCGCGCCCGGCGGTCTCTTTGTCGCAAGTATTCGCGATTACGACGCGCTCCTCGCGACCAAACCGTCGTATTCGCCGCCCTATATTTACCAAACCGCCAAGGGCCGCCGAACGGCGTTCCAAATTTGGACTTGGAACGGCGACCGCTACCGCCTCGTCCAATATATTATCGAGGACGAAGATTCGCTGCAAATAAGCAAGTTCGAG
>JAGBDD010000119.1 GCA_017937685.1 Thermoguttaceae bacterium | reverse complement strand
GGCTGAAGCGGCCCCGGCGGCGGAAGAAGCTCCGGCTGAAGCGGCTCCGGCGGCGGAAGAAGCTCCGGCTGAAGCGACTCCGGCGACGGAAGAAGCTCCGGTTGCCGAAACCCCGGCCGAATGATTTCGGACGTCTAAAAACGATTCTTGAAACGCCGTCGATTCGCGTCGACGGCGTTTTTCGTTTCTTGACGCGGAAAATGCGGGAAAAAGTGAGAAAACTTGCCGATTTTAGCGGTTAAACGGGGATTTAAACGGCAAAATGGGGATAACGGCGCGAGTTTGGGAACGCGAACGAGAAAACGACGCGGGTTTCGAGAACGCGGATAACAGCGAACAATGCGCGATTTTGCCGATTTTAACGGTTAAGTTGGTTTGCAAGCGTCATAACGCGAACGTCGGAACGTCGCGAAGTTGGGAACCGCGAAGAATGGCGCGCCGCGAACTTCAAAAGAACGGCCGAATTGGGGAAACGCGGATTTCGGCGTCGGAGCGTCAAGAACGCGGATGACAGCGGCGGTGCGTTTCGCGGAGGCGCGACATATCGACCCGCGTGTAAATTTGCGTCGTCGCGATGCTCTCGTGTCCGAGCATTTCTTGAACTTGGCGCAAGTCGGCGCCGCCTTGAAGAAGGTGCGTCGCGAAGCTGTGTCGCAACGCGTGCGGGCTGATCGTCGGCGGCGCTCCGACGCGGAGCGCGTATTTTTTGACGAGTTCCCAAAGCGCTTCCCGACGCATTCGCCGCCCGCCGCGCGAAACGAAAGCGAACGGCGATTCGAGCGGGCGAACGTCCCGACGCCGACGGCGACCGCTCCGACGCGGCGACGACTCGGCGGTTTCGAGCGGTTCGGCGGCGGAAGAAAAGCGGGCGTTAAAATCGGACGCGACGGCGAGCGTTTGCGCGTCGAAACGGAACTCGGCGTCCGCTTCATTCGGCGGCGTCGGCGGAAGTTGGGCGGCTTTTTCGCGGCGGCGTTTTTCGCGGTCGGCTCGACGCGCGGCGGCGAGAAGAAGCTCCGAACGCGGCCCCGCCGTCCAAGCGAGGAAAGCGGAAATCGCGCCGTCGCCGAGCGGAACGATTCGCTCTTTCGACCCTTTTCCGAAACAACGGCAAGCGCGACGGTCGAGCCAAACGTCGTCGAGACGCAAGTTAACAACCTCCGACGCGCGGCAGCCGGTCGCGTAACAGAATTCTAAGATCGCTCGGTCGCGAACCCAAAGAGCGTCCGTTTCCGGGCGCGGCTCGACGAGCAAACGCTCGACTTGCCCCGGCGTTAGCGTCGGCGGGACGCGATCCCAATTTTTTTGCGTTCCGAGAAGCGCCGCCGCGTTGCGCCGAAGAACGCCCTCCGTTTGCAGGTAACGGAAAAAGACGCGGAGCGACGTCAGCCGCCGCGCCAACGACGCCGGAGTCAAGTTTTCGGCGCGCGACGCGGCGGCGTAATCGGCGAGGTCTTGAACCGAAAGCGCCGGGATCGAACGGTCGCCGAGCCAACGGTAAAACGCGATCAAGTCGGAACGGTACGCGAAGCAGGTGTTCGGCGACAACTGACGTTCGTTGGCGACGTATTCAAGGAACGAGCGGAGCCAAGAGCGTTGCGACGGTTGCAACGCCGCGACGCGCGGTTTCAGTTGACGACGAGGCGGGGACATTTAACGGGTGAAAATTGAAAAACGGCGTTAAAATCGTTAAAAAAGGATAAATCGGGCGGCGTCAAACGCAAAAACGTCGCGCCCGTCGCCGATTTCAACGTTAAAATTGTTAAAATCGCTAAAAGTCGGACGGGCGAAAGGACGGATTAAACGTCGAAACGATGCTCGTAGGACGGCTGGTCGCCGCGTCCGTCGACGATAATTCGGTCGGAATGGAGTTCGACGAACGAAAAAGCGTTCGGTCGCGCTTCGACGACGCCGCGGAACGTAACGTGCGCGACGTTCTTGCGGACGCCGTATCCGCCCTCGTGCAAGTGCCCGGCGAAAAACGCTTTAACGCAAGAATAACGGTCGAGAATCTCCAAAATCGCCGGGCCGTTCCAAGTCGAAACCCCGAGCGCCGTAAAGTAAATATCAAGATTCGGGAGTTTCGCCGCGATTCCGCGTTTTTCAAGCGAACGGGTTTGCGCGTAAAGCGGGAAGTGCGAACAAACGATCGCTTTTTCGCCGTTCTGTTCGGCTTCGGCGAGGCGTTCGTCGAGCCAACGGAGCCGCGCCTCCGAAACGGCGCCGTTCCAAGACGCCGGGGCCGAGCCGTTCGGGAGGCGGATCGCTTCGCGGAGACGCTTCGCTTCGGCGCGCTCCGCGTCGGTCGAGGCGGCGTATTCGCTGATTTCGTTCCCGTTGAGGACGACGAAACGCCAACGGTTCGTCGCGTCGTCCGGATCGACGACGGTAAAATCGTAATAACCGTTATCCCCGGCGTTAAAATCGGCGGGAACGGACTTTTTGCGTTCGTCCGGGACGCCCCAGTCGTGGTTGCCGAGGACGTGCCGCCAAACGAGGCCCGCTTTTTCCGAAACGGCGAACATCTCTTGAACGGCGAGATAATTCTTCAGGCCGCCGTCGGTCGCGTCGCCGAGTTGCAGGACGAACGGAACCTTTTCGGCGGCGAACGTTCCGGCGGCTTCTAAAAATTTGCCGATCGAAGCGCGGTACGAGCGCCCGATCGCGTCGTCTCGGTCGGCGTATTGAACGTCGGCGATCGCTCCAAAACGAATCATCGGCGGGTCTCCTTGGCAAAAACGGTCGATTAACGAGCGGAATTTGAAAAACGGAGCGGCTGAGCGGCGCGTCGCGACGGGCCGAAACGCTCTCCTTTTATATTATACTCGAAACAACGCGATTTGTCGGCGGGCGCGCGTCAAAAAGAAGCGCGTTTTTTCGGAAAAGAAGGGAGAAAGAGCGATAAAACCGGACGCTTCGACGCGGCAAAATAGGCAAGAAGTAGAAAACGCTCCGTTTGTTGCGGAAATAGGGGCAAACGGAGCGGCGAAAAGGAAGGCGACGAACGCCGCCGAGAGACAGGCGTTCGTCGCGGAAAAACGATTAACGTTGGAGCGCGGCGCCTTCGGCCGACTCCGCGACTTGCGAATCGACGGAGCTTTCGACCGGATTTTCGGCGACGCGGGGGCCGGCGTCTTCGGTCGAGGTCGCGCCCGGACGGTAAACGGCGTATTCGTCGACGCCGTCGCCGTTGAAGTCGCCGACGACCGGAATATCGCCTTCTTGACCGAAACGAATCGACGTATCCCAACGACGGTCGCCGTCGGAGTCGATCAACCAATCGCCGTTGTGGAAGAGTCCGATCGAGTCGACGCCGTCGCCGTCGAAGTCGCCGACGACCGGAACGTATCCGGCGCCGCCCATTCGTTCGAGGCGAACGTCGACTCCGTCGTTCCAGCGATCGTCGCCGTTGATATCGAAATACCAGTCGCCGTTGCGGTAAACGCCGATCTTCGCGACGCCGTCGCCCGTCCAGTCGCCGGTCAACGCGATATCGCCGTCGTTTCCGTATTGGAAGACGTGGTCGATGAGGTCGACGCGCACTTGACCGCCGTCGCGATGTTTCGTCGCGCGGAGATTCAATTCGCTTCGGCTGAAAAGTTCTTCGCTCGGCGGGACGTTCTTGCCGCGTTCGACCGAAATCGTTCGGTTGTGGTCGGTCGGAAGCCCGGGTTCGACCGCGATCGCCTGCGGGTCGGTCGCCCATTGCGGGCCGAAGATCCCAATGTCGGCCTTGCCGTCGCCGTCCCAGTCGCCGGAGACCGGTTGGTCGCTCGAGGAACCGAGTTCGGCCCAAAGGTCTTCGGCGTCGAAAACGCCGTCGCCGTTGCGGTCGAGGAACCAACGCCCGTCGACGTAAATCCCAACGCGGTCGACGCCGTCGCCGTTCCAGTCGCCGACGATCGGTTTCGCGTCTTCGGCGCCGAACTTGTAATTGGCGAAAATTTCGCCGTTCGCGCCGCGAATCAACCACTCGCCGCCGTTGAAACCGTCTTCGAGCGACCAAGAGACGTCGACGTATTTATAGGAACCGCCGCCGTTGTTGTAATCGCCGCGGAAGCCGAAGGTCGTCGTCAACGCGTCGATCGAACGGGGCGAACCGCCGTTCAGGACGCTAAGTCGCCAAGACTGCGCCGCCGGGAGACCGCCGCCGCCGAAGAGCGTCGTCGTCGCGCCGGGGATGTACGGCTGGTTGAAGGTATACGGGAAGTGGGTCGGCGCCGCTCCCCAGTAGTTCGACGGAACCGAAACCGGGAGGGAGTTCGAGCCCGCGTCCGGGATCGTGTCGCGAGGCGGCGTTTCGGGGTTTTGCGGCGGCTCCGGTTTTTCCGGTTCCGGAATCGGGAGTTCGCCGAAGTCGTAGTCGACGCCCGCGTCCCCCGGTTTGACGGAAATCGCGAACAAATCGTCGTTCTTCATTTCGCCGCCGAGCGAGCCGACCGCGTCTTTGCCGTCGTTGTAACCGGACGGTTGCGTTTCGACGACGCGGTAAATTCGGTTCGGTTCGAGACCGTCGAAGAGGTAGGCGCCGTCGGCGTTCGTTTGGACGGTTCGCCCGGTCGCGACGTATTCGCCGGTTTCCTTGTCGAGAATCCAAAGGGTCAGCGTCGCGCCTTTGATTCCGACTTCGCCGGAGTCGAAAACGCCGTCGTCGTTTTTGTCTTCGTAAACGTGCCCGGAAATCGACGCCGGACGGAGTTCGCCGAAGTTGTACTCGACGCCGACGCCGCGACGCGGAAGCTCGATTTCGGCGATTTCGTCGTTCGTCGAGGAGACGCCGACCGTCGCGCCGAAGATCGTTCCGACCGTTTCTTTGCCGTCGAAGTAAGCGTCCGGTTGCGTTTCGCGAACGACGTAAGTTCGTTCCGGCGCCAAGTTGTTAAACTCGTAATAACCGTTTTCGTCGGTCTTTTGCGTCGCGACGAGCGTCGCCGTTCCGTCCGCTTCGACGACGTAAAGGCTGATAACGACGTCCTTAATCGGCGCTTCGTTTTCGCCGCGCAAACCGTCGTTGTTGTCGTCCTCGTAAACGTACCCGCTGAGCGAGCCGGGCGGGAGGAGTTCGCCGAAGTTGTATTCGACGCCTTGCGCGTCCCAATAAACGTCGATATTGTCGATTTTGTCGTTTGTAGCGACGCCGCCGAGGGAACCGACCGCGTCTTTGCCGTCGTCCCAAGCGTCCGGTTGAATCTCCTTAACCGCGTAGGTTCGCTCGATATCGAGCGAGTCGAACTTGTAAAAACCGTTTTCGTCGGTCTTCGTTTCGGCGATTTTGACGTAATTTTCGCCGTCGAGGCGGTAAAGCTCGACCGTAACGCCCGGAATCGCGGGTTCGCCTTCGTCGCGGACGCCGTCGTCGTTTTTATCGTGGTAAACGTATCCGCTGACGGAGCCGAGTTTCAGCTCGCCGAAGTCGTATTTTTCGCCGTGTTGATCCCATTGAACGTCGATAGAATCGATATAATCGTTCGCGGCGAGGTTCCCGCCGAGCGAGCCGACCGCGTCTTTGCCGTCCGAATACGCTTCCGGCTGCTTTTCCTTGACGGCGTATTGGCGGTTAATATCGAGGTTCTCGAAGACGTAGGAACCGTCTTCCGCCGTTTGCGTTTCGGCGACTTTGACGTAATCGGCGCCGTCCCATTGGTAAAGCTCGACGACAACGCCGGAAATACCGGTTTCGTTTGCGTCGAAAACGCCGTTGTCGTTGCGGTCTTCGAAGACGTTCCCGGCGATCGAGCCGAGTTTCAGCTCGCCGAAGTCGTAATTTTCGCCGTGTTGATCCCAACCGATTTCGATTTTCGAAACGTAATCGTCCGCGAGGGCGCCGCCGAGCGAACCGACCGCGTCTTTGCCGTCCGAATAGTCGCCCGGTTGGACTTCCTTGACGGCGTATTCTTTTTCAATATCGAGGTCGTCGAAGCGGTACGCGCCGTTTTCGTCGGTTTTCGTTTCGGCGATTTTGACGTAATTCGCGCCGTCCCATTGGTAAAGTTCGACGGTCGTTCCGGAAATACCGGTTTCGCCCGCGTCGAAAACGCCGTTGTCGTTACGATCTTCGAAGACGTTCCCGGCGATGGAGCCGAGTTTCAGTTCGCCGAAGTCGTAGTTGTAGCCGTGTTCGCCGTAACCGACGTAAATATCGCCGAACACGTCGTTCGAAACGACGCCGCCGAGCGTCCCGACGTAATCCTTGCCGTCCGAATAATCGGCGGATTCGAAAATTTCGCGCAGTTCGTAAGTCTTTTCGACGAGCTTGCGGAGTTCGCCGTTTTGACCGTAAGAACCGTCGAGGACGAAGCGATAACCGCCCGCCGCGTCGACCGTTTGCGTTTCCATCAGCGTCTTGACGACGTTCCCGTCGGCGTCGACGTCGACGCGCCAAAGCTCGACTTTCGCCGGGTAGGCGACGCCGTCCCAAGTTTCGCCGTCGTTTTTGCCGTCCGCGTCGTTGCGGTCTTCGAAGACGTTCCCGGAGATCGTGCCGATCAGCGCCTTCGCGAAATTGTTGTCCGGCGCGACGTCGCCGCCTTGCATACCGTCGACTTTGATGCGAAGCGGGTCGACCTTTTCGCCGAATTCGCCCCCCTTCGCGCAGAAGTCGAAGTAGGAGAGACCTTCCGGCGACTTAACGTCGCATTGCGAAACGATTTCGTATTCGCCGGGGAGAATATCTTCGGCGTTAAATTCATAATAACCGTTAACGTCGGTCGTCGTCGTCCAGGTTCGACCGTCTTTCGCGACGAGCGTTAATTCGACGTTCGCGAGCGGATCGTCTTGACCGACGTCGTAATTGCAGTCGACGTCGCGGTCGCCGTAGACGTAACCGCTGATAACGACCGGTTTCGGCGTCAGGTCGATTTGCGCGTAAACGCCGGCGCGCCAAATCCCTTCGTTATTGTCGCCGAGGTCGAAGGGAAGGGTTTCCGCGTCGTAAGCGTCGCTCAACGCGGCGGCGCGCTCGTACTCGCCGTCGTAATCGTCGACGAAGGAACCGGCCCAAGTTTCCGTTTGGTAATGTTCGGAGCTAAACGTCGCCGAAACGGTCGACCCGGCGATCCCCTTGACGACCGAGCCGCCGAACTCGCCGCCTTCGACGATCGAGTTGTCGTTCTTTTGCTCGCCGTCGACAGTCGTTTGATATTCGTCGACGTCCAACGTAAAGACGAAATTGTCGCCCGCTTTGAAATTCGTAAACGAAATCGTCAACGTCATACCGCCGTCTTCGACTTCGTAAGAATAGCCGACGCCCTCGGTCGCTTCGACGACGGCAAAGGGGACGGCGCTGTAAACGCCCGCGCCTTCGGGCGAAACGTCGAAGAATGTTTCGCCGTCGTCGAGTCGACCGTTCCCGTTTTTGTCGAGGTTGATCGTCAACGAGTCGAGCGTCGTCGACCCGGCTTCTCCGCCGACCCAAGCGACGTAAAATTTGTCGCCGAGCGCCTCGACGCCTTGTTCGGCGTAAACGACCCCGACGGAAATCGGGTCGGCGGCGAGAAGTTCGCGTTTTTCCAGCTCTTCGAAGCGGCAAAGGCGGCGGTTCGCGTCGCGTCGAACGTCGGCGTTTTGCGAACGTTTGCGATTTCGGCGGTCTTTTCTGGACGAGGCGTTTTCGATCGCGCGTTTTTGCGTGAAGAACGACATCTTTCGGCCTTTCGTGCGCTGAATGCGGAAAAATTTTTCGCGTTTATTCAATATTATTAATATATAAGGGGAAAAAAGCGTCGACGTTTTCGCGTTTCTCGCTTGGAAACGGAAACAAACGGCGCGTCCGAGCGACGCGGAACGCTATCCCAAGGGTTTTATCGACCGCGACGGCGAGCGGAACGACGGAAAACGCCCGATTTTCCCCCTTTTTACCGCCGACGCAATCGGTCGCGTCGACGGCGCAAACTTTACGGGACGCGCCGACCGCTCCGGTTGCGGAAACGTCGCGGAATAAAAGGAGAATAAGGGAGGCGTTAACGGATTTTCCCTTAATTCCTTTTATCGACCGCGACGGCCCGCTTCGATAACGGAAAATAGTAAAACTTTATGGAATTTTCCATTTAACGACGGTTGTATCGAATCCGCCGCTTAAAAGGGTCGAATCGGTCGCGTCGAATTGGAGGACGGCGACGGTGCCGACGTGCCCGCGACCGCGCGCGATTTCGGCTTTCGAGGCGACGTCCCAAATTCGAACGATGTTAACGCTGTCTCCGGTCGCGATTTTGGTCGGGCCGCAGTAGGTCAGCGAGAAAACGCGCCCTTCGCCGAGCGGGAGTTCCGCGATCTTCGAACCGTCGGCGACGTTCCAAATTTCGACGAGGGAACCGTCTCCGGCGGCGGCGACTTGCGAGCCGTCCGGACTAAACGCGACGGCGCGAACGCGGCGGTTTCCGGTCGACTTCAATTCGCGAGCGACTTTGCCGTCTTTCGTCGTCCAAACGCGAACGACGCCGTTGCGTCCGCCGACGGCGAGCAGGGAACCGTCCGGCGAGAAACGAATCGAAGTCGAACTTTCGCCGGGCGCGCGCCAAACGGTCAAGAGGTCGAGCTTGTCGGCGTTGAAGACGTAAACTTCGGAACGGAACCCGCAAACGGCGATCACTTTGCCGTTCGGCGAATAGGCGAAGTCGCGGGCGCCGAGGACTTTTTCGCGCGTTTGGCGGAGGAGCTTTTGCGTTTTCGCGTCCCAAATTTGGAGTTGACCGGCTTGCGTCAGCGTCGCGATTTCGTTCGGCGCGGTCGGCGAGAAAGCGAGGGCGCGCGTCCAATCGTCGAGCTTGGCGAAAACCGGAACGACTTCTTTCGTCGCAACGTCCCAAGCGTAAACGCGCTGGTCGTCGCCGCCGACGTAAATTTTCGAACGGTCCGGCGAGATCGCGACCGCGCCGACGACCGGTTTTAGGTCGACGTTTTCGAACGGGAACTCGAAACGGTCGAGTTCCGCGAGTTCCGGAGCGGCGTTTTGAGCGCGAACTTCGGCGCCGTCGGCGAGGAGTCCGGCGCAAACGAACGCCGCGAGAAGAAGGAAAAACGGGACGCTTTTCGGCGTCTCGAAGATTGCGAACCGCGTTGACATCGGAATGTTCCTTTCCGCGTTCGACGGTCGCGACGGTCGCGACGAGTCGAACGATTTTAGGCTTGGCGTCGTTGACGACGGCTGTAACGATTATAACGGTTGAAAAGGGGCGACGTTAAGGACAAAACAAAGCGCGTCGCGGCGGAAAAATCGGTAAAACGGGCAAAATCGGCGTTTCCGCTTTGTCGCGCGCAAAGAACGGCGAGATTTTGCGACTTTTCGGCGTTTTTCGCGAAACTTTCGCCGTCGGTCGGAAGTTTAAAACCGTTAAGTTCGCGCTTGACGGCGAGTCGTTTTCGGCGAAGCGCGATTTCTCGTTCCTTATCGTCGAACGGCGGCGCGCGATTTAATCGAGCCGAGCGAGTTTCGCGATTTGCGGTTTGCAACGATTGCAACGACCGACGCGGTCGCGCCGGTCGACGGGACGCCGCAAGAAAAACAAGTTTTTGAGAAAGTTATCGTCGAAAAATTCTGTTGGGGTTATTGACGCGTTCGGCTCGACGCGATAACTTATATTATAATTAAAACGGCGAAAAACGAACGCGACGTCCTCGGGAAACGAAAAAAGGAAAACCGAACGGATTTCTGCGGCGAGCGCGGGCGAGTTTGGCGGGTTAAACGGTAATTATCGGATAAAAAATTAAGCAAGGCAATAATATTAACGTCGGTCGCCCGACGCTCGGCGGCTCGACTCGGTTTTTAGCGTCTCAAAGTTAGGGAAACCTTATGTTCCAGCGAACGCAAACGCAAGGCAAGGGAAAACGACGCCTTCGCGCGAACGCGCCTCGACGGCGCGGCGGCGCGTTGAAAGTCGTCGTTCTATTATTGGTTCTCGGCGGACTCGGCGCCGGCGGTTACGCCTATTGGTCGAACCGCGCTCAGGCGACCAAAAAGGTCAACGTCATTTTCGCGACCGTCGAAAAAGGGACGTTTGTTCACGAAGTCAACGGAAAGGGGAGCGCCGAAAGCGCGAAAAACGTCGACGTCGCTTCGCAAGTCGAAGGTTCCGCGACGGTTATTTACCTCGTTCCGGAAGGTCAAGACGTCAAGAAGGGCCAGCTTCTCGTCGAACTCGACTCGTCCGACATCGACGAAAAATACGACTCGCAGGTCGTTACGACGAACTCGTCCCGCGCGACGTTGAACTCGTCTCGCAACACCTTGCGTTCGGCCGAAATCTCCCTTGAGGAATACGTCGAGGGCACGTTCAAACAAACCTGGATGGATTACGAAAACACCATCTTCGAAGCGGAACAGACGCGCAAGCAAAACGCCGACAGCGCCGCGTACACCAGCCGCCTCGTTACGCTCGGCTATTCGACCGAACAACAGTACGAAATCGACAAAGTCGCCGTCGAAAAAGCGAAAAACTCGCTCGAAGTCGCCGACTTGAAAAAGTCGACGCTTTTGCGGTATACGAGCGAAAAACAAATCACGTCGCTGATGTCCGACATCGAAACGGCGCGCGCCAAGGTCGAGGCCGACCGCAACTCTTACGAGATCAACAAGCGTCGCGAAGAGCGTTACAAGGAACAGTCGGAAAACTGCAAAATCCGCGCTCCGCAAGACGGACAAGTCGTTTACGCGAACCAAGACTCGCGCCGTATGTCCGAGTCGGAAATGATTAAAGAGGGCGCGACCGTTCGCAACCGTCAAGTCTTGATTCGTCTTCCGGACAAAACGCAAATGCGCGTCAAGGCGATGATCAACGAAGCGAACATTTCGTCCGTCGCGGTCGGGCAACCGGCGAAGATTACCTTCGACTCGATTCCGGGGCGCGTCGTTTCCGGCGAAGTCGTCAAGGTCAATCCTTATCCGGAAATCGTTTGGATGTCGTCCGCGAAGGACTACGTTACGATGGTCAAGATCAACGAGGAGCTGCCGGAACTCCGCTCCGGGCTGACCGCGCAAGTTCGCATTATCGCGAAGGAGCAAAAGGACGCCTTAATGGTTCCGGTGCAATGCGTTCTCGAGTACGACTCCAAGAAATACTGCCTTACTTACAACGAAGGCGTATGGGGGTGCAAAGAAGTTTGGCTCGGCGACTCGAACGAAAAGCAAGTCGTTATTAAGAAGGGGCTCGACGAAGGCGATTCCGTCGTTAGCGGCGCGCGCCTTTATCGCGACAACGTCGCTTTCCCGGAAGCTGGAACGCCGTCGATTTTCGCCGACGATCCGGAATATCAAACGGAAATCGCCGCGCTTAAAGCCGACGAAGAAGCAAAGACCGACGCGGAAGCCGAAGCGGTCGCGGGCGGCCCCGGCGGGACGCCCGGAGGCGCT
>JAGBDD010000118.1 GCA_017937685.1 Thermoguttaceae bacterium | reverse complement strand
GGCGTTTTCGTTTTCAACTCTTTCTCCCGCAAGGAGTTCCGCCGATGAGCGGGTTGTTCGTTCCGTCGCCGCTCGGAGCCCTTTTGCTCCGCGAAGAAGCGGGTCGTCTCGCCGAAGTCGCGTTCGTTTCGCCGAACTTTTCGCCGGAAACGCCGTTCGAGCAAGAACTCGCCGCCGCTCGACTTAACGCCGTCGCCCCCAAAGCGCAACCGTTTGCCGCCGCTCGACCTAACGCCGACGACGCGGCGCCGCCCGAAACGCCGCCAATTTTGCGACGCGCCGCCGCGCAACTCGCCGAATATTTCGCCGGAACGCGAACGCGGTTCGACCTCCCGCTCGCGCCGGTCGGAACCGAGTTCCAGCGCCGCGTTTGGGTCGCGACGTCGGCGATAAAATTCGGCGAAACCGCGACTTACGGAGAAATCGCGCGAAAAATCGGCGCCCCGAACGGTTCGCGAGCGGTCGGCGGCGCGCTGAATCGCAACCCGCTAGCGATTGTCGTTCCTTGCCATCGCGTCGTCGGAAGATCCGGCAAACTAACCGGTTACGACGGCGGCGTCGACCGCAAAGCGTTCCTCTTAAATCTCGAACGCGGAACGGCGCCGCGCCTCTTTTAGCGTCGACGCGCCGCGTTTTCGCCGTTATTCCGACGTCTTGTAACGCTCGACGTAACGTTGCGTATAAACGTAACAATGATGCTTCGGCTGTCTTTCGAGAATCTTCGCCGCCAAGTCGACAAATCGCCCGTCTTTTCGACGCAAGAGGAGACGACACGCCGCGCCGACGTAGTAAACGTCGTTCGTAAACCTTTCGTAATCGATCGTTAGCGTCGGAACTTTCACGCTGATTTTATATGCGATTTCGTAGAGACAACGACGCCGCCCGAGCTTCCAGCGTTCGTCGGCGATAATTTGCGAAACCATACGAGCGAAAACCGGCGATTTTTTTAATCGCGGCGCTTGGCGGTATATTTTATCGTGCAACATATTCGAAGCGCCATACTCGAGAAAAAATTCCAGCGGCGAATACGCGCGGTACGCCTCGCCCCAAGCGCGGAGACTTTTATCGTCTTTTAGACGCTCCGCGTGTATCGCGTTCCATTTCGCGACTTTTTGCGGCGGGATTTTCGCGACTTCTTCGCGAGCTTTTTCGAGCCAACGCAAAAATTCCGAACAATATTCTTCGTCGGAAGAGCGTCCGGTCAATAAATCGGCTCCAATCCGCGCCGCGTCTTTCGCCAACGGCTCGATGATTTTCGGATCGTCAAACGCGGCGGATTGAATCTGCCCGGCGCACGTAAGATACTCGAGTTCGTACAACTTGCGATATTCGGCGTCGTCCATTTTTCTTTTCCTTTTTGGCGTCGCGACGTTACCTTGGTTATTTCCCCTGCGACTCGACGCGGCTTCGTATACAGTCGGCGGCGATTCGCGCGGCTTCGACGGCGAGCTTCATCCCCTTTTTAACGCCTTTCGGGCTCTTTTCGACGCGCTCGACCGCCGCTTCGAACGTCGACGCGGCCTCTTCGTAAGCGCCGACGTGAAAACGCGTTAACGCGAGGTAAAAATCTTGCCAAAATTCCTCGTCGACGTCGAAGAAATTTTTGTCGATAAGCCCGGCGTCGTACTCGCGCAAGAAGTCGGCGACCGTCGCAAATCGACGGAAAAACGGCGACGCTTCGTCGCGCAAAAATTTTGCGACGTCGGTTAAAATCGCCTCGACTTCCGCTTCGCTTTTCGGCAAGCCGTTCCACGACTTACGTTCGACGCGCTCCGCCCAACCTTCTTCCTCTTCGTCGCGCAGGCCCTTCCAAAAACGCTTCAATTTCCTTTGCGTCGCCGCGTCGCGCGGAGCGTTCGCCCAGCAAGCGAACCTCGAAACGGGCCCGCATTCGCAGTAGACGCTCAACTCGCCGTCGACGTCGCTAAACCAACAGGTATGACGCAAGATTTCCGCCCTTCGCGTCCAAGTTTGCGCGTCGTCTTTGTCTTGCTTAAACCCAAGCGGCTCCAATGTTTGCGCGATCAGTTTTTCGACGCGACTCGTCAAAGCGCTTTTGAGTTTTCCCTCCGGCGAGGCCGCGAACCGGCGCCGCTCGGCTTCTTTCGCCGCTAACGACGCCTCGTAGCGTTGTTGCCCGGCGATCGCTCGGTCGTCTTGCCAACGATATAGCCGTCCCGCCGGTTTCAGAAAATTCGCGTCGCGGACGGGAAAACCAAGTTGCGTCAAATAGTCGAGCGCGTCGTTTAAAGCAAAGCGTCGTTTAACTTTACGGTCGGAGTATTGCTCGACGCGCTCGAACGGATACGGCTCGCCCTCTTGCCAAAAAACGTTGCGACCGTCGTACATAACGCGCACTAAACGCAATAATTTGGAGTCGCGCCACGATTCTTCATCTTCGCGTAATTCGCAAATATAGCCGTCCGACTTCGCGTAACGCAAACTAAAAACCGACGTTTTACCGGTTCTCGATCCCCCGGCCCGCAACGCGAGCCCGCTAAAATGCGGCTCGAAAAAGACGGAAACGTCGGGCGCGCTAACCGGCGAGAAACCGTATCTTATCGGCGGCGTTTTTTGCCCCGGGTCGGCGGGATACAATTCCTCGAACGCCTCCGCCAGCGCTTCGGGCGGAAGTTCGACGCAGGAAACGCCCTTGTCGTCGTCCTCGCGGTTTATCGCGCCCATTTTGGCGAGCGTTCCCAAGAGCGCTTTCAAGAAAACCGCGACGCCGTCTTTCTCGGGCGTCCCCTCGACGCTAAATTGAACGCTCTTAACCCCTTCGGGCGAGGCGTCGACGTTAACTTGAACGCGCTCGGCCCCTTCGACGTCGGCGGTTTCGGCGCAATTTTCCTCGAACGCGACGTCGACCCAGGAAACGTTCTCGTCGTCCTCTCGGTAAAATTTGCAAATTTCTTCGATCGGGCGCCGGACGATTTCCAAGTGAAACTCGTCGAGATTTTCCAGCAAAAAAGGCTTTTCGACGTTCATTGTGTTCTCCTAACATCAATCGCGGCGGGCGTTTAAACATCCTGAGTTACGCAACGTCAAGCGTTCCGCCGCCCAACGGAAGCGAAACGCTCGGCTTTCGGCGTCGCCGCAACCGCCGCGACGTCAAACGGTTGCGACGTTGTTTCACTCGTCTTCGTCGTCCCAAGGGAGCGCAAACCCAAACGCCGTAATTTCCGGGTCTTCCGCGAGCCTTGTTTCTTTGTCGAACGGCCAAGAATCCCATTCGTCATCTTCTTCGGCGAGCGCGAAGAGCGTTTCTTTCAGCTGCTCGACGTAAAAAATCGCGGGATCGGACGCGACGATATATCCTTCGTCGTCGCATTCGCCGTCCAGAAAGACGACCGGGAAACGCGTCTCGCCGTTCAGCTCGCAAGGTACGCAAACGTAATAGTTTCCGCACTGATCGTCGCCGATCGGCGTCCAGCCTTTTTCCTTCCATTCGTCGAAAATTTCGAGCGTTTCGACAATGGCGCCGAGGCCGTGCAACCGTTCGTCGACTTCGACGCCGTCGCACAACGCGAGCCAGTTTTGGACGCTCGCCGGAAGCGCTTTGTAAACGCGTTTTTCCTCGTCCGACAAGGCGTCGACGTCCAACGGCGGTTCGACCGTTCGCCCGAATCCGTCGAGTTCCGGACGAGCGACCTCGCGTTTCAGTTCCGCCAACAGATTTCGAGCCGTCTCTTTAAAATCTTTATGCATAACGCTTTACTCCTTCCGCAGAAAATACGGCGACGCGACCGGTCGCGCCGCCTCGACGTTCTCTATTATAACGCTCGCCCAAGCGGACGTCAAGAAAAAAACGACGCGTCGCGACCGTTTCCGACGCCGACGTTTAGCCGCGTCGGAAACGGTTGCGTCGACTCGGTTTGCGGCGACGTTACTCCGTCGCGAAAATTTCGTCGTACTGCTCTTGGTTCCAGTCGTCGCTTTCTTGGGCGTAAGCGCTTCGCAACGTCGCTTCGTAATCGCGCCAATTAACGAGTCCGTCTAAAAACTTATATTTCAATGTAATAACCGCCGCCGTCCGCGCTTCCTCGTCGGGGTCGAAAAGGAGTTTAAGGAGCGCTTCGATCAAATCCGAGCGGCCCGACTCGACCGCCGACGCGTACTCCGCCGCCCATCGACGCGTCCAAGACGACTCCGACGACAAGGCGTCGACAAGATGCGGAACGACGACGTCGGGCTCGAAAAGCGCGAAAAAATTGTCGAGCATTTGGTACGTTCCGAAAAGATAACCTTCGCCTATCGACCCGAGAAATAAAGGGATAGCTTCCTCGCAAGGGTTCTCCGTAAAGTATTCCCGCGCGGCGTCCCAAGCGTCGACCGTCTCGGAGTCGAGATCGTCGTCGAACTCGCTCGGCATTGGCTGATGGAGGCGCAAAAATTCCAACGCTTCTTCTTTGTTCATTGTCGCAACGTCTTTCTTAACGTTTGATTTTCCTTCGTTTAACAACGCTCGTCTTCCTTGACGGCGCTTTGTAAAAAAGCGACGCCGCGAAGGAAACGACGCGACATCGTTCGTCAAAAAACGCCGATTATTTCCCGTTTGACGCCGCGTCCCAACCGACGGCTTCTCGCAACGCGCAAGCGTTTTCGCCGTCGACGTTTAAGTAAGGCGTTCCTTCGTCGACCAACGGCAAATAATCGACGGTCGCCGCCAAACAAAGCGAACGCTTTACAAAGTCTTCGAAGTCGCGACCGAGCGCGAGCCCGTTCAGCTCCGTATCGCCGTCGTGCGAGAGATAAACGACCTCTTGCGACGCGACGTCAACGGCTAAATAATCGTCGTTCCCGAACCGATAAACGGGAAATTTGTTTTGCCAAGCCCGCGCGTAAGCGTCGTCGGCGTCGGGATATACGTCGTTGCGAAATTCCTCGAACTCCGCGACCAACTCCGGCAGTCCGGCCAGCGACCAACCGAGTTCGCCGCCTTCAAAAGAAACGCCGTCCGACTCCAACGGTTCGTCGGACGGTTCCAAGCCGAGCGCGAACTCCTTCGCGAACGTCGTCAAGACGTTCTTAAACGATCGCGGAATCGGACGTTGCAGCTCTTCTTCGACGCGTTCGATTTCGGCGTCCGTCGCCGGGGCGCCCTTGTCGAATTCGAAAATTTCGACGCCGGCGCCGTTATGCGACAAATTGACGACGGTTTCGAGCAAACGTTCCAAGGTCGTATTTAACATAGCGAATTCCTTAGGGTTAGAACGCGTCGCTCGGCAAGCGAAGACGCGTCGCAAAAGTGAAGACGCGTCGCAAAAGTGAAGACGCGTCGCCAAAAAAACGTCGAACTTATCGGCTATATCGGCGATTTTGACGCCGGACTTGAACGACGCGGCGTCAAAAATCGATTCGCGCTTTACGCCCAACCGTCGACCGTTTTATAGTCGCTCATACTCTCGAAGTTTTGCAAAACAAGGTTTTCCGGTTTCAGTTCCAGCGTCAAGTCGACGGGCTGTAACGCGGCGCGGAGACGGTCGACCGCCTCCTGTTCGTAAACGCCGGGTCGGAAGTAAGCCAGCGTAATGTGCGGGCACAGCGCGTAACCGAGCGGAACGACCTGTTCCAGCGTCGTATAGAGCTTGTCGAGCGCCGCGTAACTTTCGTCGTCCGCCGGTTCCCAACCGACGACGATACTGACGCTAACCATATTAAACGCCCAAGTCGCCTTCATTTGGATCGGCTTTTTCGGGAGGACGTCGCGGACGAGCGGGAGCGTTTTTTCCGCCGCCTCCGCCATTTTCGCCTGCAGTTCCGGCGTGTTTTCCGGAGCGTTCGCCAAGTCGTGCGCGGTCAAGTGGAACGACTCTTCCGGCAACGGCTCCGCGAGCATTTCGGGCGCGGCGGCGTAAAGCTTGTCCTGAACCGCTTTAAGGGAACGCTTGGCTTCGTCGTCCAGCAGGAAAACGACGGTGTTCCCGAAAAACGGCAGGAGCTTGCCGCTCGCGTCGACCTTTTTCACGAGATTGGCGTTCGTCGTAAAGCCGCCGGTTTGCGGCAGGCTGTCGCTAATGTAATCTTTCAGCGTATTAATCATATTGAAACGTCTCCTTAATAAGTCGCCGTTTGATTAGCCGCGGAAGTTCGAGCCCTCCGCGCGTCGCCTCCAATATCGCAAGACTCGGCGACGCTCTTTAATATAGCGCTTTCGCAAGCGGTTTTCAAGAAAAAAGCGCGGATTTTCAAAAAAACGTCGACTTTTTCCGCGACGCTTCGTCCAAAGCGCGCCGTCCCGACGGAAACGCTTGCGTCGCCGGACGTTGGGCGTCGCGGCGCCGCTCCCGTTGAAAAACGCTCGATAACACGCAAAATCAAAACCGTTCGTCGACGCGCTCGACCGCCCCGCGCCAAAATAGAAAACCGCTCGAAAACAATTAAAATCAAACGAGCGGAGTTTCGGGGTTCGCGTCCTCGACTTGGCCGGTTTCTAGGTCGAAGATTTTTTTCTTCCCGTTAAGGTCGTTCATTCGCAACAGAAAGCGACGCGGCGTCAACCATTGAATCGAGTGAAAATAACTCTCGACCGCATCGTAATCGCAACGTATCGACGAGAGAAAAACGCGCTGCAAAACCTCCTTCGAACGGTATTTGCCGACGAGAACGTAAATATCGATACGGCCGACGCTCCACTCGAAATAAAAGCCGATTTTGAACGCCTTGTCGGGCGTGTAAGTCGCCCTGGGAAAGATCGACTTCGGAACGTAATCGACGTCCCTAAACGCTTTAAACGCTCGCCGTATCGGCTCCGCGTCCCAAGCGTAGAGCGCGCAGAGATCGACGAGTTCGCGTTCGCACGTTTCGGCCAACATTCGGCTCTTTTCGCGGTCGTCCGCCTCCAAGACGTAACGCCGAAAATCGAAGTAAGTATTGACGGTAATAGCGGTTATGTGTCCGTCGTATTTATCCGCGCGATACTCGAAGTAAGGCTCTTCGCGGGTTGCGACCGCGTACTTCCCGTCGACCGGCTCGTGCGGAATCAAATTGACGATAGCGGTTCCAAAACTGTTCGTCAACACTTGACGACGCAGCGCGAATTGCAAAAAACACGTCAAATGCGTCGTTTGCCAGTCAAACTTTTGACAAAATTGACGCGGATAATAGTCGACGTCGGCGATCGTATCGTCGACGTAAACGCGAATATCGCTCAACCACTTGCGCTTTTCCCAAGGCTTGGGGAGTTCTTGCATTTTAGGCGTCCTTTCTTATTCCGACTTTTCCGAAAGGCGCGACGCAAAGAGCCGCCGCGTTCCGGTTTAAGCGTTTGAAAAAGCGTCCTCGACGCCGCGCCGCGAAACGCTTCAAACGTTAGTATACCGCCGAGAGCAGCCGATAGCAAGCGAATAGAAGTAGAAGAAGAAGAAGAAGAGAAAAAAGCGGAGAAAATCGCCGCGTCCTCGCCCGGTCGCGACGCAACGCCTCCGCCGACGTCGCTAAAACGCCGCTTCCCTTTCAAGCGCCAGTCGACGCGCCCCTCGACGCCCGAGCGCCAAACGTCGGGCCAAACTCGCGCCCCGCCGACCGAACGCCGCCGTTTTTTCGCTCGCCGACGTTCGAAAAACGCGCCCGGCCCCCCTTTTACGCCGCCGGAAATCGGGTAAAATAGCAAAGTCGGGACGTCGGCGTCCGCGTCGAAGCGGCGCCCCCGTTCGTCCCTCCGCCGTCTTGATCGTTTCCCGAGCCGTTTCGGCGACGCGCTTTCGTTTCATTCGCGCAAGTCCTTTGTTTTTCGACGTTTACCGCTTTCCTTGCGACCGTTCGCAACCGCGTCGTTTCGTCGAATTTCGCTCGACGTCGGCGCCTTCGAAACGCTTCGCCGTTCGCCGCAAGTTCAGAAATTTCGCAACGTTATGCCGTCCTATCAATTCATCGCGTCGCAAGCGGGCCTCGAACGTTACCTCGAAGAAATCGAAAGCGCGACTTGGATCGCCTACGACACCGAGTTCATCTCCGAAGGCCGTTATCAAGCGGAACTTTGCCTCGTTCAGGTCGCGACCGAATTTGGCGACGCGCTCCTCGACCCGTTGAAAATTCCGGACTTGCGCCCGTTTTGGGAACGCCTTTGCCAAGACGGCGCGATCTCCATCGCTCACTCTTGCCGGAGCGAACTCGAATTTTGTTATCGCGCGCTCGGGCGGCTTCCGTCGCGCCTTTTCGACGTTCAGCTCGCGGCCGCGTTCGTCGGGTTCGATTATCCGCTGAATTATAAGTCGTTGGTTCAAGCGACGATAGGCGTTTCGCTCGCGAAAAACGAGACGCGCACCGACTGGTCGCGGCGTCCTCTCACGAGCGGTCAGCTCGACTACGCGCTGCACGACGTTTGCCATTTGAAGCAAATCGCCGACTTTTTGACGCAAAAGCTCGAAGAAACCGGGCGCACCGCTTGGTTTTTGGAGGAAACGCGCGACTTCTGCCGCTCGCTGGAAGCGTCGTTCACCGACGAACATTGGCAAAAGCTGCTCGGCTCGAAGCCGTTCACGAGCGACGAAATGGCGATCGTCCGCGAACTTTGGCGTTGGCGACGTCGCAAGGCGCTCAACCGCAACATTCCGCCGGCCCGCATTTTCCGCGACGACTTAATCGTCGAGCTGGCCAAGCGCAAGACCGGCGACCCGGCGCGCATCGCGGCGATTCGCGGCGTCAACGGTTCCCCCGACTCGACGCTGGTGCAAGAGTTGAGCGCCGCCATCGACGACGCCCTGTCGCTCCCGGCGGAAGAAAAGCCGAAACTTTCGGCGCGCCCGTCCTACCCGCAATACGCGCTGGCGACGCAACTTCTCGGGATTCTCGTCAACCAATATTCGACGCGACGCGGGATTTCGCCGCGCCTCGTCTCGACGACGACCGACGTCCGCCAAGCGATCGCCGCCCGCGAAGGAACGCTCCCGGCAAGCGAAACGCCCCGTCTCCTGACCGGTTGGCGCGCGAAGTTCCTCGACGACTTCATCGGCGACTGCCTCGACGGTCGGTTCGCGATGCGTTTCTCGAACGACCTCGAAAGTTTGCCGCTCCAATTGATCGACCGCCAAGCGTCGCGCCGTTAAAATCGGTGAACGCAACCGCGCTTACCCCCGACGCCGATAAACTTCGTCGCGTTTACCCGGTTTTAAGCGCAAAGAACCGCAAAAAGGCGACGCCGACCGTTTCGCAACGTCGGCGCCGCCTTCTTCGTTAATCTTTATTGACAAGCTCTAAAATCCAATTAATCCAACCGGTAATTGTTCCCGCGCGACGACGGTATGTTTCCTCTTTTTCTATTTTGTTTAATCTAGCAGCTTTCATTAACTCTACAACGCGATTTCTTTCCGGCATTTTTCCTTCTTTAACGCAAAGAAGAAAAACCTCGTTAAAGATCTTATGTTGTAGCACCTGTTTAATGATAGTTAATTGTCGTTCCTCATAACGCTGCGTGATCGTCTTTTTACCAAGCGGCGAAAGCCTAAATACGGTTTTCTTGTTTTTATCTTTTCCTATTTCAACGAAACCTAAATACGCCCCGGCGCGGGTATAATAATCTGTTTGTCTCGCATCAAAGGCAAAATTCTCCGTAATTTCCTTATGCGATGCACAACCTTTACGATTCAATAATTCTAGTAGACTAATAACCCGCGACATTCGATCCGCTTGCGGAAACGGAATCTTAGGGTCTTCTTGTACAAGCACAATAGTTTGCGCAAGTTCTATAACGCTTTTAAGAGCAATTTCTGTCTCGATAATAAATCTTTTTCTTTTTGCTAAATATAACGAATTATAATGCATTGGGTCTTCAAAATTATACTGATAAAAATCGAAAACCCCGTCAGCGTAAACCATAAAAACAGATTTAACAGTTTTCGTTACCCGTTCTCTCCACGTTCTAAACGGATAATACAACTGACGTATCAAAAAATCGTCGGCGACTACTTCTCTCTTAGCCTCAAATAGAGTTAAATATCTTCGTCCTTCATAGGCCGCGTCAATCTCTATCTGAGGATTACTAACCTTGCATTCGGCTTGCAAACCGTTATACAAATTTATGTTAAACTTAAAATTACCTCCTCCCATACGCCCGTTGACAGTCGAAACAATCTGTTCGTCTTCCAAAAACTCGTCTAATATCTCGCAAATATTAGCGTAATTAAGCGCCATTGTTTCGCTTATTAAATTTTGCGGCGTAAGGCTTTGAATTTCAAGCGGAGCCGATATTTTTTCAATTTGCGGCGCGTCGCCTTTAGGTAATTTCTCATATGTTAAAAAAGAAGAAATTACATAAGTTCCGCGAGTTAGAGGCAATATCGATAAATGATTATCTTTAAAAATTTTAGGAAGATTGATCATATGATCAAACTTCGTCATTAACCTTGGTTCGCGAAATTCCTTTATTTCATCAGCTTTAATAATAAACCGACCATCGCTTGTAATTTGTTCAAGAATACGATATTTCTCAAACAATTTAATCCAGGCTTCATCGTTTCGCGTCATAATTGACAATGATCACCTCCTCGACAGCGCCACGCTTGCTGGCTACCGAATTAATAGAACGCTTAGCATTTACCGTAAAAATTTTATACTTTCCGTTATCTCCATATAACTCTTGAATAAACGGAGTTCTCGAATTAGAAAGCATAAATTTAATACCGCGTTCGGTAAGTTTATCGCATTCGCACTTTAAACGTATTTGTTCTTCACGCCCAAAACCGCCTTTATTATATCCTGTAAAATTTGCCGTATCGGAAACAGGGTCATAAGGCGGATCAAGATACACAAACGCATTTTTAGGAAGCCGCGCCAAAGTTTCGGCAAAGTCTTCGCTATAAAATTCTATACAGCTAGCGTTAAAATATCTACTGACCGCGCGCAATACAGGTTCATTAATAATGTTAGGATTTTTATAAAATCCAAATGGAGAATTAAACTCCCCTGAAGAGTTCACTCGAAACAAACCGTTAAAACAAGTTTTATTCAAATATAGTAAGCGGGACGCTTTTTCTACTTTTGACCATTGGCGATAAGTTTCCTTATTTCTATCAACGTCCCGAATAGCATAAAAATAATCGGCGGTATTTTTATGTTGTTCTAGCGCCCCCAGCAGTTCTTCAAGTTCATCGCGAATAACCTCATAAACGGATATTAACTCTTTATTCAAATCATTAACAATCGCGCGAGTCGGTTGTTTAGCTAAAAACACGGCGCCCCCTCCCAAAAAGGGTTCGCAATATGTCGCCATACGTTTAGGCAAAAGCGGCAAAATCTCGTCTAATAATTGCCGCTTTCCTCCAACCCATTTTACCACGGGCGCGACCAACATATTTTTAGCCATTTTCCTTCTCCATCGCCAGTATTATACTCCTTGGACTCATTAAAATCAAGAAACTTTATCACGCTACAATATAACCGCGTCGCCGTCAAGTCGACTTCAAGACGATCCAGTCGCCGAGTCTTGGGAACATTTGCGCGATCGAGAAGAGCAAGCGCGCTTTCCAGGGCGTTACGATCTCCGGGCGGCGTTTTTCGCAAGCCTTCAAAATCTTTTTCGCCAAGTCGCGAGGGTCGATTTTGCCGACTTTAACGCCTCCGCCGGGCATTAACGCCGACTCCGGAATCCCTTCGGCGCGCTTCAACGGGTAAAGACGCGGATTGTCCCGCTTCACCGGGCCCGGGCAAACCAGCAGGACGTGCAAGCCGTCCGGCGCCGTTTCGAGTCGCAACTGTTGCGAAAACGCCGCGACCGCGTGCTTCGTCGTCGGATACGCCCCGACCCAACGCGCCGCGCTCTTCGCCGCCAGCGAACCGATATTAACGATATGTCCTTTCGTTTTAAGGAGTTGCGGCGCCGCGGCTTGCGAACAAGCGATCGTTCCCAACACGTTCAGCTTCCAAAGGGAGTCGAACTCGTCGAGCGGCGTTTCGAGAATCCGACCGCGATGCGTTCGCCCGGCGGCGTTGACCAGCGCGTCGAGCTTGCCGAACTTCGCGACCGTCTCCTCGACGATGCGCGTCGCGTCCTCCGGTTTCGTTACGTCGGCGACCAACGGCAAGACGTCGACGCCGCCGTCGCGCATCGCTTCCGCCGTCGCCTCGACGTCGCCCGCTTCGAGCCCGACGATCGCGACTTGCGCCCCCGCCGCGCCGAACGTCTCCGCGATCACCCGCCCCAAACCGTTCGACCCGCCGGTTACCAAGACCGTTTTTCCGCTCCAATATCCCATTTCAACGCTCCTCCGTTCGCCGCGTCGACCGTTCAAAACGCGACGCGCCGCCGTTCCGCTTCCTCGTTTTCGTTATGTTCATCCCGACCGTCCCGCGACGCTTCGCCGAACGCTCGTCTCTTCATTATACCGTCGTCGCGCTCGACCGCAACGCCCCCCGCCGACGCGTTAATCTCGGCGTTTTGCGCAAACGAGAAAACCGACGTCGGCAAGTTCGCCCTTCGTTTCGACGTAAAGTTAGACAACCCAAATTTTCTCGTTTTCTCGTTTTCTCGTTTTCTCGTTTTCTCGTTTTCTCGTTTTCTCGTTTTCTCGGTTTCTCGGTTTCTCGGTTTCTCGGTTTCTCGGTTTCTCGCGTCGAACGCGGCGTTTTCGAGAAGCGCGTCCGTTTTCGCTCGCCGCCGACGTTAAAATAAGCGGTTTGCATAAAATCGGCGTTTTCCGTCGTTCGCCGAATCGCGCTTTTCACCCGATCGCGCTTCGGTCAAGAAACGCAAAAAACCGACGTCGCAAAACGCCGGTTCCGCGTCCGCCGTCAAACGCCGACTTGGGGAAAAGGTCGGCAATTCAACGGCGGAAACTTTCGCAAAATTTCGCTCGAACGCGCCGCGCCGACCGTCAAAGTCGACGCGACCGTTTTATTTTAGCGTTTCAACGCCTTAACGTTAGCGCAACCGCAAAGTTTCGCGGCGGCGACGCCAACCGGCGAGCGCGAACTAACGCCAACCGCGACGGTTGAAAACTAACGCCAACCGCGGAGTTTCATCGCGGCGGCGACGCCAACCGGCGTTCGAAACTAACGCCAACCGCGGACTAGCGCCAACCGCGGAGTTTCATCGCGGCGGCGACGCCAATCGGCGGACGCAACTAACGCCAACCGCGGACTAACACCAACCGCGGAGTTTCATCGCGTCGGCGACGCGCTTGATCGCGACCAAGTACGCGGCTTCGCGGAGCGACGTTTTCTTTTCTTCGCTCATTTCGTAAACCGCTTTGAACGCGTTCGTCATCTTTTGGTCGAGACGTTTTTGGACGTCTTCGAGTTCCCAATAGTAGTTTTGCGCGTTTTGGCATTGTTCGAAATACGAAACGGTAACGCCGCCGGCGTTCGCGAGGTAGTCCGGAATGACGTGAATCCCTTTCGCGTCGAGGATAACGTCGGCTTCCGGCGTCGTCGGGCCGTTCGCGAGTTCGCAAACGATTTGCGCGTCGACTTTGCTCGCGTTCGCTTCGGTGATCGTGTTTTCGAGCGCCGCCGGGAAGAGAACGCAAACTTTCGTCGCGAGGAGTTCTTCGTTCGTGATTTCTTTCGCGCCCGGGAAGCCCGCGAGACCGCCGTTCGCCTTCTTGTATTCGACGAGTTCTTTCGCGCTCATCCCTTCCGGATTGTAGACGCCGCCGCGCGAGTCGGAGACGGCGACGACCTTCATCCCGAGGATTTCTTCGGCGAGCGTCGCGGCGAATTGACCGGCGTTCCCAAAGCCTTGGACGGCGCAGGTTTGGCCTTTAAGGTCGATCCCGTAAGCCTTCGCGCATTCGCGGGTCGCGTAAATACCGCCGCGAGCCGTCGCGTCGCCGCGCCCTTGCGAACCGCCGATGGCGATCGGTTTGCCGGTGATGACGCCCGGATGGCATTCCATCGTCATCTTTTCAAATTCGTCCATCATCCACGCCATAATTTGACCGTTCGTGTAAACGTCCGGCGCCGGAACGTCTTTGGTGATGCCGAGAACCGGGCCGACGGCGCGAATGTAAGCGCGAGCCAAGCGTTCTTTTTCCGTTTCGGAGAGTGATTTCGGATCGCAAATGACGCCGCCTTTACCGCCGCCGAGCGGAATGTCGACGACCGCCGCTTTCCACGTCATCCAGCAAGCGAGCGCGCGAACGGTGTCGATCGTTTCGGTCGGGAACCAACGAATACCGCCCTTGGCCGGGCCGCGAGCGGTGTTGTATTGAACGCGGAACCCTTGGAAGATTTTCGTCGAACCGTCGTCCATTTTGACCGGAAGCGCAACGGCGACTTCGCGTTGCGGCGAGCAAAGGAGTTCGGTCGTCGCGGCGTCGAGCCCAAGCGCGGCGGCGGCTTTCTTCACGCGGTTTTGAGCGATGACAAACGGATTGCGTTCTTCGGACATTTTTCTCTCCAACGTTCCTTATATCGTTATTAGTTTTCCTAATACCAGAGGTTTTTTCAATTAGGATTTGTAATTTTCAGCTTTCGCGTTTATTATGCCTCCATTCCGCTTTTTGACAAGCGCCCTTTTCAAATTTTTCTAAAAATTATATTAGCCAATTCTAATCATTAACTTTTCTTATCCTAATATTAACCCTCTTGTTTCTTTTCTTCTCTTGCCAAACGATTTACGCCAATTTTTCGCGCCTTCGTTTTTCGTTCGACGAACGCTTGCGACGGCGTTTTTCACCGTCGCGGCGCCCCTTTCGACCGTTATTTTCGAAAAAATCTCGTCATTTTCCGATCGACGCCGGGCCAACAACGACAAAACGCATACAATCGTTATAAACATTCCGCAGCTTTCCCGTCTTCCCTTTTTCGACGCGTCGTCGACGCCGTTTGTCGAAAGCGCGTCGAGGAGGAAAAAATAAGAAAAAAACGCGCGTTTTTCCGCGTTTTTGACAAAATATCGTCGACCGTCGACGGGAATGCGTCGATAACAATTATGTCCCATAGAAACCGCGTCTAAAAATAAGGCGCGTCAAACTTTTACCGTGTCCGTTTGCGTTTTCCCTTGTTTCGTTCCGCTCGCCGCCGTTCCCGTCGTCGACGCCGCCGCGAAACCGTCGAACGCCGTCGACGAGGAACCTCCGATGCCCCAACTTAAATTCACCGATTACCTGCAAAAATTCCTCGCCAACGCGATTTCGATCAGCGAAGCGATGGAGGCGGCGGGGATTCTGCTCCTCTTCGACGCGTCGATCGACTGGCGCCGTTTGAAAAAGTTTTTCGGCGACTCCTACTTCGTCGCGGCGGCGACCAATCGCGAAATCCTCGAAGGCGCGGAAGAGGCGGGCGTTAAAACGGTCGTTCTCAACCTCCCGGACGACGCGCCGGTTTACGAGCGAATGACGCAGGCGATTCTCGAAGCGGTCGCGGACGACCTCTTCCCGCACGGCTCGCGCGTCGTCGCCCTTTACAACGGTTTCGACGACGACAGTTTCGATTCGATCAGCGTTTTGAACCTCGGCGAACACTTGGAAAAGCTGTCCGGCAAAGAGTTGCGTAAAATCGAAACGAAGGTGCCGCTCAAAACGCTCAAAACGGTCGTCGACTTGGCGCTCGAAATCGGTCGCGACGGTCGCGAAGGCAAAGCGGTCGGGACGCTTTTCGTCGTCGGCGACACGAAGAACGTCTTGGCGGAGAGCAAACCGGCGGGCTTCGACCCGGTGCGCGGTTATAAGTGCAAGGAGCGCAACCTTTTCGACCCGCGAGTCCGCGAAGGAATCAAGGAAATCGCGCAACTCGACGGCGCGTTCGTCGTCGCGCTCGACGGCGTCGTCGCGGCCTCTTGCCGACTTTTGGACGCGTCGACGGCGATGATCACTTTGTCGAAGGGACTCGGCTCGCGCCACTGGGCCGCCGCCGCGGTCAGCCGCAAGACGAACGCCGTCGCGATCGCGGTCAGCCAATCGAGCGGAACGGTGCGGATTTTCGTCAACGGCGAAGTCGTGTTGCGGATCGAGTCGCGCCACCGCCGTCCGATGATTTGGCGCGAGTTCGATTACGACCAACCGCAAACGCCGGTCAACTAACGCCGACCGCGTCGAACCGCGACTTCCGGCTTTTGCTTTTCAGCTTTTCGGGAAAGCGTCGCGACGACGTTTTCCTATTTTTTGTCGAAGCCGTTCGTCGCGCCGACTTTCGAGCGCCGCCTCCGTTTTTTCGACGCGGCGCAAACCGCGTTTGCCGGCTCTTACTCGCGCCGCCGTCGACGATTTGCCCGAAAGAAAAAGTTCGAAAAAATTTAGAAAAAGTCGCTGGACAAAACGGGAATGTCGGCTATAATAAACGTGTTCATTGAACGAACGACGTTTTCCGAAGTTTGTTACCTTTGAACTGGGAACGTAGCTCAGTTGGTAGAGCAACGGACTTTTAATCCGTAGGTCCTGGG
>JAGBDD010000117.1 GCA_017937685.1 Thermoguttaceae bacterium | reverse complement strand
GCTCTTGTTCCGCGCTCGGCAACCTCGTCGGACTCGTCGGAGGAACGTTCGCGAACGAAACGCGCGCCGGGCCTTGCGGAACGACGTTCGCCGGTTCCGACGACGCCTTCGGTTTAAACGGGTTTAAATTCGACATAAAGTCGCGAACGCCCGAACCGCTTTCGGCGCGCGCCGGCGCCTCTTGACGCGACGACGCGAACCCGGCGACCTGCGCCCAAGCGCTCGACGCGCCCGACCAACTCCCCAAAAGCGTCAAAAGAATCGCGATTTGCGCGACGCGGCTTTTTTTCGTCGTTCTCTTCGTCATTGTCGAAGCGTTCCCTTCTCGAACGTTCCTCGCGTTCCCAACCCTCGGGACGCGTTTGGAACAAATTCGCTCAATTTACCAAACTCGGTTCAATTATTTTCTTTTTCACAACGGGCGGCGCGATTCTTTCGGTCGCTCGTCCCGCTCCGTCGACGCGGCGAAACTCGATAAAAAAACTCGAGACGCCGCCCCTCTTTCCTTCTTATCGTCCGCGTTCGCGGTTCGCGTTAAAACTTTTTTAACTTTTCTTTCAATTACTCAAGTTTTAACGATTCTATCGAAAAATCGTCGTCGTTCTGCAAATCGCCCCGAACAAAACGCCGCGAACGCTCGTTTTTTCTTCCTAATTCTCCTAATTTAAGACCGCGACGCGTCCGATTTTGCTTTTTTTTCGCGCTTCGAGCTTGCGACGCCCCGCAAGAAGTTGCTTTTTTCCTCCTTTTTGATACAATTTGTTAATAAGACGCTTCGCCGAAACGGAATTTCGCTCGCGTCGGAAACGTTTTCCCTTTCGCCGCCGCCTCGCAAGCGCGACGTAAAATCGTTCGCCGTCGATCCCCGCGTTCGCTCCGCCGACCTTTGAAACGTCGCCGTTAAAACCGTCCCCTGAACGGCTCGCGCCGTTAGAAAGAACGCGCTTTATGTTTTTTTTAGCGCTTTTATCGTATCCCGTTTTGGAAATCGCCGTTTTTCTCCTCGTCGCCGATAAAATCGGTTGGTCGTCGACGCTTCTCTTCGCGTTGGCGACCTCCTTCTTCGGCGTCTATCTCCTCCGAACGCAGGGAGCGCGCGCCTCGTTCGCGCAACGCGGTTTTTCGACGCAAGCCGTCGAAAATTACCTATACGGCAATCTCGGCGCTCTTTTGCTTATTTTACCCGGTTTCGTTTCGGACGTTTTCGGCGCGCTGTTAATTTTCGAACCGACGCGCAAGTTTCTCCTCGCGGCGATTCGTCGTTGCGGCGTCGATCTTTACCGGCAAGCGAACGGGCCGTTTTCCGTCTTCCGCGCCTATCGGTTCGGCGACGGTTTCGCCTCGCCGTTCGCCTCGTCGAACGATTTCTCGTCGAACGCCGCCGCGAACGACGCCCCGATCGACGTTGAAACGGTCGCTTCGACGCCGGAATCGTCCGCGCCGTCTTCGCGTTCGCCGTCCGACGACGAACCGATCGACGTCGAGTTTGTCGTTCGTCGATAATCGGCGCTATAGTATTAATGGCAAAATCGTCCCGCCCCCTTCCCTTCGCTCCTTTTTCGCCGTTCGCCAATGTTCGCTTCGTCCCCCGATCCGCTCCGCCGCGTCCTTGCGCTTCCCTTTTTTCCCTCCGTTTCGGACGACGGGGTCGCGCTTGATCCCGATCCCTTTTCGCCGAACGCGCTCCTCGGCGGATTTGTTTCCGGGCCGGAAAACCGCCTCGCCGAACTCGCGGTTCGTTTCGCCGTCGACGGGGTTCCGATCTTCGAACGTCCGTTGGGCGCTCCCGACGCTCCGAACGACGCGGCGCGTCTTGCCGGAACTCCGTCTCGCGACGACCTCGAAACGCTCTTTCGGCAAGCGGCGAACGGCGAAACCGACGCCGATTTCGACGCGATATTCGACCGCCGCGCCGTTCTCGTCGCCGATCGTTCTTCTCGTTCTCCCGAACGCCGACCGACGCTTTTTCCGCTCGACGACGAAACGAACGAAACGGACGCGCTCTCCGTTCCCGCGACGCGCCGCTCGACGCCCCGCGTCGTCGGTCGGCGACCGTTGGAGGAAGCGTCGTTTTTCACTCCGCTCGTCTTTTACGGCCCGAGCGGTTCCGGCAAAACGCGCCTCGTCGAAGGGATTTGCCAAAGTCGCCGACTCGCGGAGCCAAACAAAACGCTCTATTACCTCTCCGGCGCCGATTTCGCCCGCTCCTTAACGAACGCTATCCGCCGCGACCAAACGCAAATTTTCCGAACGCTTTTGGCGCAAGCTCGCGTCGTCGCGATCGAAAACGCCGACGTTCTCGCCGAACGCGACGCGGCGCAATCGGAGTTTTTACCGATTCTCGACGCCGCCGTCCGCGAACAAAAGCTCGTTATCGTCACATTTTCTAAAAACCCCAACGAAATCCCCGGTTTTTCCCCCGAACTCGCCGCGCGTCTCGGCGCCGGACTCCTAATTCCGACCCGCTTTCCAACCCGCGAAACGAAACGCTTCGTCGTCGAACGCGCCGCCGCGAAACTCGGCCTTCGACTCGACGAAGCGACGGTCGATTTTTGCGTCGACAATTCCCCGGCGTCGGTCGGCGGCGTCTGCGGAACGCTCGTTCAAGCGGCGCAAGAGTTCTCTTCGCGAACGCGTTCCCCGTCCCCGGAGAATTTTCGCGCTCTCGTCGAAGCGCGCAATCCGGAGCCGACTTGGACGCTCGACCGCGTTTTAAAAACGGTCGCGAAACAATTTTCCGTTTCAGTCGTCGAAATGCGAAGCAAAAAACGTTCTAAAACGCTCGTCTTGGCGCGCAACGTCGTTTTCTATCTCGCGCGAAAATTGACCGACGCGACGTTTCAAGAAATCGGTCGCGAATTTTCAAACCGCGATCACTCGACGACCCTCCGCGGCGCCCGCGACGTCGCCGAAGCGCTCGAAACCGACGACGAACTGCGCTTTCAGGTGCGCGAAATCGTCGAAAAGCTCCGCGCCGAGGAACGCGTCGACCTTTGACGCGTCCGTTTATTCGCCGCGATCGCTTTACTCGTCGCGGCCCCCCTTCTCCTCTTAATCCGCCCGATCGCTTCAACCGGCGTCAACGCGACGACAAGACGCAAAAAACGCCGAAATCGCGGCGTTAAAATTTACGCGAAAAAACGAATGAACGCGTCGCGACGAATAAACGGACGACGTCGTCGAGAAAGATTGAGAAAACGACGCGAAGCCCCTTTGTTTTCGGCGAAAGACGTTGTAAAATTGCGTTAAGCGGGTCTATCGGTCGACGCCGGTCGCCCGCGCCTCGCTTCCCCCCTTCCGTTTGCAAATCGCCCGACGCCCTTTCGAACGTTTTCTCATTTCGAACGCTTCCGAATCCGGCGTCCAAGAGAGCCCCCTAAGGAACGTTATGACCGCTCAAATTCTCGACGGCAAAGGCTTGGCCGAAATTATTCGCGCCGAAATCAAAGAGGACGTCGCGCGCTTCGTCGCCGAAACGCAAGTGCAACCCGGTTTGGCCGTCGTTCTCGTCGGCGAAAATCCGGCGAGCCAAGTTTACGTCCGCAACAAGGAAGCCGCTTGCGTTAAAGCCGGAATGAAGAGCGTAATGCGCCGCCTTCCCGCCGAAACGACGACCGAAGAACTTCTCGCGCTCGTCGCCGAGATGAACGCCGACCCGACGATTCACGGGATTTTGATCCAACTTCCGCTTCCCAAGGGAATCGACGAACAACGCGTTTTGGACGCGATCGACCCGGAAAAAGACGTCGACGCGTTCCACCCGGAAAACGTCGGGCTCATTTCGCAAGGCCGCCCGCGTTTCCTTCCTTGCACTCCTTACGGCGTCCAACAAATCCTCGTTCGCTCGAACATTGAAACGAAGGGCAAGCGCGTCGCGATTCTCGGTCGCAGCGACATCGTCGGCAAGCCGATGGCGCTCCTTCTCCTGCAAAAAGGTCTCGGCGGCGACGCGACCGTTACGGTTTGCCACAGCCGCACCGAAAACCTCGCCGAAATCCTCCGCGAAGCCGATATTATCGTCGCGGCGATCGGCCAACCGGAGTTCGTTAAAGCCGATATGATCAAGCCGGGCGCGGTCGTTGTCGACGTCGGGATCAACCGCGTCGAAAAGGACGGCGTCGACGAAAACG
This sequence comes from Thermoguttaceae bacterium, assembly GCA_017937685.1. GTDB lineage: Bacteria > Planctomycetota > Planctomycetia > Pirellulales > Thermoguttaceae > RUG369. The sequence goes on along the minus strand of JAGBDD010000117.1, from coordinate 1,144 downwards.
GCGCGCCGATCAAGGTTTCGAAGCTCGTCGGCGACGTCGACTTCGAAGCGGTCAAGGAAGTCGCCGGAGCGATCACGCCGGTTCCGGGCGGCGTCGGCCCGCTGACCGTTACGATGCTTCTGTTGAACGCGTTGAACGCCGCTCGTCGTCAAACCGCCGCGGCGCAAGCGTCCAAATAACCGCGCGGTTTTCGAATCGAACGTTTGCCGCGATTCTTAAGCGACGGCGCCCCTCGTCGGTCGTCCGGCGTCGTCGCGTTTTCCCTTTTTTCCCGCGTTCTTATCGTCGCGACGCGGGTTCGGTCGGCGCGGCGCCGTCGACGTTTTTAAGACAATATTCAACGCAACGCGGTCGTTTCGTCGAGCGACTCGCCCGGAAAGTTAAGTTTTGGCCAAAGCTAAAGACAAATACAAAGAAACGTTGGGAAAATTCGCGTTTGGCGTTCTGCTGTTCGGCGTTTGGATTTTCCTTTGCGCTTCGGTCTTAAGTTACTCGCCTTCGGACGCGCCGAGTCGGTTTGTTTACTCGGGAGCCGAACGGGTCGAGAATTTGGCCGGTCTCCCGGGCGCTTGGTGCGCGCACGCGATTTTTTCGGCGTTCGGCGTCGCCGGATATTTCGTTTTGATCGCGTTCGGCGTCAGCGTTTTGTTTTATTGGCGTCAAGGCGGCGTTCGCGAACCGGCGACGAAAACGTTCGGTTTCGCTCTTATTTTGGTCGCGATTTCCGGCGCGGCGACGTTTTTAGTCGACGCGTCGGTCGGGCCGCCGATCGGCCCCGGCGGTTGCGCGGGCGCGGTCGTCAAATATTTGCTCGAAAATTATTTCGTTCGCTTCGGCTCCTACTTGGCGCTCTTCGGCGTTCTCCTCGCCGGCGGGATTCTCGCCGGAAGCGACGCTTTCCTTCGCTTTGTCCTTTGGTCGTCCGGTCTCGGCGCCGCGCTCGAATGGGCGTCCGAGCCGTTCCGCCGCAAGTTGGTCGCGTCGAAACCCCGTTCGGAACGTCGCCAAGCTCGCCCCGCTCGTTCTCGCGCCGACGAGTTCGACGCCCCCGACGACGCCGAGCCAGTCGTTCCGTTTGTTCGCCGTCCCGCGACTTCCGACGCCCGCGACGCCGAGCCGAGCCGAACTCGCCGCCCCGCCGCCG
>JAGBDD010000013.1 GCA_017937685.1 Thermoguttaceae bacterium | reverse complement strand
CGCTAACGCTCGACTTTTTACGCCGTTTGCGAGACGTCGTCCCGTTCCCGAGCAAAGACGCGCTCCTAACGCAAATCGCCGCCGACGTCGCCGAGACCCGCCGCGTTTGCGCCGCGACGCCGGAGGACGCCGTCCGCTAACCGTTCGCGGCGCGAAAACGAAAGCCGTCGACGCCGCGCGACGCAACCGGCGCTTTTCCTCTCGCCCCAGATTCGCCGCCGTCGCCGAAAACGCTCCCCCGCGAAACGCTCGGCGGCGCTCGCGGCGACCTTGCTCGAGCGTAAACGCTCTACCGGAAGACGCGGAGCGTCTTAGACCGCTAAAGCTAGCGACCTAAAACGAAACGGAACCCACAGCGCTTGCTCCGGTTCGTCGCGGCGCCGCCGTACCGGCAGGCCGACCGGCAGTTCTCGGCTCTGTTGCGCCAGCTACCGCCGCGCAACACCCGGAAGTACAAGAACGACGAGATCGCCGGCGGCCCCGTCGGATCCGTTTGCGGCCCCGCGGCGTAACAGCCAAACCAATCCGCGCGCTGCTCCCAAACGTTCCCGCGCATATCGTACAACCCCCAAGCGTTCGGCGTATAGCTCCCAACCGCAGAAGTTTTCTCCAAATAACGTCCCTTCGAAACGCCCCCGTAAGGACAGTTGCCGTCGCAGTTCGCCTTGTCGCCGTTCAGCGTCGCCCCCCAGAAATACGGCGCGTTCGTCCCCGCGCGACAGGCGTACTCCCACTCCGCTTCGGTTGGCAAGCGAAACGCGAAACCCTCCGGAGCGCCCCCAAGCGCGTTCAGCGACTCGCAAAACGACTGACAGTCCAACCAGCTCACGTTCTCCGCCGGGTAATTGTCCCCCGACTTAAAATAGCTCGAATTCGAACCGGCGATCGCGCAATACATACCTTGCGTTACCGGCGTCTCCAACATCCAGAATCCCTTCGTCAACGTTACTTCGTATCGCGGGCCTTCGTCGGAATCGCGCTCCGCTTCGCTCGACGGACTACCCATTTGGAACGTCCCCGGCGGGCGCCAGCGGAACGCGAAATCGACGCCCTTAATCGTCAAAACCTTGCGCGCCCCCGCTTCAATATCCAAATCCCAATCGACGTTCCAGTCGTTTTCACAAGTCGTTGTATTTCCTCCGTTAACAATCTACCCAACGCCAACCGATACGCGCCGCAAAATCGCCGCGACGCAACGCCTATTCGACGTAAAAATCGCCGCGACGCCAACCGATACGCGCTGCGAAATCGCCGCGACGCAACGCCTATTCGACGTAAAAATCGCCGCGACGTTCCCAACGCGACGCTCGCTTCTTACCTTACAAGAGCGCAAAAACCGGAAAAATTCGGCGGCGAAAAAGAAAAAACGCGAAATTTTTCGCAAAACCCGAATAAAAAACGCTCAAAAAAGAACGTCGACGTCAAACTTCCCGTCGCGCCGCCCTTTGCGCCGCTTCGTAAAAGTCGAACGCGAGCGGCAAAAAGCGGACGACGTCGGACGCGACCGCGCCGCGAGAACAGCGAGTCGCCCTTAAATCCGCCGCCAAGCCGTGCAGCGCGACCGCAAGGCGCGCCGCGTCGAACGGCGTTGCGCCTTGCGCCAAAAGTCCGACGATAACGCCGGTTAGAACGTCGCCGCTCCCGCCGGTCGCGAGGTTAGGATTCCCCGTTTCGTTGACGCAAACCGCCCCGTTCCCGTCCGCGACGACCGTTCCGGCCCCCTTCAACACGACGACGAACGACGCGCCGTCGCTCGCTCGTTCCTTCGCCGTCGACGAAAAATCGCCTTGCGTCTTCCTCGCCTCCGCGCAAGAATCGCCCGAACCGCCGCCGTCCGAATAATCGCCAACCGTCTTCGGATTGTCGACTTGCAACGTTCTCTTCTCCCGTCGAGACGCCGAATCGCCGCCGTTCGCCGCGTCGCGCCTCTTCGCTTCGACGGTCGACGGCGCGCCGCTCGCGGTTCCGTCCGTCGCGCCGTTTTCGCCCGACAAAAACGATTCGAGCGTTCCCAACGTCGCGTCGTTTTTCAGCGCCGTCGCGACCGTTTTTTCCGATTCGCTCCGCCGTCGCGCCCCGTCGCCGAACAACCGCTCGAGCCGCTCCGCGAACGCCGTCGCCGCGTCGATTCGAGCCGTTCGGTCGCCCGTCGGTTTCGCGCCGGTCAGCCGAGCGAACTCCCCCGGATGCGGCGTTAAAATCCGAGCGCCGCGCGGTTTGCGACCGGCGAAACGGTTCGACGGCGCGGCGTTTTTAGCGTTTTTCTCTTGCTCGCCCCCTTTTTCTCCGACGGCGTTTTCCGTTCCTTCCGCAACCGCTTTTTTCTTCTCCAACTCTCGCGTTTCCAACGTTTGCGTTTCGTCAAAAACGCCCGCTTCTGCAAGCGCGTTGAGCGCGTCCGCGTCGAAAACCGCCGGGCGCTCCAGTTCGAAAAAGAGTTCGACGACAAGCCGCGTCGCCTCCGCCGAACGCCCGAACCCGGGCCCGACCGCAAGCGCCGTCGCGTTCGCCGCCTCCGCCAAAATCGCGTCGAAAGCCGCCGACGTCAACCGCCCCGACGCGTCGCAAGCGCCCGGAATCGTCGTGTATTCCCGAGCAAAACCGGCGACCGTCTCCAAAATCGACTCCGGAACGAAAAGCCTCGTCAGCCCCGCCCCCGCGACCAGCGCCGCCGAACCGGTCAACGAAATCGCGCCGCTCATTCCGCGACTTCCGCCGACGCAAAGCGCCGTTCCGAACGTTCCCTTATGTCCGTCGACCGGCCGCGTTGGAAACATCGGCAAACCGTTCCAAAAACTAGGGTTAGCGCGTCCCTTTTCTTCCGCTTGTCGCGCGAAATCGGCCCGCGTCGCCGCGTCCGGCCAATACGTTTCGATCGTCATTGTCTCCCGCCTCCTTAACCGCTCAAATTTCAAACAATTCAAAAACCCGCTTATCAACGGCGTTCGACGCGTTTTTGCGTCCCCGTTTTTTTTCGCCGGCGTCCGACCAAACGACCGCGCTTTGATTTATTTTCCGTCGTTTCATTTTTCAAACTTTTCAAAGAAGCGCGTCGCCAACGCCGCCTCCGCCTCATTGTCGTCGTCAAAACGAGCAAAAACGCTAAAAAACGCCGCTCGTCGACGGGAAATCGCGGAAAATCGCCCTTTCCGCGCCTTTCGTCGCCGTCAAACGCCGCTTTCGACGTTATCATTATATTATTAATAAACGTCGCGTCGAGCGGTTCGACGCGTTCGCGACGATTTTCCGTTCCGCCGCGCTTCCCGCCTTTCCTTAATATATATTGCCGCAATGCCGCCGATTCCCGCCGCCTCCGCCGCCGTTTCCAACGCAACCCCCGATTTTTCCAACGTTTGCGCCGTCGTTATGGCCGGCGGCTCCGGAACGCGACTTTGGCCCGAAAGCCGCCGCGACCGTCCGAAACCGTTCTTGCCGCTCCTTCCGGACGGTCGCTCGACGATCGCCGCGACGTTCGCTCGGCTCGACGGGCTCGTTCCGCCGGAACGTCGTTTCGTCGTCGCGGGTCGTTCGTTCGCCTCGCTCCTCGCCGACGCGCTCCCGGAACTCGAACCGCGTCGAACGCTTCTCGAACCTTGCGGACGCGACACGGCCCCCTGCGTCGCTTGGGCCGCGCTCGAAGCGTTGCAAGTCGACGAAAACGCGACGCTTATCGTTTTGCCGTCCGATCACCTCGTTCGCCCCGACGCGACGTTTCGAGCGACGCTCGCGCAAGCCGTTCGGCTCGTCGACGAGGACGAAACGCGGCTCGTTACGCTCGGCGTCGTTCCGACCGAGCCGTCGAGCGCTTACGGTTACGTCGAGATCGACGAAGCGTTAAGCGCCGAACTTCCCGACGCTTACGTCGTTCGACGCTTCCGCGAAAAACCGGACGCCGAAACGGCGCGTCAATTCCTCGAATCGGGGCGCTTCTTTTGGAACGCCGGTATTTTCGTTTGGAAAGCGCGTCGGATTTTGGACTTAATTCGACAATTTGAGCCGGAACTCGGCGCGACCTTCGCTCAAATCGCGCCCCTCGTCGCCGACGCCGACGCCAACGGTCGCGCAACCGCCGACGATCCGACGTTCGTTCGCAAATTTTCGAACGCCAAACGGATTTCGATCGATTACGCCGTCCTCGAACGCGCCCCGAACGTCGTCGTTCTGCGCGCTCCGTTCGATTGGGACGACCTCGGCTCGTTCGCGGCGCTCGAACGAACGCTTATCTCGTCGGAAACGCCGGATTCGCAATCGGTTGTCGACGCCGACGGCAACGTCGCGACCGGCGCCGACTTGCTCGTCGAAAACGCTCGCCGCTCTTTCGTTCGCGTTTTGCCGTCCTCCGAAACGCCGCCGAAACGTCGCAAACTCGTCGCGCTCGTCGACGTCGACGATCTTCTCGTCGTCGAAACGGACGACGCGCTCCTCGTCGCAAAAAAAGGAAACGACGCCGCGCTCCGCCGCCTCGTCGAACGCCTTAAAGCCGACGGTCGCGACGCTTACCTTTGATCCTCCGCGAACGGCGCGATTTTCGCCGACGCCTCGGGAACCGTCGCCCCTCGTTCCGCGTCGAAAATCGCGTCGCCGTTCTTCGCGTCGGCGGCGTTTGTTTTATTCATTTTGCCTATTTCGCCCAATTTTTCGTCTTCTAACGCCGACGCCGGTTTTTTAACGATTCCGTACCGAAAAAATTTTCCGACTTTTTTCGTCGCGTCGCCCTCTTATTTTCCCCCTAAAAGAGGGACATTTTCTTGCGCTTCTTACCCAGTCTTTCGTTTTTTCAGAAAATATTTCTTCTCTTTTGAAGAAATTCCGGAAGAATTTCATTTATGATTCAACTATCGCGAAAGAAATGTCCGATACTACCGGCACAGCCGTTAGCAGACTGATATGGATTTTAGGTCTGCGCAACCCAATTTGGATGATTCATGTGTAAATAGAGGTGGGTACAAGACCATGTCTCGAAGCATCAAAACGATTATCGCCGGCCTTTGCCTCGCGCTGGCTACTACGTCGACCGCTTCTGCCCAAATTTCGCAGATGCGTTTGTTCTCTCCGTTCCCGGACGATCAATTCGGCGGCGGCGTTTACCAACACGAAGGCTTTTACGGCAGCATCGGCGCCGGTCTCGTTACGTTGAGCCAACCCGGCGACCAAATAGTCGGGAGCCCGGTCGGGACGTCCGCGCAAGTCGTTACGAACGTTATCCCCGGTTCGAACAGCACGACGAACTTCACTTACGTCGCGCAAACGAACCAAATGAACACCTCCCAATTCCGAGCCGACTGGGAAACCGCGACGGAATTCACCGTCGGGAATATGATCGGGCACCACGGTTGGGAAGTTAAAGGCACCGTTATCACGCCGCAAAAGAACGACTACGAAGGCATTTACGGCGGGATCAACATCGAAGACCCGGCCGTCGTCGACGTCAGCTCCTACGGCACGAACGGCAACTACTACATCTGGAACGGCAAAGGCTCGACGTTGATCGACCCGATCAACAGCGGCGGTTCCTATCAAATCGGTCGTTTGTGGGCTATCCGCGGGATGAACACCATCGGTCAATCCGGCCAAGGCTACACCGACAACCAAAACAACGCCAATACCGGCGACGGCGAAAACAAATACATCTTCGTCCCGATGCCGATCACCTACGAAACGTTCCAAATGCAATCGAAGGTGAACACGTGGAGCGTCGAAGCGATGTACAACTATCGCTTCCATCCGTTCCGCCGCGGCACGCTCGAACTCCTCGCCGGTATTCGTTACACGCAATTCGACGGTCGATTCAACTTCTTCGGCCACGCGAACACGGAAAACACGTCGAGCTACCAAATCACCGAAGTCGAGATTTTGGAAACGAACACGAGCGCGAACGTCGACAACGCTTCGACCTCGACCTCGCAAGAGTACGGCAGCTACGACTACGAAAACAGCAGCACCGTCGGGGCCGACCTCGGTTACTCCGACTGGAACTTCGAAGCGAACAACCACATCGTCGGCCCGCAAGTCGGTCTCCGTTACACGATTTCGAACAATCGTTGGCGCTTCACGGGCGAAGGTAAATACTTCGCCGGCTTCAACCGCCAAAACCTGTACGGCGACGGCACCCTCGGTCTGAAAGCGATGACCGGCGGCGAAGACGGAACCAACCTCGATATGAGCGAAACCGGCGGCGTTCCGACCTACGCTCCGCTCAACACCATCGCCAACTCCTTCGCGTACTCGAAACACCACGACGTTTACACGAACGGCGTCGAAGGTAAAATCGAAGCGACCTGGAACTGGACGCAAGCGGTCGGCTTCAAAGTCGGTTACCAAATGCTGTATATGGACAACATCGCTCGCGCCTCGGCGATCAACGATTATCGCCTCAACGAAGACGGCACGATCTTCGGCGTCAAGAAAAACGACGACGACTACAACTTCGACCAATTCGTCCACGGCGTGATGTTCACCGTGATGATCAACCGCTAGTCGCTTCCCTCGAACGCGAGCCGCTCGAAACGCTCGAACGGTTCGCGACTCGAAAACGGCTAACGAAACGAAACAACGTCGCCCTCCAAGGCGCGCCGTCGCTCGACGACGCTTCCTCCGGCGACTTGAACCGAACGATTTCCCGCCAATAGCGGATTTCGGGAAACGTCGCGACTAAGAGTTTCACCGCTCGAAGCCGCGTAAAAAATCCGCGACCCTCAAAATCCTCTTTTTGAGTCATCCGACGTTTTTGGAACCCGCGTTTTCCAAGTTAAGGCGTTTACGGAAAAACGCTGGGAAAACCGGTTCCGAAAACGTTAAACGCGCGGGCGCCTTCGGGTTCTCGCCGTCGAGACGTCGGGACTTTTTGAGGCCAACCTTTTCAACGCGTCGACGCTTCGCCGTAATCCAGGTTCGAAGCGAAACGCGGCGTTCGACCGAACCGACGGTCGCGCAAACGTCGTCGAAAACGACGATTCGCGCTCCTAAAACGCGAGAATCGAAACGCAACGACGGCGCCAAGCGTTCGGACAGGCGACAAAGTCTTATCGAAGGCGGAGTTCCCGAAGTCGACAAACGCATCCTGTTTTTAACGACAGGTTTTTCACCAACGAAACAACGGCGTCCAACGACGGGTAGGTTCGACTCGTCCTAGGCGGGACGCGTCCGAACCATCGGCTTAAAAAGGAGACGGCTAACGTCTCCTTTTTTTCGTTTCTTGCGGAACCTTCGAAGCGACCGGCGCGACCGGCTTAACCGAAACGATCCGCGCGCCGAGAACGATTTTTGCGATAAATCGTCCTCAAATCGAAAAAACGCCCTTTCTCCCCGCTTGACCGCCGCCGTCGACGCGGTAAAATGGAAGCGTCGAATCGGAAGAAGACGCCGAAAACGTTTTAGGGCGTTTTCCCTCCGGTCGCCGCGTCTTGCCGACGCGTTTCAATTCGCCGATTTTCGCCGACTTAACGTCGGTTCGTTTCGCTCGTTGGAAACGGACGCCGCGAAAATCGCTTTCCCTTTCCTTTTGCCGATATGAGCGTTACCCAGCCCCCGCCGTCGAGCCTTTTCGGTCGACGGTCGCGAATCCCGTTGAAAACGTTGTTTACGACGTTTCTCCGGCGCCGTAAACAACGCGGCGCAAGCGCGGTTTTGCCTTGTCGCGGGTTTCTCGGTTTCGTTCGCCGTTTTCGACGTTTCTCGTCGAGCGCGCCGTTTTGTTTTTCTTCTTTAGTCGCGGCGCGGCGTCTTTTCGATTTTGTCGTTATTATTAGCGCGCAATTATCCGCTTTTTTAGCGTTTGCGGAACCGACGCGTCGTTCGCGTCGCCGTTCCGTTTCGATATTCCGTCGTTTCGACGCGTTTTCGCTTCTGAAATCCGTCGAAGCGCTTACTTTGCCTCGCGCTTCCGTCGTCGACGCTCCGTTTGGTTGGGGACGTTCCTTGGTCGACAAGCGCGTCGCGGCGCCGTCGTTTTGGGAAGCGGCGCGCCGTCCAACTTAGGAGAAATTCCAATATGAGCATTCCCGAAGGTCAACGCAACCGACCTCGCCCGACTTTGCAAACCGCCGCGCTCGTCGCGCTTCTCGCGTTCCTCGGAACGACCGCGACGTCGTCGCTCGCCGTTCGCGCCGACGACCAAAACGCCGCGCCGACGCCGGAATCCGCCGCCGTCGAAACCGTTTCGACCGAAACGCCCGACGCCGCGGACGCCGCCGACCAGCACAAGAATATCGTTCAAAAGAAATGGCTCCCCGACTTGAAGGTTCTCGTCGGCGCCCCGACGACGACGCTCGACGTCTCCGCGACGCTCGCCGAATTCTGCGAACAAGACGTTTTTAAAACGAACGGCGCGACGAAGCCGGAAGATTTGACGCTCGAACTCAAAAAAGACGGCGGCTCGGTCGCGAAAGCGCGCCTCGAAGGAACGACGCTCTACGTCGATTGGGCGGCGGAAGAACTCGGCGAAAAAGCGCTCGGCGACGCGGAGATTATGGTGCAAGCGTCGCCGAAAGACGACCCGTCGAAAATCGCCGTCGTCGCGTTCGAAGCGGAGAGTTGGGCGCCGAATTATTGGAGCATCTTCGCGGCGGTTCTCGGCGGCCTCGGCCTCTTCCTTATCGGGATGAAACGGATGTCGGACGGTCTGCAAGCGGTTGCCGGCGCGCGCCTTCGCCGCATCATTTCGATGTTTACGAACAACCGTTTCCTCGCGGTCGGCGTCGGCTTTATGGCGACGGTTCTCGTTCAATCGAGTTCCGCGACGACGGTTATGATTCTCGGTTTCGTCAACAGCGGCCTGATGACGCTCGCGCAAGCGGTCGGGTGCGTGATGGGGACGAACATCGGGACGACGACGACCGGCTGGCTTCTGACGTTGAACCTCGGCGCTTACGGCTTGCCGCTCATCGGCGTCGCCGGTTTCGTTTATCTTTTGACGAAAAACGAAAAAATCTGCAACCTCGCGGCCTGCGCGCTCGGGATCGGGTTGATCTTCTTCGGGTTGAAGACGATGGGCGCCGCGCTCGCGCCGCTTCCGGACATTCCGGCGTTCAGCGAATTTATGCAGTCGTTCGAAGCGACGAATCTTTGGGGCGCGTTCAAATGCGTCTTGGTCGGCTGCGTTACGACGATGCTCGTTCAATCGTCGGCGGCGACGATCGGGCTCACGATGACGCTGGCGACGCTCGGCGCGATCGACTTCACGGCGGCGGCCGCGCTCGTGTTGGGCGAAAATATCGGCACGACGATCACGGCGCTCTTGGCGTCGATCGGCGCGTCGACGAACGCTCGCCGGGTCGCGTATTTCCACACGCTCTTCAACTGTATCGGCGTTTGCTGGGCGCTGGCGATTTTCTACCCGGTTCTGCTTCCGACGGTGAACGCGCTCGGCGAACGTTGGGATTTGGACGTCAACTCGAAGATCGCGCTGACGCACTCCCTCTTCAACGTTACGAACACGATCGTTTTCCTTCCGTTCGTCGGCGTCGCGGCGACGTTTTTGACGCGGATCGTTCCGGACGACAAAGCGAAACCGAAAAAACGCGTTTCGACGACCGGCTTGGAATCCTTTATGAACGACGATCCGATCGTCGGGATCGAGCGTTCGCGCCTTGAAATCCAACGGATGTTCGGCGACTGCCAAACGCTCGCCCGCGACTTGGCGACGCTGAAGTCGGAAAACTTCGAAAACAAAACGCTCGTCGAAGAGTCGTTCGCGCTCGAAAAGACGCTCGACGACCGCCAAGACGAGACGATCGACTTCATCTCGAGCCTGACGACGCGCGCCTTCACGGTCGACGTCGCGGTTTCCGCTCGCGAACAAGTCCGCCTCGCGGAGGAACTCGAAACGATCAGCGACTATTTCGTCGGCGTCTTGAAGTCGAACCTGAAATTGCGCGAACTCGAACTCCCGACGCCGAAGGAAATCGACGAATCGTTCGTCGAGCTGCTCGGTTACGCGACGGAGTCGCTCGAATGGATCGGGAAAATCTTCGCCGAATGGGGCCCGCGCGAAAAACTCCTCGAAGAGATGAACGAACGCCGCGTTCGTTACGTCGCTCGAGTGAAAGAAATCCGCGAACAATTCCTTCACGCGATGTTCGAGGCGCGCCTCGATCCGCAAGCGGTCGTCGCGGTCGACTACCAGCTCAACGCTTGGCGCCGCGTTTACGAACACTTGCACAATATCGCCGAAGCGATGGAGCCGCGACGCGTTCCCGCCGCCAAACCGGCCGCCGTTTGAGCGAACGTTAAGTTTGTTTAGCTTTTGCCGCAACCGTTAAAACCGACGCGTTCGACGCAAATTTTCCCGTCGAGCGCGCCGAACGGTTCTTTTCGCCGTTCTCGATTCGATTCGGAGCGGCGTTTTTTCGTTTGCTTTTGTTTTTCGCCCCGGAAATCGTTAAATTCCGCTTTTAAGGAGCTTTTTATGCCGACTTCCCTTTCCCGTTTCTTTGCGGCGGCGTTCGCGGTCGCTTCGACGGCGGCGCTCGCGTTCGCCGACGCCCCGACGCGCCCGGTCGAACCGTTCGACGTCGCGCAAACGCCCGCCGGGCAAGCCGTCGCTTTTACGACGACCGGCGACCAAACGCAACTTTTCCGCCGCTCGTTCGTCGAAATCGCCGACGCCGACGCGAAAAACGCCGACGCGACCGAAATCGCCGTCGACCTCGACCCGAACCAAAAATTCCAAACGCTCGACGGGTTCGGCGCCGCGATCACCGGCTCGACCGCGTTCAACCTCTTCAAAATGACGCCGGAAGACCGTCGCGCGCTCCTCGTCGAAACGTTCGACCCGAAAATCGGGCTCGGCTTCGGCTTCGTTCGCGTCTCGATCGGCTGCTCCGACTTTTCGCTAAGCGAATTTTCCCTCTGCGAAAAACCGGGAATCGAAAACTTCGCGCTGTCGCCGGAAGACCGCGAATACGTTATTCCGGCGCTGAAAGAAATTTTAGCGATTAATCCGAATTTAAAGATTATGGCGTCGCCGTGGACGTGTCCGCCTTGGATGAAAGTCGAGGACTTGAAGTCGCTCCGCCCGTTCGAGTCTTGGACGAGCGGTCGTCTCAACCCGAAATATTACGACGATTACGCGACCTACTTCGTGAAGTACGTCGAAGCGATGCGCGCCGAAGGAATCGAAATTTACGCGATCACGATGCAAAACGAGCCGCTCAACCGCGGCAACTCCGCGTCGCTCTTTATGACCTGGCAAGAGCAACGCGACTTTGTAAAAGTTCTCGGCCCGAAAATGCGAAAATCGTTTCCGAAAACGAAGATTATCGCGTTCGACCACAACTTCAATTACGACAAGAACAAGCCGGAGTGCCGCGACCAATTCGGTTACCCGCTCCACATTTACGAAGACGCCGAGGCGGCGCAATATCTCGCCGGGGCCGCGTACCACGCTTACGGCGGCGACGTTTCGGAGATGAAGCGCGTTCGCGACGCCCGCCCCGACAAAGAACTCTATTTCACCGAGCAGTCGATCGGCGCTTGGGGCTATTCGTTCGACGGCGACCTGATGTGGTTCGCTCGCGAAATTTCGGTCGGAACGCTCGCCGCCGACTGCCGCGGCGTTATCGTTTGGAACTTTATGCTCGACTCGGAGCGCGGCCCGTTCCGCCCGGGCGGCTGTACGAAGTGCTTCGGCGCCGTCAATTTGTCGACGAAAGACTTCAAGACGGTCGAGCGTTACTCGCATTTTTACGACGTCGCGCACCTCTCGAAGGGGTTCGCGCCGGACGCTCGCCGAATCGCGTCGACGGTCGAAACGAAGGACGGCGTCCGCGGTTTCCGTTGCGTCGCCGCGCAAAATCCGGACGGAACGCTCGCCGTCCTCGCGCAAAACGACTCCGACGCAACCCGCAAGGCGACGATTCGCTTCCCCGGCGGCTCCTTCGTCGCGGAGCTTCCGCCGAAATCGGTCGCGACGTTCCGCTGGAAACCTTGAACCGCAACCTTAACGGTTAACGGTTAAACGCCGAATCAAGCGCCGCGCCGAGTCGATTTTTTCGTCGAGGCGCGGCCTTTCGTCGTTTTCGCCGTTTTCGTTTCTTTTTTTACCGTCTTTTTCGCCGCCGACTTTATCGATTTCGCCGACTTTGCCGCCGTCGGCGTCGTTCCGGGTCGCGGGCCGAGCGTCGCGACGGCGTATTCCTCGACCTGCTCCGGCGTTTCGAAATATTGTTCGAAAACGAACAAATCGTCGTATTCGCAGCGCGTCGTCGAGTATTCGCGACAAATTTGCGGTCGCGTTTCGTAAATTTGACATCGGTTGTCCGGGCCCAGCTCTTTACACGGCGTGTGAACGAGCAAAAACCAGTCGCCGTCCTCGACGAAAACCGACGCGCGCTCGTGCAGCAGGTACCAGCGGACGTAATCGAACTCTTCGAACGTCGACGGTTTGTCGATCGGAAGCGCGAAATAGCGGCAACACTTCGCGTCGCAAAATTCGCAAAGCCGCTCCGGCGGAACCTCCGATTTTTTCGGTCGCCGCGCCGCCTTCGCCAACTTTCCCACTTCCGCCGAACCGCCCTCCTTCGCCGTTTCCTCCGTCTTAACCGCCCCTTTCGCCGCTTTCGTTTCTTTTCCCGACTCCGCCCCCTTCGCCGGTTTTCCGGTTTCCGCCGACTTTACCGTCTCCGTCAACTTTGCCGACTTAACCGCCGCCGGTTTTCCCGACTCCGCCGCCTTCGCCGTTCGCGCCGCCGACGTTTTCCGCGTCGCGCAAGTTTCGCAGGAAGCGCAAGAGGATTTTTTCGACTTCGGCATAACGACGGCTCCTTTCGAACGTCGGCGGAACGGCAAGTTGGACAAAATAAGTAAAAAGCGCAAGAAACAACGCGACGCCGAGCGACGCAAGCGCCGCTCGACGCTTTCAACGATTATACCCGAAACGCCGTCGGCGCCGAGTCGGGGCGGTCGCGTTCCGCCGTTTTTTTACTTATCTTTCTCTTTTTCGCGTTTTTTTTCCTCTTTTTCTTCCTCTTTGCGTTCCTTTTTTTCGCGCTTTTCGTCTTTTTTCTCGTCGCGTTCCTTCATTTTCTCGAAGTCGCCGCCGTCGCCGGTTTCGTCGATTTCGGAAATTTCGATTTCGAGAATTTCCTCTTCGAGTTCCGCTTCATCTTCGTCCGAATAGCGTTCGCGGTAATAATCTTCGGCGGCGTCGATATCCTCCGGAATCCCTTCGTCTCCTTCGCGCCAATCGGTCGGACAAGTTTCGCCGGTCTCGGCGGAATAAGCGAGCGCCTTCGCCAAACGGAGCGTTTCCTCGACCGACGGCCCGAACGGTCGCCCGTAAACGAGGCAAGCCTGAACGAATCCGTCGGCGTCGATCAAGACGAGCGACCGATGCGCGACGCCCCGTTCGCAGTCGAGGACGCCGTACTCGTCGGCGATTCGCTTCGTCAAGTCGGCGACCAACGGGAAGCGAACGCCCTCGACGCCGCCGAGGGAACGTTGCGTGGCGGCCCAAGCGGCGTGCGTATAAACGCTGTCGACCGAAACGGCCAACATTTGGACGCCCGCCGCCTCAAAATCGTCGAGCGCGTCCGAAAACGCGACGATCTCCGTCGGGCAAACGCAAGAAAAATCGAGTTGGTAAAAAATCAGCAAAAGCGGGCGACCGCGGTAATCGTCGAGCGAAACCGTCCCTTTCGCGCCGTCCGGCATAAGCGCTTCCGCTTCGAACGGCGGCGCCTCGCGCCCGACTAAAGAACTCGGTTTTTCCGCCAATTCTTTATGTTCTCGTTCGTGTTCGCTCTCGTGTTCGCGTTCGTGTTCCGTCATTATTTCGACTCCTTTTTTTTCGTTTTCCTCCGGCGCCGCTCGTCGAACAACCTCGACGCGACCGGCGCGGCCTACTTCGACATTTTAAAACGTTCTTTGCGCCGCGTCGGGCAACCGTTAAATTTTCGCTTGTTTCGCTCGATTCGCCAAATCCCGCGTTTAAACGTCGGAATTTACCAAATGTTCCGACGGCGAAACGGAAAAAATTCGACAAATGAAAAAAAACGGCGTTTATTCGCGACTTTTTTCTGGAAAAACGCGGCGATTTGAATTATAATGGGAAGGTGGTCGTTTTGCGTTCGAATCGCCCCGCTTTTGCCGCCGCTTCGACGTTTTCGCAACGTCCGAACGCCGCGAAAAGCGTCCGCCGAACGCGTCGCTAAGAAAATTTTGCCAAGAGGAGAGTGCGTCCGTGTCTCGCGCGAATGAAGAAAATAACGAACTTGACGATCTCTTTACGAAAGCCGACGATTCCGACGGGAGCGACGACTTTTTCTCGTCGTTGAACGGTTCGCAAGACGCCGCGGACGCCGACCCGTTCGCCGGTTTTAGCTCCGACGCGACCGACGCTTCCGATCCGTTCGGCGGTTTCGGCGACGTCCCGGGCGATTCCGACGCCGGTTCCGAAAACCCGTTCGGCGATTTTAACGCCGCGCCGCAGACGGAGATAACGGCGGAAGACGCCCTCCCCGCCGAAAATAAAAAAGGCAAAAAAGGCAAGGCGCCCAAGGCCAAGAAAGAAAAAACGCCGAAAGCCCCTAAAGCCAAGAAAGAAAAGGCTCCGAAAAGCGACGTTATGTACGGTTCGCCGAAACCGTTCGTCGTTTTGGGCGCGGTCTTCCTCTTGGGGATTCTTGCCGCGAACGTCGTCGCGTTTATGACCGCCGGCGGCGGCGCGATGATGTTCTTGGCGTGTTTCGACGCGCTCGGACTCCTTTTGCTCGCGATTCCGGCGCTGTTGATTAAGCACTTGCGAACGCGTTCGGTCGGCTTGTTCGATATGTTCTTGGCGCTTGCGGCGGCTTTCGCGATTATGGGCGCGATGGCGGTGTTGGCGCAACAAGCGAAAAATTACGGCGCGTCTTCGAAAGTCGCGTCAAACGTCGCCGCCGCGAGCTTCGACGTTCGCGCTTAATCGCCGCCGACTTACCTTCTTAAATAAAAAAACGCAAAGCGTCGAAGGGCGTTTTGCGTTTTTTTACCTCCCGACGTTTCGTTCCTCAACTGTCAAATTCCGCCGCCCCAACTTCTCAACTTCTCAACTTCTCAACTTCTCAACTTCTCAACTTCTCAACTTCTCAACTTCTCAACTTCTCAACTTCTCAACTTCTCAACTTCTCAACTTCTCAACTTCT
>JAGBDD010000116.1 GCA_017937685.1 Thermoguttaceae bacterium | reverse complement strand
GCGCCGCTTGAGCGCTAGTAATTCGCAAGCTATTCGGCTGATCGCTTTATTGAAAATGATGACGCAAACGCCGGGAACTCCCGCTTACTTCGCCAACGCGCTCGACGTCGACGAGCGAACGATTCGACGTTATGTTCAACAACTGCGCGACGCCGGTTTTCCGATCGTCGCCGACCGCGCGACCGGACGCTTGGAACTCGCCAGCGATTACGGCGTTCCTCCGGTCGAATTTACGGAGCGCGAAGCGTTGGCGATTCTCGTTCTTTTTCACGAAGCGGGCGAGCGGCTCGACGGTAATCTTTTCGCGTCGTTGCGAGGCGCGGCGGCGAAATTGGCGTCGACGCTTTCTCCGACGTTGCTCGATTTTGTCGAAGCGACGCGGAGTCGAGTCGCGATGAAACGGGGCGCGGTCGACAAAAGCTCGGCTTGCCCGACCTCGACGAAACCTGAACCGGAAATAACGAACGATTATCCGATGGAAAATTTAAACGCGACGAGCGGCGATAGTCGCGACCGCTTTTTTGACGCGATTTTCGACGCCTGTTTGGCGCGCCGACCTTTTGAAGCGCGTTATCAAGGGCCGGGCGGGCCGACGTTGACGACGACGGTTCATCCTTACGCCGTTTTTTATTCTCGCGCTTGGTACGTCGTCGGTTATTCCTCGCTCCATCGGGAGACGCGAACTTTTAAGATCGCGCGATTTGAAAGCGTCGAACCGTCCGACGCGAAATTTCTCGAAAACTTGAATTTCTCGCTCGATTCTTACTT
Source organism: Thermoguttaceae bacterium (assembly GCA_017937685.1). Taxonomy (GTDB): domain Bacteria; phylum Planctomycetota; class Planctomycetia; order Pirellulales; family Thermoguttaceae; genus RUG369. The sequence continues at coordinate 21,030 of JAGBDD010000116.1, read as the reverse complement.
TGGCGACGCTTGGCGTTTCATTCGCGGCCCGCGGACGCGTCGCGTCGTCGTGCGGTTTTCGGAAAAAGTCGGCGCGAACGTCGCCGAAGTGCGTTGGCATAAAACGCAACAAACGCGGGTTTTGCCGAACGGAAGCGTCGAACTCGAGTTTCGCGTCGCCGGATTGACCGAGATTATCTGGTGGATTCTCGGATACGGCGCGGAAGCGGAAGTTCTCGAACCGCCGGAGTTGCGCGAAATGGTCGCCGAACACGCGCGCCGCGTTTTGGAACGGTTCGAGAATCCGCCGTCGAAGCGGGACGACGATCGTTTCGGCGGGAATCTTTGGCCGCGACGTTGAACCGAAAAACGCGCGCTCGACGGAACCGGTCGACCGTTCGAAGTTCGAGCGGTTGAAAATAAGCGGACTGCGCAAGACGGGTAAAGTCGGGCCGAGCGGCGGAGGCGTCCGAAACTCGATTTTCAAAAAAAACGGGAAAAATAAAGAAAAAAAGTCGGCGAACGCTTGAAAGTTGCGAAAGCGCGCTATAATACGAGTACTGAGTTTCTCCCTAAATATTTGCCCCGGATGGTCAACCATTAGCGTAGGCCGCGACCGCAAACGGCTAGTGCAGGTGCACGCTAGGTCGCCGCCTGTCTCGCAGCGACATTTTTTCCAGGTCGCAGATAATGGAGGGAGAAACTCTTTTTCTTTTCTTGTTCTTGTCTTGACTTTAACTTTCGCGCCGAACGGAGAAAAGGCGCGGTTTCGCGAGTTTTAAGTCTTTAGAGGTAAAACGTTTGGGATTCTAAACGTTGGGAATAAGGAGTCGGCGGCACTTCGAGGCGCGCCGCGTCGCGGAAAGGCGTTTCGCTCGATTTCGCGTTTTCCGAAAAGGCGTCGCGTCGAGCCAACCGAGCGCAAGAAAACAAAGAGCGCGAACCGACGAAACAAACGCGATTTCGACGGTTGCGCGCGGATTACAAGAAACGCGTTTCGAAGCGACGTCGGAAAAACGCGACGGCGACGAAAGGCGTTCCTTATTTTTGTTGGCGGAGCGAAAGAACGCTCAACGCGCCGACGCCCCCGGCGCAGAGGACGAAGATAATATCCATCAACGCGTTCGCTTTGCCGAAGGGAACGCCGGCGGCGAGGTCGAGAAGGAAAATAAGGAAAATGATCGCCGAAAGGGTCGTCGAAGCGATGCAAAGGAATTTGGACATATCGCGGTTCCAAAGGGGCTAAGGCTTAGGTTCCAAGGGGACGCGGAACGCCGGAAATTTCGCCGAAGCGGCGCTTTCCGACGCGAAACTCGTTAACTTAAGGAGCGCGGAGCGCCGACCGAAACGCGTCTTTCTTTAAAGTATAATCTATTCGCGTCGAAATTCCAATAAAACTTTTCGAGAAATTTCCGTTTTTTTCAAATTTTGAACGCGTTTTGCGTTTCGACGGCGTTACTTGGCGACGTCGGCGGGCGTCGCGGACGCGGTTTCGGCGACCGGAAGGCGAACGACGAACGACGTTCCTTTGCCGAGCGCGCTTTCGACGCGAATTTTCCCGGCGTGTTCCTCGACGATTCGTTTGCAAAGCGCGAGCCCGAGTCCGGAGCCGCCCTTGCCGGTTTCGTCCGGGCCGCTTTTGGTCGAGTAAAACGCGTCGAAAATTTTCGGAAGCGTTTCCGGAGGGATGCCGGGCCCAAAGTCGCGAACGGCGACCTCGACGTAATTCGGGTCGTCGGCGCGTCGAATTTTAACGACGATTCGGCCTCCGCTCGGCGACGCTTGCCGCGCGTTGACCAACAGGTTGACGAGAACCTGTTGAATTTGGTTCCCGTTGGCCAAGACCGGCGGAACGTCGTCGTATCGCGTTTCGATCGCGACGCGGTATTTGCGGGCCTCCCGTTCGAGGAGGAGCAGCACGTCGTCGACGAGCGCTTGCAGATCGGTCGCTTCGCGTCCCGACTTGCGGTTGCGCGCCAAGCCGAGAACGACGCCGACGATCTTCGCCGCTCGTTGCGACGCGTCCAAAATCTTCGTAAACGCTTTTTCGCGGGTTTCGTCGTCTTGACGGCGGAGCCCCATTTGCGCGTAATTGATCGTTAGCGTCAAAATATTGTTGAACTCGTGCGTCGTCGTTCCGGCCAATTCGCCGACCGCGACGAGCGGCTGCGTTTCGGACAACATTTTTTCGAGGCGGCGAACTTGCTCTTTCAGTTCGGCGATTTCGGCGTCGCGCGGGTCTTGCATCGTCGTTGTTTCTTCTTTCTCGTCGGTTGAGGGACGAACGGGGAGGAAAGCGGAAGCGGGCGAACGAGGGCGCGTCGCGTTTCCGACGGCGAAGCGTTTCGGGGCGAAAAACGCGCTCTCGGCGGCGGTATCGGCGTTTCGGCGGGGCTTTCTTGATAATTTCGGCGAAAAAAGCGGAGATTCGACTTTAAATTCCGTCGCAAATTCGGTAAAATGGCGCGTCGAGGAAGTTTTTTTTCCGACGTCGGCGCGAATACGAAGCGTCGTTTATTTATTTTATTTGCGTTTCGACGTTTGATTGTCGAATCGAAACGGTTTAATCGATCGAATCTTCGAGGTGGAAATGGCGACGGATAGTTGGGTTTTAGCGGTCGCGTTGATTTTATTGGCCGCGGCGTTCGGATATTTTTACGGCGCGACGTTTTTTTGGCGGCGCTTGGCGGCGGTCGCGACGAAAGAGGGGCGCTTCGAGGAAGCGGAGCGCGCTTACCGACGAGCGTTGGCGATTTCGCCGCGCGACGCTCGCCTTTGGTTTTGGCGCGGTTTGACGGAGCGTCGGCTCGGGCGGCTCGACGACGCGTTGGAGTCGTTGCGGCGAGCCGGGGAACTCGACCCGAACGCCGAGGAGGTTTTCGCGGAGCGGGCCGACCTCTTTCACGAGCGCGGCGAATTCGGCGAAGCGTTGCGCGAATTGACTTGGATTATCGAGTCGCAACCGGCGCCGTTCGACGCTCGCTTGACGCGGAGTTCGATTTTGATCGAAACGGGCCGCTTCGACGAGGCGATCGCCGACTGCGATTGGCTGATCGCGAACGGCGACGAATCCGCTTGCGCCGGAGCGTTCAACAATCGCGGCGTCGCGAAGTTGGCGTTGGGACGCGACGACGAGGCGGCGGTCGATTTCGAAACGGCGTATTTGATCGACCCGAGTTTCTTGATCGCGCAAGCGCATTGCGCCGGGACTTGGCTGCGTCGCGGCGCGCCGGAAAAGACGCTCCGTCTTTGCGACGCGGTCTTGAACGCCGACGCGGCCAGCGGCGTCGCGCTCCGGTATCGCGGATTGGCGAAACGAGCGCTCGGCGACGAAACGGGCGCGGCGGAGGATTTGCGTCGCGCCGAAGAACTGGGCGCTTGACGAAGCGGCGTTCTTCATTAATAATTAAGGGCGACAAACGCCGCCGAACGCCGAAACGCGTTCGAAACGAAGCGAGCGAGCCGAATAAAAAAACGTCCGAGCGACAAAACGGAAAGACGACGGGAGAACGAAACGAAATGAGCGACGCGACGACGCGGGAAATTTGCGTCGACAATCTCGACGACCCGAGATTGCGGCCTTATCGGAACTTGCGCGAGCGAACGTTGCGCGGCGAATCGATTTTCGTCGCCGAGGGCGCGCTCGTCGTCGAACGGCTCTTGCGGTCGCGGTTCGGGGTCGAATCGATTTTGACGACGCGCAAAGAAACCGGGCTCGGCGATTGTTTGTCGCTAGTTCCGGCGGACGTTCCGATTTATCGCGTCGACGAGCGCGCCGCCGCGAACGAGCTGGTCGGGTTCGAGTTTCATCAAGGGATACTCGCCGTCGGGAAACGCGCGCCGATTCCGACGTTTCTCGAAGGGCTCGACGCGGCGTTCGGCGGCGAACCTGGGAAAAACGGCGAAAAAACGACGTTCGGCGAAGCGGCGCAAGTCGGCGAAACCGGGAGCGGAACGCGCTTTCTGTCGCGGCGCGGCGGCGCGTTCGTCGTTTTGCCGGACGCGACGAAGCCGGACAACTTGGGCTTGGCGTTCCGTTGCGCGGCGGCGCTCGGCGCGGAGGCGGTCGTCTTGGGCGAGCGGTGTTGCGATCCGTTTTCGCGTCGGGCGCTCCGCGTCTCGATGGGGGGCGTCCTCCAAACGCCGATTTTCCGGGCCGAGAATCTCCTCGACGAGATCGCCGAAGCGCGCCGACGTCGGGACGTCCGCTTTTTCGCGACCGTTTTGAACGACGAAGCCGCGTCCCTTCCGGAAATCGACGCTTGGCCGGAGCGAACCGCGTTTGTTTTCGGGAACGAATACTCCGGGTTGTCGCCGGAATTTGTCGCCGCGTGCGACCGTTCGGTAATGATTCCGATGCGTCCGGACGTCGACTCGCTGAACCTCGGCGTTTCGGTCGGCGTCTTTTTATACGAGTTCAACCGGGCGCGCTCGCGTCGGACGGCGAACGGTTAAGCGGCGTTGCGATTTGGCGGAAGTCGCCCCGGCGCGCCGTCGAACGGTTAAGCGTCGGCGCGAGTCGGTTCGACGGAAGTCGAAACGGCGGAGCGGGGCGAAGGTTCCGAGATCGCGTCGCGGAAAAGAAACGAAAAAACGTTGAAAAACGACTTTTGACGCTGGAAGCGAAGTCTTATTTGGTTAAAATTTTTCAAAAAAGGAGAAACGGTAAAATGAAGAAAACGCGTAATTGGGGCGGTTTGACGTTCGGCGCGGGACTCTTGGCGCTTTGCGCGGTTTGCGGATGTTCGGAGCCGATTCCGGTGCCGGGCGAAGACGCCGAATCGACGCAAGAAACCGCCGCGACGAGCGAAACGGGCGCGAACGCCGAAAACGCCGCCGGAACGACGGACGCGAACGCCGCCGGCGCGACCGAAAACGCGGCGGAAGCGGAAACCGAATACGTCGAGAAAAAAGCCGACGTCGGCGCGACCGGCAAGGGCGAGTACGGCGTTACGTCCGAAGAGCCTATGTCGATCGTTACCGTCCCGGTGTCGACGTACTTTAAAGCGCAAGAAATGGCGGTTTTCCGAATGCAAATTCCGTCGGCGATGAACCTTTTCCAAGCGAGCGAGGGCCGCTATCCGAACTCCGAAGAAGAGTTTATGACGAAGATTATTAAGGCGAACCAAATCGTTCTGCCGAAGTTGCCGGAAGGCGACGTCTACTTTTACGACGTTCAAGCGCGCGAGCTGAAAATCCGCTCGAAAAAGGCGAACTGACCGAACCAAGCGAATCGACCGACGTTAACGTCGAGAAAAACGCCGCGAAGCAAGAACGGCGAACGGAATGAAAACGCTAAAAGGCGAAACGCTCGAACCGAGCGTTTCGCCTTTTTGTTCCGACGGATCGGAAGATTGCGTTAAGAACGGAGCGAACGCGCCGCGCCGCGTTTCGCCGTTAATGGCGGGAAAACGCGGCGACGTCGACGGTTCCGGCGGTTAGCGGTCGAGCGTTGCGTCGAGGTCGGCGAAGACGTTTCGGCGGCGTTCGTTTTCCGCGTCGAGGAGCGCCGACGAGAGCGCGACCGCGTCCGTTGCGAGCGTTTCCGCGACGTCGGCGTTAACGTCGGCAAAGTCGGCGGGATCGGACGTTTCGTCGAGCGAGCCGAGTTCCTCGAAGACCGCTTGCGACGTTCCGAGACCGGAAACGACGACCGTTCCGACGAACGACCAAACGCCGGTTCCGCGTCCGTCGGCGTCGACAAGTTCGGCGCGGATAACGTATTCGCCGTCGGCTTCGTAAACGCGACCGAAGACCGCGGACGTCGCCGTTTCGTCCAAAACGTCGAACGGGCGACCGTCTCCCCAGTCGATTCGCCAACGGGCAATCGCCGCGTCGGGACTCGTCAGCGAAAGACGGACGACGCCCGGAAGCGCCGAGAAAACGGTCGTTTCCGCCGAGACGACCGGGGCCGCGTCGACGCGCAAGACTTCGGCGCGCCCGGTTTGACGCTTGCCGTCCGCGCCGATCGTTTGATAGGCGACAAAGTCCGCGGTCGTCGAAACGTCGGCGGACGAAATCCAAGTCGACGTTCCGCCTTGCGTTCGCGTTTCGAACGAACCGTCGCCGTTCAGGTCCCAAACGGTCGTTCCTTCCGGTGCGACCGCGCTCAGATCGACGAACGAACCGTCGACGAACAAGAGCCGAGCGCCGACGGAAAGCGAAACGTCGGCGACCGTCGCGCCGGCGAACGCGGCGTCGGACGATAAAATTTTCGGCTCGATAACGACCGCGTCGCCGAACGAGCCGCCGTCGGCGAAAAAGGCCGCGTCGAGCGAAACGCCGACCGACTGCGCGACGTTGTAATTCGCCGGAGTGAAAACGAGGACGTCGGTCGAAAGAACGACGCCGTCCGGCGCGGCTAAGTAAACGACGACGTTCGACGTCGGTTTCGTTTTCAGCGCGAAGTTGAACGTCTCTTGCGTCGCGACGTTCAGTTCGAGCGACGAAACGCCCGAAACGGTCGTCGCCGTCGTTTTTTCGATTTGAGCGCTCGCCGAAAGTCGCGCCGTCGCGACCGGGCCGAGCGCGCCGGAACCGTCGGCGACGGTTCGCGCCGTCCAGTCGAACGCGAAATATTTCGCGCCGATCTTCGTCGGGGCGACCGTCAGCGTCGCGTAAAGGGTTTCGCCGGGCGCGAGTTGGAAGGCGGTCGGGTCGACCGTCGAACCGTCGGCGCGGCGGAACTCGTAAAGGAGCGTCGCGGCGTCGACGCCGGAAAGCGCGAGTTGCGAGAAGGCGACCGTTTGCGCTCCGGCGTTCAAAATCGCGACGGTTCGCGACGCTTCGGCGCCGTTGACCGGAAGATCGCCGAAATTAAGGGGCGCGCCGTCGAGCGGAGCGTTCGTCGCCGCGTCGAAGAAGAGAATCGAGTCGGCGAAGGTCGGCGTCGAGGCGTTCGCGGCGGCGACGTTGTCGACGACCGTCGTTTTCGAGTCGAACGTCGGCGCGTATTCGGACGCCGGGTTGCGGTAAGTCGCGGCGCTCGCGGCGGTCGACGCGACGTTGCGGGCGATATAAGCGTTTTCAAACGCCGTTTTCCCGACGCAGTGCGCGGCGCCGCCGTTTTGCGTCGCGCGGTTCGCCCAAAAAGTCGAGTTGACGAAGGTCGCGACGCCGGAACTCGCGTTCGAGATCGCGCCGCCGTTTTTCGCCGAGTTTTCAAGGAAAAGCGAATCGCGGACGGAGAGCGTTCCGCCGTCGACGACCGCGCCGCCGAAAAGCGCCGCTTCGCAACCGACGAACGAAACGCCGGAAAGGGAGGCCGCGCCGTAATTCGCGAGACCGCCCCCCGACTCGCCGGTCGAAACGGCGTTCGAAACGGTCGCGTCGGCGAGCGTTAGTTGGGCGCCGGTCCAGTTGAGGAGCGCTCCGCCGTCGCTCGCCGCGACGCAAGCGTCGAAGTCGGCGCCGGAGAGAACGAGCGTTCCGGCGTTCGAAACGGCGCCGCCGCCGGACGTCGCGACGCAAGCGACGAAACGAAGTTCCGAGCCGGAAAGGGAACCGTCGAGCGAAAGCGCGCCGCCGACGTTCGCGGAACAATTTTCAAACGACGTCGCTAAAAGCCAAGAGATCGAACCGGACGATTCGTTTTCGACGGCGAGCGCGCCGCCGTTCGTCGCGGAAACGTTCGCGAACGCGGCGTCGCGGATTTCAAAATAACCGGTCGAGAAAACGGCGCCGCCGTCGCCTTCCGCGCCGTCGCCGTCGAATCGAGCGCCGTCGACCGACAAGACGCCGCCGTTGAAAAGGGCGCCGCCGTTCGCTTCGGCCTTGTTCGTCGAAAAAGCGGCGTCGACGAGTTCGAGTTCGGCGTTGGCGTCGACGTAAATCGCGCCGCCGGAAGCGAGCGCTTCGTTCCGTTCGAACCGAACGTCGGTCAACGAAATCGCGCCGCCGGAAGCGAAGAGCGCGGCGCCGTTTTGCGCCGAGTTGTCGGCGAAGGTCGCGTCGACGAGGAGCGTTTCGCGTCCTTCGACGCCGACGTTATAAAGGCCGCCGCCGGCGTTCGTCGCGGAGTTGGCGAGAAACGCCGAGTTTTCGACGTCGAGATAACCGGCGAAGTTGTAAAAACCGCCGCCCGCGCCGGACGTCGCCGAGTTGCCGGAAAGGAGCGCGCCGTCGAGAACGGCCGAGCCGCCCTTTACGTAAACGCCGCCGCCGACCGCCGCCGAGTTGTTCGCGACGGTCGTTCGCGTCAGCGTTAAGTCGCCGCCGTCGACGTAAATCCCGCCGCCGACGCTCGCCGCGCCGCCCGCCGAGTTGCCCGAAACGACCGAGTCGACCAACGTCAACCGCCCGCCTTGGACGTAAATTCCGGCGCCGAGCGCGGCGTTCGAAGCGTTGCCGACGATCGCGCAGTTCGTCGCGGTTAAATTGCAGAACGCGCTTACTTGAACGCCGACGCCTTTATACGTTCCCCCCTCCGTCGTCGAGTTCGCGACGCCGCCGGTCAGCGTCAAGCCGATCAGCGAAACGGAGCGTTCGTCGCTCGCTTTGCCGCCGTATAAAAGGAGGACTTGTCCTTTGCCGCCGCGGTCGATTTCGACGCCGCCGACGTCCGACGCGTCGACCGTTACGTCCTTATTAATCGCCAACGTTCTGGAAAGTTCGAGCGTTCCGCCGAGCGAGAAGCGAATCGTCGACGAGAGCGTTCCGGCGTCGGTTTTGGTTCCGGCGTAATCGAGCGCTTCCCGCAAGGAGATTTTGCCGTCCGCCGCCGTCGAAGAGTCGGAAAGCGTCGTTACCCAAATCGCGGCGTCGTCCGTTTCGTCGGCGACGAAGGAGTCGGCCAACGCTTTATAGTCGGCGGAACCGATCGTCAGCGCGAGAAGTTCGCGGTTTTCCAAACGTTCGAAACGGGCCGAACGCCGAGCGGGACGGTTCGCGGACGACGGTTGCGAAAAATGACGGGAACGCGAAATTTTCATCGAAAAAGGTCTCCTAAAACGGGCGCTTGCGACGATTCGAGCGGTTTAAGGGGAAAAGGGCGACTTGGCGGACGACGCGACCGGCGCGGCGTCGGACGCGTTCTATTATAACGAAAAAACGCGAACGACGCAAACGGTTTTTGCGGCGCGATTTCTCGTTTCGACGAAAAGACGGCCCGAAAGTTGCGTTTCGACGGCAAATTTCGTCGATTTTAACGGTCGGGCGTTCCGATATTGCGCTTTTTGCGGAGAGAAACGAGGACGCCGGGGGACGCGTCGGCGCGTCGCGGCGTTAATTTTGCGTTTCTTTCGCTCGTTTCGCTTTCTTGGCCGGGCGTTCGTCGGCGTCGATCCAAAGGGTAACCGGGCCGTCGTTGACGAGCGAAACGGCCATATCGGCGCGGAAAACGCCGGTTTCGGTCGGGACGCCGAGCGAGCGCAGCTCTTCGACGAAGCGTTCGTAAAGACGGTTCGCCGTTTCGGGCGGGGCCGCGTCGACGAAGCCGGGGCGGTTTCCTTTAACGCAGTCGCCGAACAGGGTGAATTGGCTGACGACGAGCGCGGCGCCGCCGACCTGCGCAAGGTTTAAATTCATTCGGCCTTCGGCGTCTTCGAAGACGCGGAGCGACGCGACTTTTTTCGCTAAATAACGGACGTCCTCTTCGTCGTCGCCGACGCCGACGCCGAGTAAAACGAGGAAACCGCGGTCGATTTTGCCGGAAATTCGGTTGTTGTCGGTTTTAATCGCGACGCTCGCGGAGGCGACGCGTTGAACGCAAGCTCTCATAATAAGCGGGAAACGGGAAAAGGGGGGAAATGGGAAAGAAAGGAAGCGGGGGAAAACGGAACGTCGGGAAGACGCGAAACGAAAGAACGGCGCGCCGAACTCGACCGCCAAGAACGACCAAAAGACCGAGTCGACGCTTGCGCGTTTCGTCGGTCGGTTCGAGATTTTAGCGGGCGAAAAGCGGTTCGAGCGTCGCGAAGGCGGCGTTAAACGCGTCGCTTTCGGAGCGGTAAAGAAAGAGTCGACCGGCGCGTTCCGTTCGTTTTTTAAGGAAAAAATCGAATAAAACGGCGAGTAAACGCAAAGCGAAACGGCGCGCGGTCGACTTCTTTCGTTATTTTTCGTCTTTTCGTCGGAAACTTTGCGGTTCCTCGGAGGAAGCCGCCGGAACGAAATCCTTTTTAGTTCCGTCGCGGACGAAAGACGATCAAACGAGTTCTTTCTTGGAACCGACCAACGAACGCAGACGTTCGGCGAGGAGGGCCGAGTCGAACGGTTTGCGGAACGTTTCGTTGATGCTGGAACGATCGAAGCTCGTGCTGCTGCCGTCGTCGGGCAGAAGGGCGATAAGGATGATTTCGCCAAATTCCGGGTTGCGACGGAGGTTTTGGCAAATTTGCAACGCTTCGGCGCGACCGATCGAGAAGTCGACGATGATGCAGTCCGGGTGGAAACTTTCGGCTTGGATGCCGGCGTCGAACCCGCTGGCGGCGACCGCGACTTTGAACGCTTTTTCGGTCGGCAGTTCGCGTTTAACGTTTTCGATAAGAACTTGGTCTTGCGCGACGATCAAAACCTTCGCCAAGGTTTCGTCTTCCAAGTCGCCGAGCGGCATACCGTGTTCTTTGAGGAATTTGATCAGGCATTCGCGCGGGATGCGGCGGTCTTGCGAACCCGGGATGCGGTAGCCCTTGAGGCGACCGGAGTCGAACCATTTGCTGACGGTGCGAGGGGCGACCTTGCAGATCTTGGCGACCTGACCGGTGGTGAAAACCTTCATTGCTGACTCTCCGATAAAATTGTACGCGTTAGGTGTCCAACGAAATTTCTTGCCAAAATCCGTTTCGGCGCGAAATTTGTCGTCCCGAGCGTCGCGTTGCGCGGAGCGATCCTTCGCGAGGCGCGGCGTCGACGTTGGTCGAGACTTAACGAAAAATAGCGGACGGGCGCGCTTTCGCAAGCGAAAAGCGCTCGACTCCGTTTGACTGGTAACGTTTTCGGCGTTTTGTTCGCTTCTTCATCAGTAAAAACCGGAATAATCGAAAAATATTTTTTTTCCGGTAAAATCGATTTTCGGCGAAAGCGCGAAATGCGACCGTCGGGATAATTACGAGCGCGAAAATTGATTTCGCGTTCGGGGCGCGTCGCGAGAGCGATTCCGTTCGTCGGCTTTTTGAGGCGGACGCCCTTTGTCGGCCTTAGACGGAAAAAACTCGTCGACGCTGTTGTAGTGAGGGTATCGGCCATAACGACCGCTCCGCTTTAGTGTTTCCGCGCAATTATGCGAGCGAAAACGCTCGTCGCGTTTTTGACGGCGGAAACGACGCGTTAAAACGGTTAAAACAGGGGAAATATAACGAACGGCGCGATTTGGCAAGACGTTAAAACGCGAGGAATAGGCAAAAGGTAGCGGACGCGTCGGCGCGGCGATCGCGGAAGTTTAGCGATTGTTTGTAAAATAGCGGTTGAAAGGGAAGTAGGGGCTCCGGCGAATCGTTTTAAAAAATAAAATCGAATAAAGCGGCGCGATTTGTAGAAGTTTGACAAAATTTTGTTAAAATGTCGAAGGCGGTTTCGCTTTGGCGGCGGCGAGCGACGTATGCTGAAGCGCGGCGTCCGCGCGGGCGCCGCGGCGGCAAAACAAACAAGACGGATAAAACGATCGCAACGGATTGAAGGCGGCGAACGATGAACGAAACTTATTTTCTTGTCGAACAAGCGGTTTTTTTGGCGAACTTGACGCGACGTTCGCCGAACGGGCGCAACGAAGCGGTTTTGGTCGACGCGACGGAAGGAGCGTCGCGGGCCGATTTGGACGCGGCGCTCGATTGGGCGTCGCGGGTCGAGACGTTCGACGCCGGGTACGATCCGCTCAATCTCTTTTTCTTGCCGACGCCGAGCGGAGGGTTCGCGATCGGGCGGCTGACGCCGTCGTCGGAAGCGGAGGAGGGCGCGTTTTATTTTCAAATGTTTTTCCTTGAAGAGGACGCGTTTTTCCAATGCGGCGCGAATCCGGTCGCGCTTTTGCATTTGGCGCTGAACACCGCTTGTTTTTCGCTCTATCGATCGGGCGCGAAACTCGAAGCGTTCCGTTTGGAAGCGCGGGCGCCTTGGATCGATCAAGAGGACTTGCGTCGAACGACGGAGCGTTTGGGAACGCGGGCGCTGACGACGTTGATTCAAGCGATTCTCGTCGCGAGTCGAACGACGTTTGCCGCCGATTACAACGCGTTTTTGGTTGTCGCGGCGTTGTTCGAGTTGACGCCGATTCATTGGCGGCCGGCGCTGACGTTCGCGGTCGGCGTTCGTTTTAGCGGCGACTTGTCGTTCCGGTTGAACGGCGCGACGGTTCGGCGCGGCGTCGAGGGGCCGCGCGTCGAGTCGGGGACGGCGTTTTGCGACTTGCGCGACGTCGTCGAGAACGACGACGCGTATCCGATCGAACACCCTTGGGCGGCGTTGGTCGAGGCGGCGTTGAAAGGGAACCGCGTCGATTATTTATACGAGCGGATGGCGGAGGATTTTTTCCTGTATCAAAAGCGTCGAGACGACGACGGCGACGAGCGCGGCGCGTCGAGCGACGAAGTCGCGGAGTTGGGAACGCGTTGGCGTTCGGGATTGGAGAGCGCGATTCGCGGCGAGGACGAGGACGCGGACGACGCCGTCGAGTTTGACGTCGAAACGCCGAGCGACGACGAGCCGGTCGGCGAAACGGAGTCGTTTTTCGACGACGAGTTCGAGGGCGGTTGGCGCGATTCGGACGGCGACGAGCGTTGGCGAGTCGACGAGTTGGACGCGGCGGCGGAAAAGCGACCGACGTCGGTCGAACGAGGCGCGCCGGAGTTTGTCTTCGACGTCGTCGAGCCGACCGAGGCGGAGCGCGCCGAAGCGGCGAACGACCGGGAAAAAGAGCGAGAAAAAAACGCGTCGCGAAACAAGAACGATAATAAAGGAAAACGAAACGGCGCCGCGCCGCGCCGCGAGCGCGCCGCGTCGCTCGACGATATTTTTGCCGACGCGTCGTTCGAAGACGAGTGGGCCGCGACCGAAAACCGTCGAGACGAGAGCGAGGACGAAGCGGAAAACGCGGGCGACGCCGCGGACGAGCGAAACGAGAACGCCGTCGGCGACGGCGACGAACGCGAGGAAGGAAGCGACAAAGAGGCGACGCTCGAAGCGTTGCGACGCGTTTTTTCCGGGAAGAACGGCGTCGCCGGAACCGGAGGAACGCGGCGCAAGGCGGTCGCCGGGCGTTTCGAGGAGTTTGTCGAGCTGTTAAAGGTGGAGCGGGCGTTCGACGAACCGCTCGGGTTGGACGGTTTGGCGAGTTTGAGCGCGTTGCTCGACGAACGCGGCGTCGAAGCGTTGGAGCGGTTGAAACGGGCGACTCGGAACGACGGCGAAAAAAGCGGCGACGACGAACGGCGAACGTCGGAGCGGAACGCGCGGCGGTTGCGGTTGGCGCCCTTCGCGGCGTTGTCGGCGGAATTTCCCGGTTGGAACGAAGAGTTGCGGCGGTTCGACGCGTTGTTCGACGACGCTTGCGCCGGAAACGACGCGGCGGAGGAAGAGTTGCGCGACTTCTGGAAGCGTTGGCGGCGCGAACTTGACGACGACGCGGTCGACCGGATTCGCGTCGCTTACGAGGAAAGGTTGCGAGGGCGTTTGTCGGCGGAGGACGTCGGCGCGGTCGAGCGAACGGATCGGCTTTTGACGGCGTTGGCGATTTACGGCGCGCTCTTTTTGGAGCGTTGACGGACGCCGACGCGAAGGGCGGAGAGGAAAAATGAATCGAAATTGGAAAAACGGCGCGAAATGGGCGGCGGCTTGCGTCGGCGTCGCGTTGGCGGCGGGCGCGGCGGTCGCGAACGCAAACGACGAAACGAGAAAAAAAGTCGGCGAAACCGTCGCGAGCGCGAACGTCGCGACCGACGGCGGCAAGTCGAACGACGGGAACGGTTCGAGCGGCGCGACCGGCGAAAATCGTCAAGACGCCGAAGCGCGGACGCGGCGAGCGGTCGAGGAAACGGTTTCCGCGACGGTCGACGAACCGGAAAAGTTGCGGCGGCTCGACAAAACGGCGCCGATTTGGGTTTCGACCGACCGCGAGCGCGTCGTTCTCGGCGGCGTCGTTTGCTTGCGGGAAGGGCCGCTCGAGTTCTTCGCCTGTCGACGCGGGAGCAAGGAACACGAGTCGGTCGTTTCGCTCGACGTCGCGCCGCACCTGATATGCGCGGCGTTGTTGGCCGTCGGCGCGAAACAGGGGAAACCGGCGAAGTTCGACCCGGAGTTCGTTCCGCCGACCGGCGAAGAGATCGAAATCGAGTTGCGTTGGCGCGACGCGGAGAGTAAAAAGGTTCGCAAAATCCGGGCGCAGGAAGCGGTGCGCGTCGCGGAAACCGGACGCGAAATGACGGCGCCTTGGGTTTTTACCGGCGGGCTTTTCGGCGTCGACGCGGAGGGAAAGAAGTATTACTTGGCGAACGTAACCGGCGAAATTTTCGGCGTTTCGAACTTTCCCGGCTCCGTTCTCGACGTTCCGTTCGAGAGTTCGAGCGACAACGCGCTTCTAACGTTCGAAGCGAATACCGACAAGATTCCGCCGACCGGAACGCCGACGGCGCTGATTTTGACGCGCAAAAATAAGCCGAACAAGCCGACCGACGGCGCGGAGCGGAAACGATGAACGACGATTATAACGATTGGGAAAGACGCGGAGATTCCGGGAACGCCGGCGGTTTGAACGTTTCCGGCGACGTCGGAAATTTCGGAGGTTCGGGCGCTTCCGGCGACGTCGGCGGTTTCGGCGGTTGGGGAAACGTCGGGAATCCGAACGGCGCGAACCGATTTAACGCGGCGAACGTTCCGAACGGCGTTCCGAACGCGGCGCGGCTGACGGCGGAAGATCGGGCGGCGTTGCAAAAAGCGGCGGCGACTTATCGGTCGACGTTTTTGATTTTCGCGCTTCTTTTTTTGGTCGGCTTGGCGGTCGCGCCGTCGTTGGCGGAGCGAATCGCGTTGGGGATCAACCGCGGCGCGGAGCGGGCGAAGCTCGAGGCGGCGCGGGAGTTTTTAGCGGAGAATCCGGGCGCGGTCGGGCGAGCGCGGATTCCTTACGTCGCGAAGTTGGCGGCGCCGAGCGTCGTCGGCGTCAAGACGAACCGATACGAGCGGACGTTTTTCGGCGGCGTCGCGCAGGCCGAGGGGCAGGGCTCCGGCGTTATCGTCGACGCGGACGGTTTCGTCGTTACCAACTTTCACGTCATTTGCGAAAACGGGCGGCTCGTCGACGGCGTCGAACTCGTCTTGAGCGACGGACGAACCGTTTCGGACGGAATAACGCTGATCGGCTTCGACGAAGCGCTCGACGTCGCGGTGCTTAAGATCGAAGAGCCGAATTTGACGCCGATCGCTTGGGGGGACAGCGACGCGTTGGAGGTCGGCGACGCGGTGATCGCGCTCGGCAACCCTTACGGCTTGGCGCAAACCGTTACCGAAGGAATCGTTAGCGCGAAAGAGCGGTTCGTTTTGAACGAAAACGGCGTCGCGACGCAAGAGTTCCTGCAAACGGACGCGGCGATCAATCCCGGCAACAGCGGCGGCGCGCTCGTCGACGAACGCGGCGAGCTGGTCGGAATCAACACGGCGATTTACGGCGAGCGGTACCAAGGGATTAGCTTCGCGCTCCCGAGCGCTCGGGTTCGCGAAGTTTACGAGGAGATCGCGCGGAGTTATCGGGCGAATTACGGTCGCTGACCGGCGAACGTCGGCGGCGGTTGAGGCGAGCCGGTCGGAAACGTCGACGGGATTTGCGTCGAGCGGCGATCGGAGCGTTTTTTCGGACTTTTTTTCGGAGCGTATTAATATAATGACGGATTGGACGGTAAAACGGCGCGTCGCGGTCGGTCGCGTTTCGTTGGCGGCGGCTTCGTCGGCGGCGTTGGTCGCGGCGGCGTTCGGCGTTTCGACGGCGAAAGCGGCGAGCGCGGACGGGAACGAAAACGGCAAGGCGAACGCGGCGGCGGTCGCGGGGGACGCGAACGCGGAAACGGCGGACAAACCGGGAAAACTGAAAAAGTCGGAAACGTCGACGGAAAACGCGGCGGCGGTCGAGCTTTTCGGCGATTTGAAGTTCGAACGCGGTTTCGAAATCGTTAACGGCCCGAAAACGCTCGGCGTTCTGCGCTTGCCGTTCGACGGCGAAGCCGACGAAACGGATAAGTCGGGCAAGCGGAGCAACTTGGAAGAGGGCGGCGAAACGGAGAAAAACGGCGAAACCGCCGCCGCGCCGACTTGGAAGCTCGCGCAACATCATTCTAAGTTCGATTTGTCGCGCCCGGAAACGCAAACGGCGACCGCGACCGAAGCCCGCGCCGCGACGCCGGGGCTCGCCGTCGCTCGAACGAAAACGCCGGACGGCGCCGTCGCGCTGCGGTTGGAGGTCGCCGCCGACGCCGAGTACGCCGCGCCGCGTCGCGCCGATCAAAATTGGCTCCATCTCTTGTTGCAACGCGACTTTGCGCCGTCGGAGCGCGTTTCGTTCGGCGACGTCGAGTCGTTGGTCTTTACCTGCGACGCGCAAGTTTTGCGCTCCGAACGGTTGATGACGGCGGACGAGTTTGACTCGAACCTGCACGCGACGCAGGCGTCCGTCTACTTCGCGATCTCGAACGACGACCCGGAATCGCCCGATTTTCGCGATTATATTTGGTTTGGCGTTTCGTTTTTCGACGACCGTTGGGAAATTCAAACCGATTACGTCGCGGTCGACGGCGACCCGAGGACGATCGGCACCGGCAAACTGATTTATCGACTCGGCGAACGACGGACGATCGACGATATTTTAGGGGGCGTCAATCCGTTCTCCAAGAAGCCGGTTCGGATTGAAATCGACTTGGCGAAGTATCTCGGCGGCGCGCTCCAAGCGGCGAAAGAGCGCGGCTTCTTGACGGAAACTCGCGTCGAACAGATGAAATTGGCGCATTTCAACTTCGGTTGGGAGACGCCGGGAACGTACCGCGCCGCGCTCGAAATTAAGAACCCGCGCCTCGTCGCGACGTTGAAGAAAACGGTTGGCGACGCTAAATAGACGGGAAACGGGGAAAACGCGCTAAATAACGAAAAACGCCGAACGGCTCGTCGGAGCGGTTCGGCGTTTTGGCGTTCTTGCGGAATCGAAGCCGCCGTCGACGTTGAACGCTTGGACGGCGGCGCGTCGAACGGCGAACGATTAAAGTTCGCTCTTAATGTCGAACTCGATCGGCGTTTTCGCGTCGACGACGTTCACCTTGAACTCCGATTTCGACGCGTCTTTGTATTCCGCCGGAAGGAGGTCTTTCGGGAACATTTCCGGCGCCGGTTGCGACGGGGCGTACTCGGCGTTCGGGTCGACTTCGTTGCCGGCTTTGTCGACCCAAATTTCCTTCGAGAAGGTCAGGACGTATTCGCCGGGCGTCACGCCGGCCATCTTCGCGCCGGGTGTAACGACGCGGAACGTTCCGTCCGCTTGAGTGAGACCGGACGCGGCGCGTTGCGACGTTCCGTCCGCTTTGACCGGGTTGACCGGCGACAGCGTAACGACGATTCCCTCGACCGGCGCGCCGTCGACGGTGATCTTGCCGGTAACGTCGACGACGCCGAACGTGTTGCGCGGCCCGCAACCGACCGCCGTCAACGCCAAAGAGCAAAGCGCGACGAAAGCGAAAAGGGCTTTGTTCATCTTAGGTTTCTTTCTTATTTTCGACGAAGTTTCGTCGGTTTTGTCAATAATTATTAAAGGAAGCGTTTAAGGAAGCGGAAACGGGCGCGGCTCGGCGTTTTTTACGTCGAACCGCGTCGCTTTTTCCGCTTTTTCGTTAACGTTGGAAACGCTTAAACGTCGGAAGCGATTAGAGCGTAATATCGGTTTCGCCGGCGTTCGCGGCGCCGATGGCGCCCCAGACGCCGTAAGGGCTCTTGCCGCCCTTGCCGCGATAATCGTCGTTGTTGGCCGACGAGTCGCCGCAGTCGATCGTTTCGCTAATGAAGCGGACGGAACCGTCGCAGAAGCTGACGTTGACGCCGCCCGAGTGGTACGAACCCGGCGTAACGATCGAGCGTTCCGCGTCCGACGTCGAGTAAATGCAGTGGACGGAGTTCGGCGGGAGAACGGTGTTGAACGACGAGTAAATGTACATGCCGTCCGCCCAACGGCGCCCGAGCCAAGGTCGCGTAACGACGGAGGAAACGAACGAGTTGACGTCGTTCGGGTCTTGAAAACCGACGCAAGTGGAAGCCCATTGCGGGTTTTTCCCGGTGAGAATACCGGTTTTGATGTTCAACGTTTTGTCGTCGGAACCGCCGGTCGTCGCGTGCGTCGGGACTTCGGCGAACATCAGCGTGGCGCTCGTTCCGTCGGTGATGTAGGAGAAGTCGCGGGTTTCGCCGCCGTTGTCGACGCAGAACGGGCCGCGCGATTTTTTGACCGACTTTAGGAAAAACGGCGATTTTGACGGCGGCGAACGGTCGCTTCGGAAGAACGGATTATTTTGGTCGTTCCGGTCGTTCCGGTCGCGCGGAGTCGGGAGAGGGAAAAGGACGTTAAAAAGATAGGCAAGATGGAAAAAACGCTTGATTTTTAACGATAATGCGGGTAGACTAATAAAAAGGTTCGCGCTTTACGGAAAAATTGTGGTTCCGCTCCGCGAATTATCCGAAAAAGATAACGACGCGTTGCGTTGGCGCGTCGCGGTTTGTTCGAAAGCTCCGCGCCGACGTCGCTTGAGCGGCGCCGGTTCGAACGTTCGACCGCCCGAGTCGGGGCGCGTCGGCTTCGGAAACGCGTCGGCGTCGGCGAAAAGCGTTGAAATTAAAAGGTTTGGAACGTCGTTAAGGAAATTTCATGGCGAGACTGAATTATCTTGGAATTCTGAACAGACAAGGGCTTTTGAGCAAAAATCAAGTTTTGGAAGCGCAAGAGCTTTCGAAAAGAACCGGGAAGAAATTGCCGGAAGCGCTTAAAGAACTCGGATACGTAACGGCGGAACAAATCGCGCAGGCGATCGCGGCGGAACACGGGCGCCGTTACGTCGATTTGAGCGACGTCGCGATTCGTCCGGCGGTCGTCGAGTTGATTTCGGAGTCGATCGCCCGCGAAAACTGCGTTCTCCCGTTCGAAGAAGACGGCGACACGCTGCAAGTCGTCGTCAGCGACCCGGACGACGTCGAGGTCTTCGAAAAGTTGCGCTTTATTCTCCAACGCCCGATCGAAGCGCTAATTTCGACCCGCGAAGCGATTCAAGAAGCGGTCAACCGCCATTACGGCCAAAACGTCGGCGAGTCGGCGGACTCGATGATTCACGATATGACCGACACGGCGATTAACTTCACCGTCGTCGAAAACGACAACGACGCGCTCAACAACGTCGCCGGCGGAAGTTCCGAAAGCGACGCGCCGATCGTCCGCCTCTGCGACCAAATCATCGCCGACGCCGTTCACCTCCGCGCGTCCGACATTCATATCGAGCCGTTCGAAGACCGCGTCCGCATTCGTTACCGCATCGACGGCAAGCTGGTCGAGCGCGACTCCGTCCCGAAGCGTTTCCAAGGGGCGCTGATGTCTCGTTTCAAGATTCTGTCGAAACTCGACATCGCCGAACGCCGCCGAACGCAGGACGGGCGTATTAAGTTGACGCTCGGAGAAAAGGAACTCGACTTGCGCGTCTCGGTTATTCCGACGAACCACGGCCAGTCGATCGTTATGCGTATTTTGGACAAAGACAATATCCGCATCAGTCTCGTCCAACTCGGCTTTAGCGAACGCGACTACAAACGCTTCCAACAGCTGATCGTCCGCCCGAACGGCATTATTCTCGTTACCGGGCCGACCGGTTCCGGGAAAACGACCTCCCTCTACGCCGCGCTCAACGAACTCAACACGCCGACGCGCAAAATCATCACCGCCGAAGACCCGGTCGAATACTACCTCCCGGGGATCAACCAAGTCGAAATTAAGCACCAAATCGGGCTCGACTTCGCGGCGGTTATTCGCTCGATGTTGCGTCAGGCGCCGAACGTCATTCTCGTCGGGGAAATGCGCGACTTGGAAACCGCGTCGATGGGGATTCAAGCGTCGCTCACCGGCCACTTGGTCTTTAGCACGCTCCACACGAACGACGCGCCGTCGGCGATCACCCGTTTGGTCGATATGGGCGTCCCGGGGTATATGGTCGCCAGCTCCGTTATCGGGATTATGGCGCAACGTCTCGTCCGCGTCGTCTGCCCGAAGTGCAAACGCCCGTACACGCCGACCGACGCCGAGCTGAAAGAAGCGCATATCACTCCGGAAGAAGCCGCGAAGGCGACCTGGATGAAGGGAAAAGGCTGCGTCAACTGCAACAAGACCGGCTACCGCGGCCGTCGCGCTATCTTCGAATTGATGTATATGTCGCCGAAAGTTCGCGAACTGACGTTCAAAGGCGAGTCGACCTCGAACATTCGCCGCGTCGCTCGCAGCGAAGGGATGAAAGTCCTCTTCGAAGACGGTATTCGCAAAGCGATGCAAGGGCTCACCACGATCGAAGAAGTGATGCGCGTCGCTCGTCTCGAAGACGAATAATCGAACGCAAACTCGGCGGAGCGGAAACGGGCGTTCGAGCGTTAAAATCGACCGAATAAGTCGGAATTTCGAAAAAAAAAGTCGAAAATCGCGTCGAACGCCGAAACGCTTCGCCGCCGCGAGCGTCCAAAATCCAACCGTATTCACCCCGACGGGCGTTCCCCCCGCCGTTTACTCCGCTCGATAAACCGGAGCGCGCGTCGGATACTTGAGCAACGAATCGAAACGATTCCAACGATATTGATAGATTTAGGGTTTAGAGAGATCGAATGGGCACGATTTTAATCGACAAACTCCTCGAAACCGTCGTCGTTCGCGGCGCGTCCGACTTGCACATCGCCGTCGGTCAACCTCCGGTGCTTCGTCTGCACGGGCGCATGGTGCGCTTGGAAACGAAAACGCTCGAGCCGGCCGACACCGTCTCGCTGATGAAAAGTATCACGCCGGGCCGCTGCCAACAAGAATTGCAAGAGCGCGGCGGCACCGACTTCGGGTTCGCGTTCGGCGACAAAGCCCGT
>JAGBDD010000115.1 GCA_017937685.1 Thermoguttaceae bacterium | reverse complement strand
GCCCAACAACCCGCCGACGCCGCCGCGCCGTCCCCGCTCGCCACCTACGAAGCGATGAACGCGGACGCCCCGGTCGTCGACGCGAACGTTATCGAAGAACGCGTCAAACGCGCCGCCGCGAACTCCGGCGAAGGCGCGCCGCGTCGTTCGTCGCCGCTCGGCGCGATCCGCGACGAAAACAAACGCCGCCGCGACGGCGAAAATCGCGACGGTAAAGACGGCAAAAAAGACGACAAACGCCGCGAACGTCCGGTCGCCGCGCCGCGCGGCCCGCTCTCGTCCGTTCCGACGCCGAATCGTCGCGCCCGTCTTTCGGACGACCTCGAAGACGAATTTAACGCGCTCTTGAACGGCGAATCGCTCGACTCGCTGATGAAAAACGACAAAGCGAACGTCGGCGCCGCGACGCTCGAAGAGGGAACGAAAATCCGTTGCCGCGTCGAAGCCGTCCAACGCGACTCCGTTTT
The DNA here is from genome assembly GCA_017937685.1 of Thermoguttaceae bacterium. Lineage (GTDB taxonomy): Bacteria > Planctomycetota > Planctomycetia > Pirellulales > Thermoguttaceae > RUG369. The sequence goes on along the minus strand of JAGBDD010000115.1, from coordinate 21,426 downwards.
CGTCGACGTCGGCGGGCGCGAACACGGCCTTATTCCGCTGAAACAATTCCCGGAAGACGCTCAACCGACGGTCGGCCAAGAATTTGACGCGGTCGTCTCCCGCTTCAACGCCGAAGACGGCGTTTACGAAGTTTCGCTTCCGTTGGCCGCGGCGGAAGTCGGCGACTGGCTCAGTCTTACCGTCGGGGCGATCGTCGAAGCGCGCGTTACCGGCGCCAACAAAGGCGGGCTCGAATGCGAAGTCGGGCGGCTCCGCGGCTTTATGCCGAACGGTCAAATCGCGCCGTTCTTCGTCGAAAACGCCGAGCAATTCGTCGGCGAACGCTGGAAGTGCGTCGTTACCGAAGTCAATCCGGAACGCCGCAACTTGGTGATCAGCCGCCGCGTCCTGATGGAACGCGAACGCGAAGAAATGCGCGAAAAGACGATGGCGGAACTCGCCGTCGGTCAAACTCGCGACGGTCTTGTCCGCAAGATCATCAACGTCGGCGCGTTCGTCGATCTCGGCGGCGTCGACGGTTTCCTCCCGGTCTCCGAGATGAGCTGGGGCCGCGTCTCCGACCCGACCGAAGTCGTCAAAGAAGGCGAACGCATCAACGTTATCGTTACTAAAATCGACCTCGAACGGAACCGCATTTCTCTCTCGTACAAAGACGCGGGCAGCGATCCTTGGAAGAAGATCGACGAAACGTTCGTCGAAGGCGACAAAGTTCGCGGTCGCGTTACGAACCTGATGGCGTTCGGCGCGTTCGTCGAGTTGGCGCCGGGCGTCGAAGGGCTCGTTCACATCAGCGAAATTTGCTATAAACGCATCGCGCAAGTTTCGGACGCGCTCCAAGTCGGCGATTTCGTCGACGTTCAAATCCTCTCGATCGACCGCGAAAAGCGCAAGATTTCCTTGTCGATCAAGCGTTTGACGCCCGATCCGCGCGAAGAGGCGAAACGTCAACGCGACGCCGAAAGCGCCGCCGCGGAAGCCGCCGCCGAAGCGCAAGCGGAAGCCGAAGCCGCCGCCGTTCGCGAACGGATCAAGAAAAACCGTCCGAAGGGCCCGCTCAAGGGCGGTCTCTCGAACGCCGGCGACAATCCGTTCGGTTTGCACTTCTAATCGAACGCCGACGCAAAAGAAAAGTTTGCCCCGGGTCGACGCGTTTGCGTCGGCCTTCGGAAGCGCGTTTCCAACTCGACTCGAAATCCAAAAACGATTTCAAATCGGAAATCTAAGTTTTGGAGCCCCGATCAATTTCGAGCCGGAAACTTAAGTTTCGAAACACAAATCGATCTTGCGCCGGAAATCCGCGTTTCCCCTCTTTCCTTTTTTTTGCGCGTCTTACCCAATTTAACGCGAAATCGCCCGGCGTCGCCGACGGTTTCGCGTTTTTTTATCGTCGCCGTCGCCCGCCGTCGATTTTTCGCGACCGTCAAAGTCCCCGTCTTTTATCCGCCTTGCCGCTCCGATGCCGTCCGCTTCCGCCTCCGTTCCCGACTCTTCCGTTTCGCCGTCCCGTTCGCCGGTTTATCTCGAACCGGAGAAGCTCGAACGCGCTTGCCGAATGGAGCGTTTGCGCCGTTCCGGGCCCGGCGGTCAAAACCGCAACAAAGTCGAAACGGCGGTTCGCTTCTATCACCCGGCGACCGGGCTCGTCGGCGAAGCGACCGAGCGGCGTTATCAGGGCGAAAACCGCAAAATCGCGCTCGAACGGCTCCGGATCGAAATCGCGCTGACCGTTCGAAGCCCCGTTCCGACGAGTCTCGCTCCTCCCGCCGACGTTAATTTAGGCGCTTTTGAGAATTTAAAACCGTCAAAAATCGCCGCGTCCGCCGACGCCCGCGCTTCGCTCCGTTGGTTTGCTCGGTTGCAAGGGAGCAAAATCCGCGTCGCGCCGTCGAGTTTCGATTACGCGATTCTCGTTTCGGAATTTTTCGACGTTTTCGAAGCGAACGGCGAAAACCTATCCGCGACCGCCGCCGCGCTCGAAACGACGGCGAGCCAAATCGTTCGGTTCCTCGCCGCCGTCCCGAAATGCCTCGAAGAACTCAACCGCCGCCGAACGCGTTTAGGGTTGGCGCGCCTCAAACCTTGACGCGTTTTCCCGTCTCCGCCGCTTTTCCCGACGCGGTTTTCGCCGTTTTATTTCCCCAACCTCGCAATTTCACCAACCGCCTTCCAGTTTTACTTCCGACGTTTCCCCGCGTTTTCGCCGTTCTTCTCGTTTTTCGCCAACCGCCCTTCTATTTTCCCGCGTTCCCCCGAACGCGTCGCGAATCGGCGCGCCTCAAACCTTAACGCGCTTTCCCAATCTCGCCGTTTTTTGCCGACCGCGCCTCTTCTCCGCTCCGCTTATTTCTCTTTATCCCTCCATTTCCCCCAATTCAACGCCGTCGGAAATCGGGAAAACGCCCGACAAACCGGAAAACGGGCTTGAAATTTTCGCGCCGTCTCGTTAAAATGAAAGAGCGCGGTCGTTTCGACGCTTCCGCCGTTCGCTTTTCCCCTTTTCGCCGAGTTCGCGTCGCCGACGCGGCGGCTTTCGTCCCTTAACCAACGCAACGCAAGGAAAGATTAATGGCGATTCGAGTTATCTGCTCCGGCTGCATGACGTCGTTCGAAGTCGGCGATCAGTTCGCCGGTCAGAAGGGCCCTTGCCCCAAATGCGGGCACATCATCGAGATTCCGAAGGTTCAAGTCGTCGTTCACGCGCCGGACGAAGTCGTTCAAGACGGCAAAACGACGCGCGTCGGGAAAGAAACGCGACCGATCGAACAAAAGCGGTTCGAGTTTTCGACGCAAGGCCTTCTTCTTAGCTTGCTTGGAATTTTGCTCGTTTTCGGCGCGGCGTTCGGCGTCGGACTCGTCAAGTCGGCGGTTTTGAGCGGAATCGTCGGAGCGGTCGCGGTTTTCGGAATCGCCTTCCCGATCGCGCGGTTCGGTTATATGCTGATTCGCGACGCCGACGACCTCGAAAAACTCGAAGGGGGCGAGTTGGCGCAAAAATCGCTCTTCGCCGCGCTCGTTTTCGGCGCTTCTTGGATCGTTTTCGAACTGTTCGTCGCGTTTTTAGGAAGCCAAGGCTTGACGGCGGCGCTGTTGCTGATTCCGGTCGCGATCGTCGGTTCGTTTGGCGCGTTGATCTTTTTCGACTGCAATTTCGGCAAAGCTCTCCTAGTTTACGCCGTCTTCGCCGCTTGCGCGATTTTTGGTCGCGGTCTCCTCTTCCAACCGAACGGTTGGATTTGGGAAGCGCGCCCGAACGCCGCCGCGCCCGCGCCGGAACTTGGAACGCCGTCGAAATCGAAAACGCAAAAGAACGCCGCGTCGACCGAACCCGCCGCCGACTCGACCGAAACGCCGGAAAACGACGCCGCGTCCGAATCGGAAGCGCAAGCCGAAACGCCCGCCGACGCCGCGCCGACGCGAGAAGCGCCGAAACCGAACCCGATTCGCCGCCGTCGTTAATTTCGAGCGCCTTCCGAACGCCGCGTCTTCCCTCTTGGAAGGTCGACGCGGCAAAATTTAACGTTTTTTCCGGTTCGTCGCGCCGACGGTTCGTCGTTTGCAACGCCGCCGTCCGCAAGAAACGTCAAAACGAGCGTCGACTCGCGTCGAACGCTCGTTTTTGATGTTAACGTTTAAGCGGCGAAACCGATCGCTTTCCGCCGCTCAAAGCGCCGTCGACGGGTCGGCTCATTCGCCGATCGCCGCTTAGTCGTTCTTGCGGAGAACGCCGGCGGCGACGAGTTTGTCGATCAGTTGTTGCATACTGTTGAACGCGGCCAAGAAACCTTGCGGCGGCATCACGACGCGGAAAACTTCTTCCGACGTCGGTTTTTCGCCGTCCGCGCCCGGTTGCAACGTAACGCAATCGAAGCGAACCATATTGCCGGCGAAGTGAATTTTACCGATCCCGTCGATAAAAGATTCGTTTTTCATACCAAGCTCCTTTCGTTTTACTATTTCATTATCAAAACCGCAACGCGTTTTCGCTCGAAAGTTCTCGGGAACGCGTCGGCCGAAATATCTTCTTAGGCGTCATCGGTATTTTGAGCGTTTTTTTTTAGAAAATCGCCCAAAATTTTTATTTTCCAACGAAAGAAACGCCGTTTTCCGCCGTTTTCGCCGTTTCGAAACGACAGCGCAACGAAAAAACGCCCGCCCGGCTCCGAGAACCGAACGAGCGTTTTCATTTTATTCGACGCAAGGCGCCGCGAGCGTTACTTCGTCAGCTTCTCGTTGTTTTCCAAGAGCTTAATGAAGACGCCGCCGACGACCGCGCGGGCTTGGAAGCCGCGTTGCTTCGCGTCGCTAGTGAAGTACCAGTCGGAAAGCGGAACGCGGGACGGCGTATTGTCGACATACTCGTAAACGGAGGCGGTCAACGCGTCGAACTCGGCGCGGGAGTCGGCCATTGTCGCGGTCCAAAGTTCCCAGTCGAGCTTGGTGTAATCGGCGCGATTGTCGAGCGGGAGCCCGTATTTGTTCATCTTCGTCTTATAATAGGCGAGTTCCTTCGCGACGACTTCCTTCGGGAAGAGGTTCAGCGCGAGGAGTTTGTCCCAAACGAGGTTGTATTTTTGGCTCCAAGAATCCTTGCGGTCGAACGCGAGGAGGAAACGGTCGCCGCCGTCGGCCAACTTGACCCATTCGACGGCGAACTCTTCGGCCTTGGCGCGGAACTTTTTGGCGAGTTCCGGTTTGTCGTTCCGCTCGCAGAGGTCGGCGAAGCAAGCCAGCGCGACGATCGCCTTCGCGGAGAGGTTAGCGTTGTGCGCGAGGTGCCCGGCGAAGTCGTCGGTGCAAAGTTGATTTTCCGGGTCGAGCCCTTTGGCGAGGAGATATTCGGCCCAAGATTCAAGAATGTCCCAATATTCGGCGACGTACTCGACGTTCCCGTCGAGGCGCGCGACGACGTCGGCGATAATCAGCATATTCGCGGACTCTTCGACCGGCATTTGGTTGTCTTCGGTTCGTTCGCCGCCGCCGTAAACTTGGCCGTTCAACTTCGGATACGTCCCGACGTCGTGCGGCGAGAACGGGAACTTCCAACGGCCGCTCGCGACGTACTCGAGAACCGGCGTCAGCGTCGCTTTGAGGAGCCCGGCGTCGTAAACGGCGAAGACCGGCGCGGTCGGGTAAAGGATGTCGACCGTCGCCGCGCAACCGTTGCTAAAATTCTCTTTCGAAACAAGAATCGGCTTTCCGTTCGGCAAAACGGCGAGTTTGTGCGCCGCGACCGCTTGCGGATAAGCGATCGAGCAAAGCGAAGCGTATTTCGTCCCGCCGACCGCGGCCGCTTGTTCGAACATTTCGGCGTCGAACGCGTCGCAGCGGACGGTCAAATCGGCGTATTCGGCGTTGGCGAGTTCGAGCATCGAAAGCGCTTCGAGCCCGTTGCGGCGCCAATACGGGCGGCATTTTTGGCCCAAAAATTCGATCGAGTACTCGTCGTCGTAAGCGGCGATAATCCGTTTTTCGACCGCGTCGACGCCGACTTTGCCGCAGTCGAACGCGACCGCCAAGACCGGCCAATCGTCGTTGGCGCGGCGCGGGAAGCGTTTGTCGTCGCTCGGGAGCGAGCCGTCTTTCAGGAAGGCGGCGCGGGCGTCGATATGTCCGGCGAACGCGGTTTTAGCCGCCCCTTTTTCGACCGCGAGGAAGAGGCTTCCCCAGTCGATGCAGCGGTTGTCGCCCTTCTTTTCGAGAATCGGCTGCTCGGTCGTTCCAAAGCGGAGAACGTCGAGATTTTCGGTCGTGAAACGCCCGGCGGCGACTTCTTGGTTCGAATTGTCGACGCAAAGCTCGGCGGTTTGGTCGTAATAAATCGCGACGTTATGTTCCTTGCCGTCGGTCGACTTAGCCGTCCAAATGACGTAAGCGGCCGGGCGCGAGTAAACGTCCCAATCGTTCGGGAGCGGCGTTCGGCGGAACGTCAGCGTCAGTTCGACGCCCCCCGCTTCGAACGCGTAAACGGTTTTCGTCGCGCGAACGGAAACCGATTTTTGCGTCGCTTTTTTCGCGTTTTTGTCAAATTCGGTCGGTTTTCCCATCAGGCGATAGTTTTCGCCGTCGACGCGAACGAACGACGTCAGCGCGTGAATGCGGCCCGTCCAGTGAACCGGGAACGCGTCGGCGAGTTCGTCGACGTTCGACCAAACGCTAAAATAAGGGTCGCAAGTAATCAACGGATAACAAGGAGCGCGCAGTTCGCCCTCTTCCGCCGCTTGAACGTTCGCCGCCGTCGAAAACGCCGCGACCGCCGCCGCGACGCCGCAAAGAGCCGCCGCGATACGCTTGCCTAGTTTGACAAGTTTCATTCGATTTTCCTTTCTTGAAGTTTCTTCATTAATACTAATGAAAAGACGTCGATAAAAAACGGAGACGCGACCGCTCGCGCCGCCCGTCGCAATTTTCTTGTTTTACTCCAACCGTCGAAGCGTCAAAGTCGCCGTTTCTTCCCCAACCGCCGAAGCGTTAAAGTCGCCGTTCTTTCCCCGACCGCCGAAGCGTCAACGTCGCCGCTTCTTCCCCCAACCGCCGAAGCGTTAAAGTTGCCGTCCTTTCCCCAACCGCCGAAGCGTCAACGTCGCCGCTTCTTCCCCCAACCGCCGAAGCGTTAAAGTCGCCGTCCTTTACCCAACCCGGCGCGAGCCAACGTCGCGACGCAAACCGCCTCGACGCCGCCGTCCTCTTTCAGCAAAGCGGCGATTTCGTTCGCCGTCGCGCCGCTGGTGAACGCGTCGTCGACGAGCAAAATCCGTTTGCCTTTCAAACGTTCGATCGGGGCGTCTTTTTTTCCTCCGCTCAACGCGAAAGCGCCCGCGACGTTCTCCCGCCGCGCCGCCCAATCGACCGACGACTGCGGCGGCGTCGCGCGAACTCGGCGAACCGTCTTCGCCCAACAGGGAACGCCCAGCTCCCGCGCCAACGCCGACGCTAAAAAATCGGGCGAATTGACGCTTCGCAAGAACCGACGCCGCCAATTCATCGGAACCGGAACGACCGCGTCCGGTCGAAACGCCGTCAGCGCCCGCCGCCGCGACTCAAAATAAAGGCGCGCCGCGATCTCCGCCAACGTCGGGTCGGTCGTTCGCTTCAACTGCAAAACGAGCGCCCGCGTCGTTCCCCGATAAAAATGCATCGGGCGAACCTCGTCGAACGCGAAATTCGACGCCCCGGTTTTCCGCAAGCAAAACCGACAAAGCGCGTCGTCCCCGCGAGCCGTCTCCCGAACCGCGACCCGACCGCAACGTCGGCAAAACGTCCGCGCCGGAACGCTCGCCGCCCGACGGCATTCGTCGCAAACGAGCGCGGACAACGGAACGCGAAACCCGCTCGAACCGCCGCCGACGCCGACGCGTCCCGCGCCGCCGGTCGTTTCCGCTCCGACGATTCGCTCGTCGCAAATCCAACACGTCCGCGGATAAACCAGCTCGAACGCCGTCTCGACGACGCGACGAAACGCCGAGCGTCTTCCGTTCGTCTCCGTTTCCGTTCCTCGTTCCAACGTCCGTTCCTTTGCTCGTTTAAAACGGCGCGCCTCGCTTACGCTCCCCCGTCTTTCCGTTCATTGTACGCGAAAAACGCCGCGCTGCAAGCGACCGAACGGTATAAACCGCCCCTTCGACGAAAAAAACGCAAAAAGAAAAATCGCGTTCGAACTGTTTGCCCCTTCCCAACGGCGACAATTTCGGTTATAATGAGAAACGACGGTAATTTGCGCCGTCGAATTATCGACAAGATCGGTAAATTCGACAAAACCGCGCGTTTTTTTACCGCCGCTCGGAAGGAAATTTTCGCGCCGACTTTAAGTCGCGCCGTTTTTTTTGTCAAAATTTCTTTTCCGCGTCCCCTTTTTTACCGAAATGATAAAAAGACGACGCGTTCGAGGAAGCGGTTTCCCCGAACGATTTCCCGCAACTTTACGGAGCGAACGCCCAAATGGCCAATTCTGCGAACCTGAAAAAACCGAACTTCGTCGGCGTCGACCTCGGCGGCACGAACATCAAAGTCGGCGTTTTGGACGACGCCGGGAAAACGCTTTCCTACGTTACGACCCCGACCCTCGTCGAACGCGGCCCGGAAGACGCGACGAAACGAATGGCCGACGCGATTCTGCAAGCGGTCGAAAAAGCCGGTTTAACGCCCGCCGACGTCGCCCGCGTCGGGCTCGGCTCCCCCGGCACGATGGACATTCCGTCCGGTTCGCTCGTTCGCCCGTCGAACCTCCCGGGTTGGGACTTCTTCCCGATTCGCGACCGCCTCGCCGAAAACGTCGGCCTCCCGGTTACGTTCGCGCACGACGGCCCCGCCGCCGCGTTCGCCGAATATTGGGTCGGCGCCGGTCAAGGCGAAGAAGGCCTTATCCTCTTGACGCTCGGCACCGGCGTCGGTTGCGGGATCGTCCTGAACGGGCACGTTTGGAACGGAACGCACAGCCACGGCGGCGAAGCGGGCCACAACCTGATCGACACGTCCGAAAACGCTCGTTGGTGCAAATGCGGTCAACGCGGGCACTTGGAAGCCTACGCCAGCGCGACCGGCGTCGCCAACCGCACGATCGAATACGTCGAAGCGGAATTTAAAACGTCGCTGACCGAACGCGTCCGCGCTCGCAAACGGGACGACGAGATTCCGAAAATGGTTTTCGAAGAAGCGGAAGCCGGCGACGAAGTCGCTCTTCGCATCGTCAAAGAAACGGCGCGCTACCTGTCGCACGGGATGATCGCGCTGATCCACACGATCGACCCGAGTTGCATTCTCATCGGCGGCGCGATGACGTTCGGCGGTAAAACGACCGCAACCGGGCGCATCTTCCTCGAAACGATCGAGCAAGAAACGCGTTCCCGCATCTTCCTTCACTTGGCCGAACGCCTCCGCATCGATTACGCGGTGATGGGGAACGACGCCGGTTACGTCGGCGCCGCCGGTTTGGCGCGTCAAGACTGGGAAGAAGCGCAAATCGCCGAGTGATCCCGCTTCGACGGCGCAACGCAATTCGTTTTGCCGCCGACATTTAACATTTTCTTTGGAACGCGTCGACGTTCGCCGCCGACGCGTTCCGACGTTTGTTGTTCCTTAACCGCCGCCGACTTCGCCCGATGAACGCGCCGTCCGATTTTTCCGACAAGACCGAATTTTCCGACGCGACGACGACCGTCGCCGACCTAAAACGGCTCGTCGTTCGTTTCGCCGAGGAACGCGATTGGGGTCGCTTTCACACGCCGAAGAATTTGGCGTCGTCGGTCGCGATCGAAGCGGCGGAGTTGCTGGAGCGTTTCCAATGGTCGACGCCGGAAGAGTCGTTCGCGGTTAAGGACGATCCGGAGGCGTTGAACGCGGTCGCGGAAGAAATCGCCGACGTCGCGAGTTACCTTTTGAACCTTTGCGACAAACTCGGCGTCGATTTCGCGTCGGCGTTCGCGGCGAAAATGCGCAAAAACGCCGAAAAATACCCGGCGGAGCGTTTTCGCGGCGTTTACGGTTACAACGATCCGGCGTTAAAAACCGCAAAATCGGAACGTCGCGACGACCGCCGCGCCTAAATTTCGACACCTACCTTATCGTTTAGACGGTTCGCGTTCGACGCTTGCCGCCCTTTTCGCCCTTCGCCCCTTCCGTTTCGCCCGATTTTATTATGCGCGTCGTCGAAATTTTTCACTCGAAACAAGGCGAAGGCCTTTGGACCGGCGTCCTCTCCGCGTTTGTGCGGACGACCGGTTGCAACCTCCGATGTTCTTTCTGCGACACGACTTACGCGTCTTGGCGTCGCGAAGAGGGCGAAGACCTTTCCGTCGAGGAAATCGTCGGTCGCGTCCTTCTTTACAACTGTCGGCACGTCGTCCTGACCGGCGGCGAACCGATGATGTACTCGGAACTGATTCCGTTGACGCAAGCGTTGGCGGAACGCGAGTTAACAATCACCATCGAGACGGCGGGCACTCTCGACCTTCCGGTCGCTTGCGACTTAATGTCGATCAGCCCGAAACTTTCGAATTCGACGCCGCACGGCGCGCTCGATTCGGCGATTCGGTTGCACGAAACGAACCGCGACCGTCCGGAAGTCGTTCGACGGCTGATCGATCGTTATCCGTATCAACTGAAATTCGTCGTCGACCAGCCGGAAGATTTGCTCGAAATCGAGGAGTACCTCGAACGTCTCGGCGGCGCCCGTCCCGACCGCGTTTTCCTAATGCCGATGGCGATCGACGTCGCGACGATGCGGGAAAAAGCGGAATGGATAACCGCCTACGCCGGGCCGCGCGGCTACCGATATTGCCCGCGAATGCAGCTCGAGTGGTACGGCAACCGCCGCGGCGCTTAACGTTTCGCCCCGCTTCCGTCGCTTTGTCGCGCTCGCCCAGTTTATTCATCTTCCCCATTTCAACATAAAAACGGTCGACGTTCCCCGCGTCGACCGTTTTTGTTTTTCGCGTCCCGGAAATTTTAGCGTCGAACGCCGATTTTCGCCGCCGCTTTTTTTCGCGACGGCAAAATTTTACGTCGGTCGCGGTTTTCCCGCTTCGGCGACCGCTTTCGCGTTCAGAAAAATCCTTTCGGTTTCGCGTCGCGCCGAGCGACGATTTCGAGGAATTTTTCGGCGATAATCAAGTCGTCGTTCGAGGTGATTTTGACGTTCGTCCGCGCGCCCGGAACGATCGCGACTTCGGCGCCGAGCGCTTCGACGAGACCGGCGTCGTCGGTCGGTTGAAAGTCCGGCTTGCGTTCGCGGAACGCGCGTTCGAGGAGCGTTTTCTCGAAAACTTGCGGCGTTTGCGCTTCCCAAAGGTTCTCGCGCGGCGTCGATTCGTCGACCGCCAGCCGTTCGCCGTTCGCGGCGCCGAATCCCAATTTTTCGCGAACAACCTCCGTCTCCAACTTCCCGCCGCTCGCCGCCGGACGCGCTCGCTTGATCGAGCCGACGATCGGCGCCGCCAAGATCGCCGCGCCGGTTCGCGTCGCTTCGGCGAAAACGTTTTCGACGTCGCCGTCGCCGACGCAAGGGCGCGCCGCGTCGTGAACCGCGACGTAATCGACCGACGCCTTGACCGCCTTCAAGCCTTTTTCAACCGACAAAAAGCGTTCGGCGCCCCCTTCGACGATCTCGATCCCGTACAACGAAAGCTCCGCCGCAAATTTTCGTTCGACGTCGGCGCGATCTTCCGGCGAAACAACCAAAATCAACTGCGCGACGTCCCGACGCCGCGCAAACCGCTCCGCCGAATGGAGCCAAACGGCGCGCCCTTTGAGCGGCGCGAACGGCTTTTTCGGCGCGTTCAGCGTCAGCGGCGAACCGCCCTTTTGAAAGCGACGGCTCTTCCCTGCCGCCGCGATAATCACCGCGAACTTTTTCATCGCCCTTTCTCCTTGCTATCGTTGGCAAGTTCGGCCCAAGAGCTTTTTCCGCTCCGCGCCGGAACTTGCATTTTTCCTATTTTATCTAAAGCGCCGTCAAGCGCCTGCTCGCGACGCGCCCCAAACCGCGTTATTCCCCCAGCTCTCTCAATCTCAACCGGTCGCGACGTCGCCCCAAACCGCGCCGCTTCCCCAGTTTTCTCAATCTAAACCGCTCGCGACGCCGCCCCAAAGCGCGCCGCTTTTCCAGTTTTACCCAAACGTTCTATTCAACCGACTTCGCCGCTCCTCCCCGTTTTCCGCTCGACGCGGCGCGTTTGATTTGAATTTTAACGCTTCCGGCGTTCTTCGCGAGGTTGCCGGGCGCGTCGTTGATGCGGAAGAAAAGCGTTCCGGCGCGCTCGGGCGTCAGCGTCGCCGTCGACGTTTCGAACCCGACGGCGGCGTCCCAAGGCTCGAGCGTTCCGCGCGGCGTCGACTTTGCCTCGTTCGCCGATTTTCCCCGTCTTAACCCGCCGACCGTCTTCGCCGCGCCGTTTGGGTTTGTCCCGCTTTCCCCGTTTGCCGAATTTAACGAGTAAAACTCGTCGAACGCCGCGCTTTCGAGCGGAACGACAACCGCCTGCAGCCGCCCGAGCGGCGCGCCTTCGACGTATCGGAACGTCGCGCCCGGCGCCTCGAACTCCAATTTTTTCCCGGCTTCCTCGACGTTCAGCCGATACCGCCCCGCCGTCGCCAAGCGATACGTCGTCCCGACTTCAAGCGCGAGGCCGGAATTTTGCCAACCGCGATTCGCCGCCGCTTCGACGACGACCGCGCCGCCGCTCTCCGCCGCCGCTTCGTCGAACGGACGTCCCGGCGCCGCGTCGACCGCCGTCGCGTCGAAGTTATAATTGAAGTCGATACGACCGACAAAATCGGCCCAATCGTTCTCCAATTCCCCCCAACGGTCGCCGATAATATCGACAAAAACGCGGTTCGGCTCCCAATACGTCGACCAATACGGCAAAAGTTCGGCGACGTCGCGGTATTTCGGCGACTCGTTCAGGAACGCGACGAGCGCCCAACTCCAAGCGTATGTCGACGTCCGAACGTAATCGCGCGGCTCGAACGCCAAAATCTCGCGCAACGTCGGCGCTTTTCCGGCGCGAACGATCTCGCGAATCTCTTGCAACCGCCCAAAACCGGGCGTCGCGTCCGGGCCGGTTTGAAACTGGGCAATTTCTATCGATTTTTCCGCCGGTTTCCAAAGATGCAACGCCAAATATTCCGCCGAGCCCTCCGAATACCAACGCGGGCGGAGGTCGCCGAAAACCTCGTGCATAAAGGAATGAACCAGCTCGTGCAGGAGCAGAAAACGGTTGTAATATTCAATTTTCTGATCTTTCGCCAAAATCCGGTCGCAAACGGAATATCCGTAAAGAAAACGCGGCGGCCCGTCGAGGACGCCGATTTCGATAAAAGAATCGACGTCCCCCATCAAAAACGCGTTTATCTTCCAATTTTCAAATTTTCGTTCGTCAACGTCAAAAAAGCTACAAATATGAGGAATCGCCGCGTCGAGCGCCGCCGGGATTTGGTCGACGCCGAGCGACGGCGGCAAGTCGGTCGTCAGCGTTACGTTCTTCCCTTCGATTCGTCGAATCCCGAGTTCCGCCGCTTTTTTCTCGTTGATCGCCGGGAATTGCGGCCAAGTTTCGCGCCGCCGTCGCGCCGCGTCGAGAACTTGCGCTCGCAACCGCTTCGCTTCGCTCGGATCGCGCCAAAGCGCCGCCGCGTCGCGCTCCTCTTCCGCCGAAAAAAACGACGTTCCGACCGCCGCCGGAAGCGCGCCGTCGTTCCGCTCCGCTTGACGAGCGCCGCCCGATTCTCCCAAAACGCCCGTCTTTGCGGAAACGCCCAATCTCCCCAAAGCGCCCGTTCTTGCGGAAGCGCCCGTTCCTCCCAAGACGCTCGTTTTCGTCAATTCGCCCGGTTTCGCCGCGTCCTCCGTTTCTCCCAACTTCGCCGCGTCGTCGCGAAAACCGCTCGTTCGCGGAGCCGTCCGGCGCGGCGGCGCGCCCTCGACCGTTGAAATCGCGCTCAAAAAGCAACCGTTTGCAACGAAAAACGCCGTCAAAAACGCCGCGCAACGCCCTCCGACGCCGCAAACTCGCGCTCGTTTTCCCCCTTTTTCCCAAACGCCCGTCATTTCGCAACCCGCTCCTTTCAACCAAATCCCCCGTCTTATCGCAACGGCGGCGCTCTCCGCTCCTCCGTTTCAACGCGACGGCGGCGTTTTCCGCTCCGTCGCGCTCTCGCTCCGCCGCGACGCTTCCTATTTTACTCCAAAAGGCGCGTCGAGCGCAAGGGGGCGGCGCGAATTTTCAAACCGGTCTTGATTCCGCGAAGAAAAAACGTTACTATCGGAACGGTTTATCGCGATTATTCCGATTAAAACGGCGCGCCGGCGCCAAGGAGGGCCGCCGGTCGCCGCGCCGTTCGGAAGTTTTCGCGTTCGTTTTCGGCCCGTTTTGTCATTATTAATATATACGTCGCAAGTCGCCCGGTTTCCTCCGCGCAAACCGCCGCGACTCGGCAAGGACGCCGTTATGTTGTTCCGACCGCCCCTTTCCTTCCCGCCGTCCGCCGCGCCTTCGTTCCGCTCGCCGTCGTCGTCGCCGTCTTCTCGACCGACGCTCGCCGGAGCGGCTTTCGCCGCGCTTCTCGGACTCGGAATCGTCGCGCCGACTTTCTTCGCGACCGGCTGCGCGTCGCCGAGCGGCCTCGTCGCGTCGCGCAACGCGCGGGGCGTCGAACTTTACGCGACCGGCGATTACGACCGCGCGATCGCCGTCTTTCAAGAAACGCTCGCGGAAAATCCGGAAAACGCCGAAACGCTTTACAATCTCGGCGCCGCCTACCAACGCAAAGCGCTCGCGACCGGCGATTACGCCCTCTTGACGCAAGCCGAAAACGCTTATTGGGCCGCGCTCGAACGGGACGCCGCGCCGGAAACGATCGTTTGCTGTTATCGCGGGCTCGCGACGAGCGCTTCGACTCGCGGCGACGCGGCGACCGCGCTTCAAACGCTCGAAGATTGGCGCGACCGCAATCCGGAGTCGATCGAGCCGAAACTCGAAATCGCTTATTTCCTCGAAGCGCAAGAACGGGACGACGAGGCTTACGCGGTTCTCGAAGAGGTCGCCGCCGCCGCGCCGAACGACTATCGCGCCTTTTACAAGATGGGCGTCCTCCAAGAACGCGCCGGAAACGTCCAAGAAGCGCTCGACAAAACGACGATTGCCGGTCGCCTCAATCCGACCGACGCCGCGCTCGCGAAAAAAGCGACCGAACTGCGCGCCGCGCTCGAACAAAACGCCGAACAAGCGACCGAAACCGCCGACGAAATCGCCGATCTCGAAAGCGAAACGACCTTGATCGCGCCGACCGCCGCGACCGACGACGCCGCCGAACTCGAAATCGACGCGCCGACGCTCCCGTCGCCGACTTTCTTCGACGACGCGACTCAAACCGACGACGCGGCGACCGACGCTTCCAACGACTCGACGACGAACGCGCCGCAAACGCTCGGGGCCGACGAAGTCGTCCTCTTCGCCCGCCCCGACGTCGACGGAACGCTCGCCGCGAATCAAGCGGAAGCGAAGTCGACCGCCGTCGCCGTCGCGCCGACTCGCCGCAAAATCGTCGACGAAGGAAACGTCAAATGGATCGCGCCGACCGCCGCGGCGTCGGAAGTCGCCGCCAACTCCGCCGACGCGACCGCTCAAACCGGCAAAGACGTTAAAACCGGCTCCAACGCCGCGTCGCGTCTCTCCGACGGTTCCGGCGACGCGAACGCCGTCGCGCAAAATAAGCGAGACGCGCAAATTAGCGAAGAAAAAGAAACCGCGCAAGCTCCGCAAGTCGCGCGAGCGACGCCAACGCCGACGGTCGCGAAAGTCGCGCAAACGACGCCGAGCGCCAACGCGGCCTCGACGCCCAAACGCGCCGGAAAACGAACCGAATTGAACGCCGAACCGCCGACCTTGCGCGCCGGTTCCTTTTTCTAAACGCTTTCAACTTCCTAAACCGTTTAAGCAAGATCAACCGACTTAAATTGCCCAAACGCCTTAAACGGTTCAAGCGATTTAAACAATTTACACCGTTCCCAACGCGCCGACGTTCCCGCTCCCAAGTTCGGAAAAGCCGACGACGCCCAAACGCTAAAACCGACGCGACCGTTAAATCGCGTCGGTTTTTCTTCTATTACGCGCCCCGCCGATTCTCGCCGTCTTTTGCGTTTTTTCCAACTTATCCAGCCCCCTCAAAGCTCCCGAAGGCCGAAAAAAACGCTCCGTTCGGGAACGCGTTCGCGACGCCGCGTCTAAACGGCGCGTTTTTCTTTATTTCAACGCCAAAACGATTATCGGCTCAACAAACGCCGTCTCGTTCGGTCGATCTCGGTCGGGACGGCGACGTCGGCGCGGTACGTCATCCGATACGCGTCCTCGTTCGTCTTGAAGTAATAGTCGCGAGCCACCCAAACGGCGCGGAAACCCAATCGACGCAAGAAGAGTTGAGCGGCTAAGTTCCGTTCGCGAACGACGCAAACAATCTTCGAACGTCGCTCGTCCAAACGGTCGATCAGCGCCCGCGCCAACAACGTCCCGAGCCCTTGGCGCCGCTCCGACTCCGCGACCGCGCAACTCAACAGCCGAAACGACCGCTTGCGCGCTTCAAAACAGAGATACCCCAACGGCTCGCCGTTCCGCTCGACGACCAAACCGCCGAAATTGCGCGTTCGCAGGCAATATTCGAACTCGTCGCGCGTCCAAGGAAACTCGAACGCCGCCCGCTCCAACGCGAGCAACGCCCCAAAGTCGCGCCGACAAAGCCAACGCAACCGCAACGCGTTCTCAGTCGACTCGTTTGTTTTTCGGACGCAAAAAAGAACCGAATGATTTTCGCTCAAAATACGCTCCTTCGTTTCGTCGCGACGCTCCTCGTCGCTCCTCGGCGACCGACGCAAGACGAATCGGCGGTCGTCTCAGACCGCGCTTTTTCCTTATTCGCCCTGTTTTTCCTATTTTTTATTTTGTCAGGCGACCGTCGGCGCTAAAGGCGCGTCATTGTACCGCAAAAAACGCCGAAACGCAAGAGCGTTTTTCGCCCGGCGCCGGGACGACGGAACGCGACGAACGCGTTTCGCTCTCGTCCCCGCCAAGGTTAATCCGAACCTAAAATTAAAAAAAAGTTGTCGACGCGGCGTCTTTTTGAAAAAATTTTCCGAAAAGTCGGAGAAAAAATCAGAAAAAGAGGAAAATTCCCGGCGCGCGGGCTTGAAGTCCCCGGGAAGAAGGTTTATTATAATAGTTTAATGGAAAAGGATTCACTTTCCGAAAAGACAGCCTTCCAAGAACGCCGCCGAGCGGTCGCGTTTCCGCGCTCGTTCGTTCGCCGTTCGTTTCCTCGTTAGGATTTGCGATGACCGTTTTATCGACCTTGCCGTCCCTTGCGTCCCTGTTGGCCGACGCTCCGGCTCCGGCGCCGACTTCGGCGGGCTCCGGCCCGTTTGCCGTCGTTATAATGACGTTCGTAATGTTGATCGTTATGTGGCTCTTGCTTGTTTTGCCGAAAAAGTCGCAAGACAAACAAGCGCAAAAGCTGATCGACTCGATCAAGATGAACGACAAAGTGATGACGACCGCCGGTATTATCGGAACCGTTGCGTCGATCGACCGCGACGGGGGCGAAATCGTCCTCCGCGTCGACGACGCGACCGGCGCCAAAATTCGTTTCGCTCTCGGCGCGGTTTGCTTCGTGTTCAACAAAGAAGCCGCCAAAGAAGCGAAAGAAGCCGCGAAGGACAAGCAAGCGAAGAAAAAGTGAACGGTCGAGCCGTCGACGCTCGCGTTCCGACGCCGCCGTCGCCGCCGCTCGATTCGCCGACGAACGTCGTTCGTTTCGAGTCCCCGTTATTCCGCCC
The DNA here is from genome assembly GCA_017937685.1 of Thermoguttaceae bacterium. GTDB lineage: Bacteria > Planctomycetota > Planctomycetia > Pirellulales > Thermoguttaceae > RUG369. The sequence continues at coordinate 4,108 of JAGBDD010000115.1, read as the reverse complement.
AATACTTTTCGCCCGACGACGCCCGCGCGCCGTTTCGGGTAACACAGTTTAATTAACGCGACAGTAATTAACCAATGACACGCACCAACATTTTGAAAAGACCTTTTTATCTCGGTCTTATCGTTCTGTTTTCCGCGTTTGCGTCGACCGCGGCGATAGCGCCGGCGTTCGCGCAAGACGCGGCGCCCGCCGATAACGCCGCCGTCGTCGTCGACGAAGCCGCCGCGACCGAACCGGCCGCCGAAGAAACCGCCGCCGCGGAACCGGTCGCCGAAGAAACCGCCGCGACCGAGCCGACCGCCGACGAAACCGCCGTTCCCGAACCGATCGCGTCCGAACCGACCGAAGCGAAAGAAAAATCGAACTTCTATCTCGTTTTGGCCGCCTTCGCCGCGCTCGCCGCGTTCGCTTGGGTCGTCGCCGTCCTTTGCGCTAAACGTTTCCGCCAACAACATTTCCAAACCGCGTATTTCATTATCGCTTTCTGCTTCGTCGGCGCTTTGATTTCGACGATTACCGGCCTCAAGCAAGGCCGCGTCAATCTCGGCGTCGACCTGCGCGGCGGTTCGATTCTCGTCTACAAGGTTTCGCCGAGCGACGCGACGAAAACCGACGTTTCCGCCGACGAAATGAACGACCTGAAAAACGCGTTGATGAAGCGTATCAACCCGTCCGGCGTTCGCGAAATTTCGATTCAAGAACTTGGCGCCAACACCGATATCCGCATCACGATTCCGGAAGCCGACCCGGCCGAAGTCGAACGCCTGAAGCGCGTTATCAATAACGCCGGTCAACTCCAATTCCGCATTCTCGCGGTCTCCGGCGCGAGCGACCCGCAAGAAAAAGCCGTCGTCGACCGCGCGCTCGCGAAAGAAAACGTCGACGCTTGGACGATCGTTCTTCCCGCCGAAGAACAAGCGAACGGCATTATTAAAAGCGCGACTTGGGTTCCGGTCGACCCGGCGCAAGAAGACAGCGTTACCTCGCGCAACCTGACGCGCCCCTCGCAAGCGAAAGAAGTCGCGGGCCAAATCAAACCGAATTTCGACGTTCTCGTCCTCGACCTGCTCGACTCCTACGACGTCGACGGGACGCATATGGAGCAAGTCAACGACTCCTTCAACGAAATGATGACGCCGGAAATCGTTTTCGAAATGAAGCCGCAAGGCGCCGAACGAATGCGCAACTTGACGACCGAATACGAAGGCCGTCAACTCGGCGTCGTGATGAACGACCGCCTGCACAGCGCGCCGAACATTAACGAACCGATCGGTAAAAACGGCTCGATCACCTTCGGTCAAAACCTTTCGGCCGACGACTACGCTCGCATTCAAAAAGACGTCGACGACCTCGTCGCCGTTATGCGCGCGGGCGTTCTTCCGGCGAAACTCTCGGAAGAACCGGTTACCGAAATGACCACCGGCCCGACCCTCGGCGCCGACACCATCGCCAAAGGTAAAAACGCGGTCGTTTGGGGCGGTATTATCGTTCTCCTCTTTATGATCGCCTACTACGGCTTCGGCGGTTTCATCGCGACGTTCGCCGTTTTGATGAACCTCGCGATGATTATGTCCGCGATGATCGCGATGCGCGCCGCCTTCACCCTCCCGGGTTTGGCCGGTCTCGTCCTCACCGTCGGTATGGCGGTCGACGCGAACATCCTCATTTTCGAACGCATTCGCGAAGAACTCAACGGCGGCGCCGCGCTCCGTATGGCGGTTCGCAACGGTTACCAACGCGCCTTCACCGCGATTTTCGACTCGAACATCACGACGATGCTGACCGCGTGGATTCTGTACCTCGTCGGTTCGGAACAAATCAAGAGCTTCGCCGTTACGTTGTTCCTCGGCGTTTTGTTCAGCATGTTCACCGCGACCTACGTCTGCCGCGTCATTTTCGAAACCTGCGAGAAAAACGGTTGGCTTACCAAGCGTTGCGTTTACCCGATTCTCCCCGGTTTAAAACCGATCGGACGTTACAACTTCGACTTCTACGCGATGAGCAAGAAAGCCGCCGCTATTTCGTGCGCGCTTATTCTCGTCGGCTTGATCGCCGTCGGCGTTCGCGGCAAAGGTATTTTCGACGTCGACTTTGTCGGCGGCGTCGAAGTCCAAACGGTCTTCACCGAACCGGTCGAAATTTCCGAAGTGCGCGCCAATTTGAGCGAACTTCCCGACCTTACCGTCGGCGAACTGAGCTTGGCGAAAGACAGCGCCGGCGCCGAAGTCGCGGCGCATTCGTGCTACTCGATTAGCGCGTCGTGCCCGCCCGGTATGGAAACCGCCGACTTCGAAAAAGAAGTTCAAGCCCTGATGAAGGAAAAATTCGCCGAAAAAATGCCGCGCTACGCGATGGAATTTACGCTCGGCGAACCGCAAGACGTCGTCCTTCCGGGCGCCGCCGAACCGACGACGCAAATCGCCGTCGACGTGAAACTGAACCGCCCGATGAGCGGCGAAGTCGTTCTCGGCTACTTCGGCGACGTTCAAAAAGTCGACGGAGCCGAAAACGCCGCCGCGCTCGTCGTTTCGTTCCCGCAAGGCGTCGACGCCTCCGCTTCCCAAACGGAATGGACGGTCGTCGTTAATTCCGCCGACAAAGCGCAAGTCGAAGCGGTCGCGCAACAAGTCGCCGCGCAAGTCGCCGAAGAAGTCGCGTTTGAAGCGTCCAGCTCGATCGGTAGCTCGGTCGCCGGTTACGCTCGCGTTCAAGGGATGTTGGCGATTTTCGGCAGCCTCCTCTGCATTCTCGGCTACCTGTGGCTCCGCTTTAAACGCGCGGTCTTCGGCGTTTCGGCGGTCGTCGGGCTCATTCACGACGTCCTGTTCACCCTCGGTTTGCTCGGCTTGAGCTACTGGCTCGCGCCGTTCCTCGGTTTCCTCGGGATTTCGCAATTCAAGATCGGTCTCGCGACCGTCGCCGCGTTCCTGACGTTGATCGGTTACTCGCTCAACGACACGATCATTCTCTTCGACCGTATCCGCGAAGTCCGCGGCAAGTCGGAAGCGTTGACGAAGGAAATTATCAACCGCGCGACGAACGAATGTTTGAGCCGCACCTTACTGACGTCGTTGACGACGCTCTTCACCGCGCTCGTCCTCTACGCCTTCGGCGGCGCCGGGATTCACACCTTCGCGTTCGCGATGTGCGTCGGCGTTATCGTCGGCACGTTCAGCTCGATCTTCATTTGCGCGCCGTTCCTCCTTTGGTTGTTGAGCCGTCAAAACGCGAAGACCCCGTCGAACCGCGTCAAATAAATTTCGATTCAATTTTCGGCGGCGCGTCGAGCGTTCGGCGCGCCCGCTTTGAGTCGACTAACGCGAACGCCGCCGACTTTCGTCGAAGAGCGTTCGCGCCCCCGTTTCGGTCGGTCTCGAACCGACGTTTTTCGTCCAATAAATCGGATTCCGACGGCGCGGTTTCAAATCGCCGCCGTCGCAGACGGTTGGGAGGCCGACGACAAAGGCGAACGTTGCGAAGCGTTCGCCTTTATTTTTTACCCGCGTTTCCCATTTTCCCCATTTCCCCTTCTTTCTTCCTCAAGAGGCCGTCCGATGCGACAAAAATTCCGAAAAGGCGCGCCGTTTTTCGCCGCGTGTTGCGCCGCCGCGACATTTTTCCTCCCGCTTTCCGCCGACGCCGCCGAGCAAGCCGCGTCGAAACCGGAAATCGCGAAAAAAGTCATTAATCTCGACAAACTCGACGCGATGCAAGTCGTCGAGCCGGTCGGCGTTCACCCCTATAACGAAGGTTTCGTCGAAACCGACGGCGTTTACGTTTGCGACGCCGGCGAGGCGACCGACAAAGCGTTCGGCGTCGCGCGACGTTACGTTCTCAACCAAGAGACCGCCGCGCCGATCGTCGCGACCGGTTGGAGCCGCGCCGAGAACGTCGGCGGTTCGGTCGGTAACGATTATTCCCTTTATATCGACCTCGAATACGCCGACGGTCAAATGCTTTGGGGCCAAACCGCGCCGTTCGCGACCGGCGATTCCGACTGGACGCAAGAGCGCGTCGCGATTTTCCCGGAAAAACCGATCAAATCGTTAACCTTTTACGGTCTTTTCCGCAACCGTTCCGGCAAAGCGTCGTTCCGCGACCTCGAACT
>JAGBDD010000114.1 GCA_017937685.1 Thermoguttaceae bacterium | reverse complement strand
GGGGCGGCGTTCGGCGTCGGCGACTCGACCGGCGGCGTCGTTCCGAGCGGTTGCGGCGCGGGAACGGACGTTCCGCTCGACGGCGGCGCGGCGCCGGAAACCGACGTTTGCGACGTCATTTGAATTTCGCCTTCCGCGTCCATCGGTTCCGCCGTTTCGCGAACGAGGTAAAAACCGAGCGTTTGCGAGACGCCGGGCGCGAGATCGGTCAATTTCCAAACGACGCGACCGTTTTCGACTTTTTCCGGGGGCGTTTCGCCGCGAACGAACCGCGCGTTCGACGGAGGAGTCAGGATGAAATTGGCGGAACTAACGAAATTGGAGTTGTTCGTGATCGTCGCGGTTCCTTTAAATTCGGAGCCGACGGCGACGTCCGGCGGCAAATTGAGTTGCACTCTGATCGGCGACGCTTGCGTCCAAGCGAGCGCGAAGGTCGATTTTTCGACCGGAATCGATTTTTGTTCGCCGTCGGCCGGTCGCAAAACGGTCGCGGAAACGCGAGCGTAACCGGAGGATTCGTCTTTTTGCCGAATTTCGACGTAAGCGTTCCCGTCGGCGTCGGTTATCGCGTCGAAGGCGCGAGCGCCGTTCGGGCCGAAAACGACGTCGCCGGAGACCGCTTCGTATCGAACGGTCCAACCGGGGCGCGGGTCGAGGTTCGTGCGACGGCGAACGGAGGTCGCGACCGTCGCCGCCAAGCCGATCGGGAGCGCTTGCGATTTCGGGAAGCGGAACGCCGCGTCGATCCAATGAATTTCGGCGGAGGCTTTGCGTCGTTCCCAGTTGTCGATTTCGTCGGAGAAGACGAAAACGGAGCTGGTTCCCTCTTCCTGCGATTGAACGCTCGCCCAAGTTTGCCCGCGGAGGATGGTAACGTCGTCGAGCGGCGTTTCGGTGCCGCGGTGAATCCGCCAAAGTTTGTCGGTCGTTTCGGTCGTTAGGTAGCGGTCGTCGACGCGTTTTTTTGTTTTGCCGGTTAGGTCGAGGCAACAGGAGCGGTCGTCCGGGTTGGCCGCCAAAAACGTTCCGACGCCGTCGAGGCTCCATTCGATTTTTTCGCCGACGCGCATATACGTCGAGTCTTCGCCGACGAAGCTGGCGACCAAAACGATTTCGGTTCCGATCGGCGCCGCGATCGTACTCGGCGCGAGAACGACGATCGGGCCCGGCCCCGGGAGTTTTTTCGGGAAAAGAACGCCGCCGTTCGGACGTTGCGTCGCCCAAACGTAATCTTTCAAGTCGATTCCGTCGGCGCGCGCTTGGGCGAGTTCGCTTTCGGTCGGTTCCCAAGGGCTTTTGCGTTCGGTCGACGCGAGCGCGGCTCGGTTGACGATTTCCCGTTCCGCGCTCGACGAAAGACGCTCGACTTCCGACTTGTCTTTCGAGGAAAAGAGGCAAGAGTCCTTGAAGAGACCGTCGGAGCTTGCGCAACCGAGCGTCGAGACGGCGCAAAGGAGCGTCGCGCCGAAAATCGACGCGAGCAAACAAGCGGCGCCGCGAGGGGCGCGTCGAAAGGGAAAAGGCGTCGGCATTGATGCGTCGGGAAAAAATAAAGGGAACTGGAACGCGGGAAAACGGAACGCTTGGAACGGCGGAACGGTCGGCGCGAAGTTTGGCGGCGCGTCGAAGCGAACAAAACGCGACGCGGCGAACGTCGGCGACCGGAAAAACGGAACGGGCGTTTCGACCGTAACGCTCGTTAAAATTGTCTTACTTTGTTATTTTACCCTCTTTTTGCAATTTGACAAAAATTTTTCTTCATTTTTTCTCAAGTTTTGACAATTTTTTGTCGACCGGCGGCGTTGCAACCGTTACCGTCGTTGCGTCGACGCGGAAAAGAACGTCGCAAACGGCGTTAAAAACCGGTTAACGTTTTAAAAATGTGAAATCGTTTAATAACGGCGGCGCGAACGCCGTTAAATTTTGCGCGCTTTTTCTAATCTGCGTTTTCATTCCGCGTCGTTCGACGTTGGCGGGCGGCGAAGAAAGCGAAACGACAAAATTTCGACGCGGGCCTTTTTTTTTCGCCGAACTCGCTTATATTAATAAGGAGAAAATCGACGCCGCCGACGGTCGAAGCGCCGGGCGGTTTTTCCCGCGAACGTCCTTTGAACGAACGAAACGAAAATGCCGACGAAAGAAAACGCCGCCGAAAATTTAATTCCCGTCGAAACGCCGAGCGCCGAATCGGCAAATAATCCCGCCGTCGAGGGCGCGTCCGTCGCTTGCGCCTCTCCGTCGACCGTCGAAGTCGGCGAAATTTGCCCGTTGGAAACGGCGACCGAGAAACCGGCGTCCGTCGTCGCGGTCGAAAAGTTGGTCGCCGAAATCGCCGCTCGTCCGGACGCGCCGACGCCCGGTTGGACGTTCTCGGTCGCGTCGCTCGGCTGCCCGAAAAACTTGGTCGACGCGGAGACGATGGTCGGACGCTTGGCCGCGTTGGGGGGCGAAATGACGTCGGACGCGGAGAGCGTCGACGTTTTCCTCTTGAACACCTGCGGTTTCTTGCGTTCCGCTCGCGACGAAGCGGCGGAGTTCATCGCCGAAGCGGTCGAAGAAAAGGCGGCGGGCGGCGTTCGCTTCCTGTTGGTTTCCGGTTGCGCGGTCGTTTCGGACGGCGAAGAGTTGTCGGCGCGCTTCCCGGAAGTCGACGCTTGGTTGAGTCCGTTCGACGAAGCGAAAATCGTCGACGTCGTTTGCGAACTCTTCGCGCAAGACGGCGAAACGAAGGCGCATTACGTCGCGACGGAAAACGACGAAACGACGGAAGACGGCGAAAATAGCGAAGACGCGCAAGGCGGAGAAACGGCGGAAACGGGCGAAACGTCGGTCGTCGTCGCGCCGTCGCGTTTCCTTTATACGCCGTCGCGGAATTTGACGCTCGACGATTCGCTCCGAACGCCGTTGACGGCGCCGAACGTCGCTTATCTGAAGATCGCGGACGGTTGCGACCGCTTCTGCGCTTATTGCGCGATTCCGAAAATTCGCGGGCGGTTCGTTAGCAAGCCGCTCGAAACGATCGTCGACGAAGCGGAGCGGCTGGCGGTCGCGGGCGTTCGCGAGTTGGTCTTGATCGCGCAAGAAACGACGTTCTGGGGGAGCGACCTCTTCGGCGAGCCGCGTTTGGCGCGATTGTTGGCGACGCTCAAGGAGAAAAACTGGTTCGATTGGATTCGCGTCCTTTATACTTACCCGCAACATTGGGACGACGAGTTGACGTCGCTTTACCGCTTGGAAGCGCCGGGAACGACGTCGATCTTGCCGTATGTCGACGTTCCGCTGCAGCACTGCAATTCGGAGTTGCTCAAAAAGATGAACCGCCGCGTCGACAAGGCGCAAACGGAGGACTTGCTGGCGAAGCTCCGCGAAGAGATTCCGGGGCTCGTCTTGCGAACGTCGTTGATCGTCGGCTTCCCGGGCGAAACGGACGCGGCGTATCAAGAGTTGGTCGATTTCGTCGAGAAGTGGAAGTTCGAGCGCGCGGGCGTCTTCGAGTTCTCCGCGGAACCGGGAACCCCCGCCGCCGCGATGGACGGTCAAGTTCCGGAGGAAATTAAGCGTCGTCGACTCGAACGCATTTGCGCGAAACAAGAGCGGATTTCGCGCCGCTTCGCTCGGAGCTTTATCGGTCAAACGGTCGACGTAATGCTCGACTCGCGCGGCGTTTCGGACGGCGGAACGACGATGCGCAACGTTTGCGTCGGGCGGACGTACGCGGAGGCGCCGGACGTCGACCCGTTGGTTTACGTTACCGGGCGGGACTTGGAGGTCGGGAGCGTCGTTCGTTGCGAAATCGTCGACGCGCAGGGGCTCGACCTGATCGCGGTTCCGGCCGACCCGGAGAAGATTTTCGTTTCGAAGGACGAGCGTCGAATCGCCGCCGAACGCGAAGAAGCGGCGCGCGCTCGGGAACTTGGGCTCGAACCGCCGAAAAAGCAAGCGCCGAAAAAGACGTCGACCGGCCCGAAAGGCGGGAAAAACGGCGGTTGGAAGAAGGACGGCGGCAAGGGCGGCCCGAAAGGCGGGAAGTCCGGCGGTTGGAAAAAGGGCGGCGGCAAAAGCGGCAAACCCGGCGGCTGGAAAAAAGGCGGCGGCAAAAGCGGCAAACCGTCCGGGAACGCCGACTGACGCTTAAACGCCGGAACCGAACGGAACCGACGAACCGCTCGACGGCGACTTTCCCGTTTCACCGGGAACAGAACCGCCGTCGACGTTAACCGCTTGGCGTAAAGCGCTAAAAGAACGGATTCGCAACGTTGGAGAAAAGCTCGAACAGGCGTTTCTCAACGCGGCGAATCCGTTATTGTTTCTTGTAAATGCGAAAATATAACGAATTTATTGCGCGGACGGCTTCGTCGGGAATATATACGGTTTGAAATCGGTCGGGTGCAAACGCGGATAACAAAACTTCCAATGGTCTTTTTTAACCATTTTAATTCGGCCTTTTATACAAACCAAAAGCCCTTGCAAGGGAATCTCGGCGTACATTCCTAGTTTATCGATAAAAAGCTCGCAACTATATCCCCAGGAGCCTAGCTGAACTTTGTAACGTCTTTGGCGTTGCTTATCAATGAACGAAGACGTTTGAAGGCGACAAACGCCGTCGAAATAGCCGTCGTATTCCTGTTCTTCAAGCGACGGTTCGGGAAATTTGGCGTTGGGAAGAAAAATATTGTTAAGTTGAAGACGATCCGAATAGACGCCGCCTTCTATCCAAACGTCGCTTCCCGGCGTCGGCGGCGCGGCGAATTGCTCCTCCGTTACTTGGACGACGAACGGGCCGCTTGGAGAAACGAAGTGGAAAAGACGTTGGGCGGGAACGTAGTTTGTTTGTGTTTCGGCTTTTTCAAACTTAGCGAAGAGACGGAAATTAAGCGGTTTTTTTAAGCTCATTAGAAACTCCTTAAATTTAAGCGAAACGAGCGGCGAAGCGGCGGCGTTTAACGAGAGTTTCGCGCTTCTTCTTCGCAGCTCGCGGCGTAAAGAGCGGTTGCGGCGAAGAGAATGCGAAATAGAATCGTCGCGAGGCCGTACCCAAACGCCGCGAGTAAAAAAAGTAAGATAAGTCCGCCGCAAAGGTAAAGCGTTTCTTTATAAAACGGCTCGCCGATCGCTTTAAAGACCTCGACAATCGCCGGAAAAACGTTGCCGACAAAATAAACGAGCGCGGCGAGAGCGAACGCAACGTCGAAAACGGCGAGAAAACCGCGTCCCCATTTGACCCAATACTCGAGTTTGGCGGCGCGAACCGCTTTGAGACTTTTAGCGGAGGAAGACGGCGCGACGCGCGGAAAAACGGCGGTATTTTCGACTGCGGAGGAATTATATTCCGGCGCGACCGGCGGGAATTGCGGCGATGCGTCGCTTGTCGAAACTTCGGGAAAACGCGGCGGTTCGGGCGGCGTCGCGGCGTTTGTCGTTTCTGTTGGAGGAGACGCGATTTCTTGCGTCGACGGTTGTTCAAGTTGCGAAAAATCGAGCGGACGCGGCGGTTCCGGCGTCGCGATTTGCGGGAAAACGAGCGGTCGCGGTTCTTCCGGAATCGAGGGGAAAACGGGCGGGGGCGGAGCCGCCGACGTCGACGGAACGTTTGGCGTTTGCGGCGATTCGACGACGGGCGGTTCCGGCGGCGTCGGAATCGACGGAACGTTCAGCGATTCAACCGTTTGCGGCGGTTCCGGCGCTTGCGTTGGCGCGGCGGCGAGTTCGGCGAAAATCGATTTCAGCGCGGGAACGTTTTTCGCTTTACCGCGTTGCCCGCCGGTTTCGAGGAGCGTCGACTGTTGAACGACGCCTTGTCGAACGAGTTCTTTCAATTCTTCGAGGTCGACCGTTCGCGTTCCGGTCGGGAGTAAAACGTCGATTTGCATCGGTTAAATCCTTGCGCTTCGTGGGAGTTTTTTTGCGAGTTTAGGCGAGCCTTGCTTTTGGGGAAGATGGCGCGGCGTCGACGAAAAGCCGGTTTTTCGTTGGGGAACGGCGAAAAAAAACGGCGCGAAAGCGAACGAGCGTCGTCGGCGTCTTATTTACAAGAATAATTCGAATAAGCGGCGCGTCAAGTCGACCTTTCCCGCCGGACGTCCAACCTGGCGAAGAAAAGCGAAATTTTTTCAAAAAACGTCGAAAAGGAGAGCGCGATTCGAAATAAAGAAGCGTCTCTTTGATTAATTGAAAAATATTCTGTTAATCAAACTGTTCCAGCGGAAGGAACTCGCGGTTGGGATTGTAGGCGACTCCGGCGCGTCGCTCTTTGAAAATATTGAAAAATGTTTGAAAAGAGGGCGGCAAAAAAACGCTCGACGTTTTCGTTCTTTTAGGAACAAACGCCGAGCGAAGACGATAAGACGGCGAAACGACCGGAACGGCGAATTATTCGGCAACCGGACGCGTCGCTTTTTCCAGGTCGGCGAAGAAGTTCGGGTAAGTTTTCGCGACGCAGCCCGGGTCTTCGATTTCGACGCCGGGGATGCGCAGGCCCGCGAGCGCGAAACTCATCGCCATTCGGTGGTCGTCGTAAGTCGCGATTCTTGCGCCGTTTAGTTCGACTTCCGGCCCGGCCCAAATTTGAAGGCCGTCTTCGAACTCGTCGACGCGGACGCCGAACTTGCGCAGCTCCGTCGCGACCGCCGACACCCGGTCGGTCTCCTTGCGCCGCATGTGCGCGACGTTGCGAATCCGCGTCGGCGAATCGGCGAAGAGCGCGACGACCGAAAGCGTTTGCGCGACGTCGCTGATTTCGTTCATATCGACGTCGATTCCGGTCAGCGGCGCTAACGTCCCGTCGGAGAGCGTTTTGCGTTCGACCGTAATCGCGTCGTCGTCCCAACGAACGGCGCACCCCATCCGCTCCAAACAGTCGACGAAACCGACGTCGCCCTGCAACGAACGCCGCGAAAGGCCGCGAATCGTCGTTGAGCCGCCCAAAATCGCCGGGAGCGCGAAGAAATAGCTCGCCGCCGACGCGTCCGGTTCGATCGCGTAAACTCGGCCGCGATATGCGCCGGAGTCGAAGCCGGAGAAACGCCGAAACGCCGCGTCGGATTCGACCGCGACGCCGAACGCCCGCATCGTTTCGAGCGTCATCGCGACGTAAGGCCGCGACGAGAGGTCGCCGTCGATATTGACGACGACGCCGCGTTTCGCAAGGGGCGCCGCCATCAGGAGACCGCTTAAAAATTGGCTCGAAACGTTCGCCGCGATTCCGATTTCGCCGCCGACGTCGCGTTTTCCGCGGATAACGAGCGGCGGGCAGTCGTTCCCGGCTTCCGCGACGACGTCGCAACCAAGCGCGCTAAGCGCCGTTAGAAGATCGCCGATCGGACGTTCGCGCATTCGCGGTTTGCCGTCGATTCGGTACTCGCCGCCGTCGGCGAACGCGAGCGCCGCGGTCAGAAAGCGGGCGGTGGTGCCGCTGTTCCCGACGTAAAGTTCCGCCGACTTAACCGGGAAATCGCCGCCTCGCCCCTTGACGACGGCGCGGCAAGCGTCGGCGTCGAAGTCGATTTCGATTCCGAGCGCTTGGAGAGATTCGAGCATCAGCCGGGCGTCCTCGGAGTCTAAAACGCCGGTCAGCTCGGACGTTCCGTCGGCCAACGCGGCGAGCAGGAGGGCGCGGTTCGTCAGCGACTTCGAGCCGGGAACGGTCGCTTCGGAGGCGGCGAGTCGGGAAACGGAAACGCGGTAAGGGGCGGTCATCGGCGAAACCTTTCGTGAAAAAGGGCGAAAAACACGGTGAAAACATCCTATTATACCGCGTTCGGGCGCATTGATAAAGGGGGCCGTCGGACGAGACGTTTCCGTTATGAACGCAACAAAAAAGGAAAATGAACGACGCGTCCGATTTGGGTTTACCGTTCCGCCGACGAAATTGAGCGACGAAGGCCGCAGTTAATTCGCCGCTGAAGACGCCATAGCTTGCAAGGAATTTTAGTTCTGGTATAATTTTCCCGAGAATCGGATGCGAGTCCCTGAGCTATGGCTTGCAAGGAATTTTAGTTCTGGTATAATCCTGGGCTCGGTAGGAACGCGACAAGACGGCTATGGCTTGCAAGGAATTTTAGTTCTGGTATAATGCCGCCGCGTTGCAAACGGAAGCGAAATCGGCTATGGCTTGCAAGGAATTTTAGTTCTGGTATAATCGCTTCGCCGGGGAGGTGCGCGCCGCACTTGCTATGGCTTGCAAGGAATTTTAGTTCTGGTATAATCGGTTCGTCGTATCGCGACG
>JAGBDD010000113.1 GCA_017937685.1 Thermoguttaceae bacterium | reverse complement strand
AGCCCCGACATTTTCTCGTCGTAATGCTGGCCCGTGTGAACGAGAATCGGCTCGAACTCCGGACGCTCTTTGAAAACGCGAATTAACGGCGCTATTTTCATAAAATTCGGACGAGCGCCCGCGACGCAAACAATCTTCATTATCGACTCCTTGACGGCGCCTTTTCTTAACCAACGCTCATTCAACAAGTTAACATCGACCAAACAACCGAGCGAATAACCGTTCAAAAAAGCGTTAAATCAAAAAGCGTCCCTGTTCGACGCTCGCCGCCCCCAACCGACGCCGTCGACGGTCGAAAACGACGCCGCATTATAAAAAGTTCGCGGGGTCAAGTCAAGACGAACGTCCCAAACGCGCCTCTCGTCGAAGAATTTTAACGCGTTTTTCGCTCGATTCTTGCAAAACGCCGCCGAGTTTGGTAAAATGACGGCGCGGCGAAATTCCTTGCGACGCGTTTCGCCGCCGCGTTCCGTTTTCGAACGCTTTTTTCGGTCGCGTTCCTTTTCAACATTCGCAGGAGTCCCCGATGCGCCGTTTTTCTCTTTTTTATCGCCGTTCGCCGTCGTTTTCAACGCTTGCCTGTTTAGGTTTGACGCTCGCCGCCGCGTTCGGTTCGTTCGCCGTTCCTTCGCTTTCCGCAACCGCCCAAGAAACGGCGACTTCCGACGAACGCCCGACCGGCGAACTTCTCTTCAAGTCGACGGCGCAAACGTTCGCCGCGAACGCTCGCAAAACCCGAATCGGCGCGATTTCCGTCGTCGACGAAGCGGACGGCGTCGGCCCGGTCGCGCGTTGCGAAATTTTTGAAACGCCGGAATCGCCTTGGGCGTTTTCGCTCCGTTTTCTCGTCGACCGCCCGGTCGCAAAGGGGGAAGTCCTCCTCCTCGAGTTCCGCGCTCGGACGGTTTCGGCGAAAACGGAGTCGGGGCTCGGCTCGCTCGGGCCGATGTTCGAAACCTCGGATCCGCCTTACGTTAAGTCGTTGAACCAGCGCGTCGAACTCGGGTTCGCTTGGCGCGACTATTCCCTTCCGTTCCGCTGCGTCGAGTCGCGGGACGCCGGGAAAAGCGCGATCGTTTTCTTCCTCGGCTACTTGCCGCAAACCGTTGAAATCGCCGACGTTAAGCTCTCGTCGTTCGGCAAAAATTTCGACGTTTCGACGCTTCGTAATTCGGAGCCGCGATATAAGGGCGCCGAACCGGACGCGCCTTGGCGAGCCACCGCGCAAGAACGCATCGAGAAAATCCGCAAGGGCGACCTGACGTTACAAATCGTCGACGCCGACGGGAAACCGGTTCCGAACGCGACGGTCGAAATCCGTCAAACGCGCTCGGCGTTCGGTTGGGGGACGGCGGTCGTCGCCGGTCGACTTCTCGCGCAAGGCTCCGACGCCGACGCCTACCGCGACTTCCTCGTTAAGTACTGCAATCGCGCCGTTTTCGAAAACGACCTCAAATGGTTCGGTTGGCAAAATCGCCGCAACCGCGCCGACGTTTTCCGGGCGCTCGATTGGCTCGACGAACGCCAAATCGACGTTCGCGGGCACTGCCTCGTTTGGCCGTCTTGGCGCAACTCGACGCCGCGTTGGCGGGAGCTTGCGTCGAATCCGGAAGCGCTCGACGCCGCGATTCGCGAACACATTCGCGACGAAGCGTCGGCGTTGCGGGGTCGCGTCGTCGATTGGGACGTCGTCAACGAAATTCACGATAACAACGATATTTTAAAGATTTTAGGCGACGACGTTCTCGTCGATTGGTTCCAAGAAGCGCGAGCCGCCGACCCGAACGCGCGCCTTTTCATCAACGATTACGGGATTCTCTCCGGCGAAGGGCTCGACCGCCGCAAGCAAACGTCGTATTTTCGGGCGATTAAGAAGCTGATCGACGCCGGCGCTCCCATCGGCGGAATCGGAATGCAAAGCCATTTCGGTCAAACCGCGACGCCGCCGGAACGCCTTCTCGAAATTCTCGACCGTTTCGCCGAGTTGGGCCTCCCGATTTCGATCACCGAACACGACGTCGACGCGACCGACAAAGCGTTCCAAGCCGAGTTTACGCGCGACTTTCTGACGGCGGCGTTTTCGCATCCGGCGGTCGACGAAATCCTCGTTTGGGGCTTTTGGGAACGCTCGCACTGGCGCCCGGAGTCGGCGTATTTCAGCGCGGATTGGACGCCGACCCCGGCCGGTAAAGTTTGGCAAGAGCTTGTCGGCGAAACTTGGCGCTCGAATCTCGACGCGACGTCGAACGAAGCCGGAACCGTCGCAACTCGCGTTTTTCTCGGCGATTACCGAATAACCGTTCGCGTCGGCGACAAGACGTCGACGCTCGAAACGACCGTCGAAAAGAACGCCGGCGAGCCGGTCGTCGTTCGCCTCGCCGACTAACGTTAACCCGTTTTAACCGTTAACGTTGCAAGAAACGCCGAACCGCGTTTTCCGCCGATTAACGCCGACGGGAAACGCGGTTCGTTTTTTAACGTCGTTTAAAGCGTTCAACGTCAACGCTTATCGCCGACGACGTTAAACCGGAAGTCGGAGCCGTCAAAATCGACGACAATTTGTCGACGCGGCGCGTTTTCCCCGCCGAACGTCGCCGGGCGTTTCAGCAACTCCAACGCCAACGGGTTTTGCAACCGTTGTTGAATAACGCGTTTGAGCGGGCGGGCGCCGAACGCCGGGTCGTATCCGAGTTCCGCGATTCCGTCGAGCGCCGCGTCGGTCAACGTCAAGTCGACGTTTTGTTTCGCGAGAAGCGTCTTCAACTTCCGCGTTTGAATCTCGACGATCTTCCTAATCTCCGCTTTCGCAAGGGGTTGGAAGACGATCGTCTCGTCGATTCGATTGAGGAACTCCGGCAAAAACCGTTCGCGCAAAATCAGCGACGTCGCTTCGTTAAGTTCTTCCGTCGTCCCGCCTTGCGACGCGATTTCCTGAATCGCGCGGCTCCCCAAATTCGACGTCATTACGATCAGCGCGTTCGAGAAGTCGACCGTTCGCCCTTGATTGTCGGTAAGTCGTCCATCGTCAAGGAGTTGCAGAAAGACGTTGAACACGTCGCGGTGCGCCTTCTCGATTTCGTCGAACAAAACGACGCTGTAAGGCCGCCGCCGAACCGCTTCGGTCAAAACGCCCCCTTCCTCGTACCCGACGTATCCGGGAGGCGCCCCGATCAGCCTCGCGACGGAGTGTTTCTCCATAAACTCGCTCATATCGATCCTTACGATGGCGTTTTCGTCGTCGAACAGCGCTTCCGCCAACGCTTTGCAAAGCTCCGTTTTCCCGACGCCGGTCGGGCCGAGGAAGAGGAAGGAACCGACCGGTCGTCCCGATTCTTGGAGCCCGCTCCGACTCCGGCGCACCGCGTTCGACACGGCGTCGACGGCGGCGTCCTGTCCGACGACCCGCGCGTGCAGGCGGTCTTCCAAGACGAGGAGTTTCGCCCGCTCCGTTTCGAGCATTCGCCCGACCGGAACGCCGGTCCAAAGCGCGACGATTTCGGCGATTTCCTCCGGCCCGACGACTTGACGCAACAGCTTTTTCGGCGGCGCTTTAGCGATTCCGGAATTCGGCGCGTTACCGCCCGTCGCGGCGTTTTCACCGGCGTTCGCTTCGGCGGCGCGCTCCTCTTCCTCCTCGACGGCGTCGAGTTGTTTCTGCAGGTTTTGAACCTCCGAATAAAGCTCGGCCAACCGTTGAAACTCCGCGTTGTCGACCGCTTGACCGCGCGAATACGCCGCTTTAATGCTCGCGTCCAAGTTCTTGTATTCGATTTGTTTATCGTCGATTTTTTCGCGCAGACGCTTCGAGTCGCCGACGCCGCTTTTTTCCTTTTCCCAACGCAAGTTCAGTTCCGCCAACGTTTCCGTCTTCGCGGCGATTTCTTTGCGAATCTCGGCGAGCCGGGCGACGGCGCTCGGTTCCGTTTCGTCGACAAGTTGTCGCTCGGCAATTTTCAACTGCGTTAACCGGCGTCGCGCGTCGTCGATTTCGGTCGGAACGCTTTGCAACTCCATCGCCAAACGGCTCATCGCCTCGTCCATCAAGTCGATCGCCTTGTCCGGCAGGAACCGCTCCGGCAGGTAGCGTTTCGACAGTTCGACCGCCGCGACGAGCGCCGAATCCTTGATTTTAACGCCTTTATGGTGCGACTCGTACCGATTTTTCAGCCCGCGAAGAATCGCCAACGCGTCCTCGACGCTCGGCTCGGCGACCGTAATCGGCTGAAACCGTCGTTCGAGCGCCGGGTCTTTTTCGATATATTTGCGATACTCGTCAAACGTCGTCGCGCCGACGCACTTCACCTCGCCGCGCGCAAGCGCCGGTTTGAGAAGGTTTGCGGCGTCGGCGCTTCCCTGCGCGTTCCCCGCTCCGACAACGGCGTGCAACTCGTCGATGAAGAGGATAATCCGCCCGTTCGACGCTTCGACCTCCTTCAAGACCGCTTTCAGCCGCTCTTCGAACTCGCCGCGGAACTTCGCTCCGGCGATCAACGCCCCCATATCGAGCGCGACAACCTCTTTGTCTTTAAGGCTTTCCGGAACGTCTCCTTCGACGATGCGCAGCGCGAGCCCCTCGGCGATCGCCGTCTTCCCGACGCCCGGTTCCCCGACCAGCGCCGGATTGTTCTTCGTTCGCCGCGACAAGACCTGAACGACGCGGCGGATCTCGGCGTCGCGCCCGATCACCGGGTCGAGTTTGCCCCGACGCGCTCGCTCGACCAAGTTAATCCCATATTTCGCAAGCGCTTGCAACTTTCCTTCCGGCTCTTGGTCGACGACGCGGTTGTTCCCGCGCACTCGGCTCGCGCCTTCGAGAATCTTCGTTCGGTCGACGCCGAACAAGTCGAGAATCCTTTTGGCCTTTCCGTCGACGACGGTCAACGCGAGGAGCAAGTGTTCGGTCGAAACGAACTCGTCGGTTAGCGCCGTCGCTTCTTCCGCCGCTTTGACGAAAATCTTTTGAAGTTCGGCGCTCGGCGACGGCGTCGTTCCTTCGACGCGCGGCAACCGGTCGATTTCCGAGTCGACCGCTTTTTTCAGCCGAGCGACGTCGACGCCGATCGCGGCGAAAATCGGAGCGACCGCCCCGTCCCGTTCTTCGAGCGCCGCGGCGAGGAGGTGGAGCCCGCCGATTTCCGGGTTCCCTTTCGTCGTCGCGAGCCGTTGCGCACCGGCGATCGCTTCCTGCGATTTCGTTGTCAATTTATCGAAAGAAAAATTCATTTTCATTCTCCTTACTAATTTTCGTCTTGCCGAGTCGTCCCGGGGACTCGATCCTTATCTAAGCAAACGCGGCGCCAAACTTCGTTTTTTCCTTTAAAAGCCGCTTTTTTATCGTTTTTTTCTTCTTTTTTAGCGGAAATTTTTATTTTTGTACCTTCGAACAGCTCGCGCTTGCCGTCGTTTTTGTCGCCGCCGACGCCAAAATCGACGCGTTTTCGCCAGGCCGACGGGTCAAAATGACAGCGCTTCGTTTTTTTTCAGCAACCGCTCATATGTCCGCCCGCAAAGTCAAAATAGCCGCCGATAACCGATTATGCGTCCGCCCGCGAACCCCCAATAGCCCCGATAACCGATTATATGTCCGCCCGCGAAGCCTAAATAGCCCCAAAACGGTTCCGCCATCCCCCCTATTTCCTCTATTTCAACGTTTGTGCCCGCCGCCAACCGCCGTCTCTCTCCGCATCGCGCAACGCGACGCCGCTAAAACGCCGAACCCGGAAACGCCGCGCTTCTTTTCTCGGCGAAAAGTCGCAAAAAAACGCGGCGGCGCTCCTAACGCAAATCGAAGTCGACGTTATAATATAAGGGGACGTTTGTCGACGCGTCGTTCAACCGCGCTTTCGACGACGCTTTTTCAGCCAAATTAACGATTTTTGACAAAATTTCCGACCGCTCCCGACGCCGCCGCTTCGACGGCTCCGGCGCGACGGTCGCGATTCCGTTTGTATCGATTGGGAGAGATTTTCGTGCAAGAAATTAAAGAACGGCTCGTTCAAGATTTGAAGTCGGCGACGACGGCGGAGCAAGTCGAGCAAATTCGCGTCGATTACCTCGGTCGCAAAGGCTCGATCACGACCCTCGCGAAGAGCGCCGACTTTAGCAAAATGTCGGTCGAAGAAAAGAAGAGCTTCGGTCAACGTCTTAACGAATTGAAAAATTTCGCGACCGCCGAAATCTCCGCCGCCGTCGAAGCGTTCAAAGCGTCCGCGATTCGCCGCAAAACGAACGACCTCGACTTGACCGCTCCGGGCAAGGGCCGCCGACTCGGCGCGCTTCACCCGATCACGTTGACGCAAATGGAGTTGGAAGACGTCTTCCAAGGGATGGGTTTTTCCGTCCTTTACGGCCCGGAAGTCGAGTCGGAATACTTCTGCTTCGAAGCGCTGAATATTCCGGGCGACCACCCGGCGCGCGATATGCAAGACACTTTTTGGCTCAAAAATCAACTGATTCTCCGGACGCATACGTCGGCGAACCAAGTCCGCACGTTGCAACGCTTCGGGGCGCCGATTCGCGCGATTTTCCCGGGCCGTTGCTTCCGTTACGAAGCGGTCGACCCGAGCCACGAAAACACTTTTTACCAATGCGAAGGGCTCGTCGTCGACAAGAATATTTCGGTCGCCAACCTGATCGCGACGATGAAAACGATTTTGAGCCAAGTCTTCAAGCGCGACGTTAAAGTCCGTCTTCGTCCGGGTTACTTCCCGTTCGTCGAGCCGGGTTTCGAACTCGACTTGAACTGCCTCCTCTGCGGCGGGAAAGGCTGCCCGACTTGCGGCGACGGTTGGATCGAGCTGATTCCTTGCGGCCTCATTCACCCGGAAGTTCTGCGACACGGCGGAATCGACCCGAAAGAATACAGCGGTTTCGCGTTCGGCGTCGGGCTCACCCGCTTGGCGATGATGAAGTTTGGCGTCAAGGACATCCGCTACCTGAACTGCGGCGACCTCCGCGTCAACGAACAATTTACGACGCTCGTTTGACGTTTAAACTTCGTTTTTCCGCGCGCCGCGTCGCCGACGTTGAGTCGAGCGACGCGGGCGTTGGGAACCGTTTTTTTCTTCGCGCCGAAATTTTACCCTTCTTTTCGCTTGCACTTTTGAACCGCGCGGCGTATAATCGAATCGCCGTTTTTTCTTTCAGGTCGTTCAAAATTCCAACGTTCGTTTGACGACGTCGCGCGGAGAACTTGATATGTCCCTCATTACTAGACGCAATTTCCTTACCGCGAGCGCGCTCGGCCTCGCCTCCGTTTCCGCTCCCTTTGCGACGCCGTTCGCGGCGCCGACCGCTTTCGCCGACCGTCCGCGAACAAAGCTCCGTTTAGGGCTCGTCGGGTGCGGCGGACGCGGGCTCTTCTTGACGACGTTCCTTCCGCAAATTCCCAACGCCGAAATCGTCGCCGTTTGCGACCCCGACCGAAGTCGTTTGGCCGCCGCGAAGAAGAACTTCCCGAAAGCGAAAGACTCCGTCGACATGCGCGCCGTCTTCGACGACCCGAACGTCGACGCCGTTTTGATCGCGACCTGCAACCATTGGCACGTCTTGGCCGCGATTTGGGCGATGGAAGCCGGGAAAGACGTTTACCTCGAAAAGCCGCTTTGCCTTAACTTTTGGGAAGGGACGCAAGTCGTCGCCGCCGCGAAAAAATACGGAAAAATTTGCCAAATCGGAACGCAGATGCGCGCCGACCCGGAGCATCATCCGGAAGCGCGCGAGTTCCTGCACAAGGCGAAAACGCTCGGCGCCGTCCGTTCGATTCGCGTCAATCGGTTCGCGCCGCGACGCGGTATCGGTAAGCGTTCGACGCCGCTAACCCCGCCTAAAAACGTCGATTACAACATTTGGCTCGGCCCGGCGCCGGACGTTCCGCTTTACCGCTCGAACCTCCAATACGACTGGCACTGGATGTGGAACACCGGCAACGGCGAAACCGGCAACTGGGGCGCGCACCTCCTCGACGACTGCCGCAACGACGTTTTCCTCGACCGAATCCGCGCTCCGAAACGCGTTTTGGCGGGCGGCGCTCGAATCGGATACGACGACGCCGGAGAAACGCCGAACGAAATGTTCGTTTACTTCGATACCGGGGAAGCGCCGGTTATCTTCTGCATCTCGAACCTTCCGGATAAGCAAAACCCCAAGAGCGCCGGGACTTGCGACGAACCCGCCGTCGGTTACTCCGTCCGTTGCGAAGGGGGACGATACGTCAAATATTGGGGCCGCGCGGTCGCTTACGACGAAAAAGGGGAAAAAATTCGCGAATTCAAAGCGACCTCGGAACACGACGGCCCGGGCCCGCACTTGCGCAACTTCGTCGAGAGCGTTTTGGCCGGCGACGCGTCGCGTCTTTACGCTCCGCTCAAAGTCGGTCGCGACTCCGCGACTTGGTACAACGGCGCGAACACCGCTTACCGGCTCGGCGAACCTTACTCGAAAAGCGCCGCGCTCGACCTTGTCGCCGACTCCGCCGACGGTTCCGCGTTATTGGCCGAAGCGATCGGCGATTTGGAGCGTCATTTGACGGCGCAAGGGCTGAAAATGAACGCCGATACGTTCAAAACGAGCCGCTTTTTGGAATACGACGGCGTCGAAGGCGTCAAGGGCGAGTACGCCGACGCGGCGGCGCGCCTCCTTAAAATCGACTACCGCGACGGTTTCATCGTTCCGGAAATCGTTTAGCTCCAACGAAATCGAACGCCGCGACGTACTCGCTTATTTTTTGCGCGCTCAATCGTCCGACGTCGCCGTTTTTCAATTTTCGATCAAAATTTGCCTCAATTTTCAATCTACGAAAGGGGTTTTATGCGTCCAAACGAAATCTCTCGACGCCAACTTTTAGGCTCGCTTGTCGCGGGCGCCGTCGGAGCGGTCGCGTCCGACTTGGCGAAAACGCCGTCGACCGACGCCGTTTTCGCCGCCGAAACGCCGAATTTGACGCCGACGCCGCGTCCGGAAACTTCCGAACCGGCGCGCGAAATTATCGGCGATCCGCGCGTTCGCGGGCCGTTTCCGATTCTGTCGACGCCGTTCCTCGAATCGGGCGCGGTCGATTACGACGCGCTCGCCGACCAAGCGCGCTTCGTCGACTGGTGCGAAAGTCCCGGAATGATTTGGCCGCAAGCCGGCGACGCGGTCGACTTGCTGACGAAAGAAGAAAAAATGACGGGAATGGAGGCCCTTGCCGACGCGCTAAAGGGCCGAAAATCAGCGCTTTGCTTAGGCGTTCAGGGAAAAAATACCGCCGAAATGTTAGAGTTCGCCCGACACGCCGAAAAACTCGACCCCGCCGCGATCATTTCCCGCCCGCCCGACGACGGCAAGACGGAGGACGATCTCCGCGAATATTGGCGCGCGCTGATGAAAGTCGTTAATCGTCCGGTTATCATACAGACGTCCGGCGGGACGAAATACAAGGGCCCGGGCCCGTCGGTCGAGTTGCTGATCGAACTTGCGAAAGAATCGCCGTATTTTGGTTACGTTAAAGAGGAAACGGCGCCGGTCGAAACGCGAATGCGGAAACTTGTCGCCGCGAAACCGACGATCAAACGCGTTTTCTCCGCTTGGGGCGGGTTCGCTTGGCTGCACCAATGCCGCATTGGAACGGAGGGGCTGATCACCGAGCGCGCCGCTTACGCCGACTTGCTCGCGAAATATTGGCGACTTTACGACGCCGGGGAACGCGTCGCGGCGGCCGACGTTTTCTCGAAACTGTTGTTAATGCTTAATTTAAAAGAAACGATCGGCGGCAATCAGCTGCGAAGTTTTCACCTTTACATTTGGCAAATGCGCGGCGTCTTCAAGAACCGCCTTTCCCGCGAGTACGGCCCGAACCAATCAGTTCCGGAAAAGCCGATTATTCGCGACGCAAAACTGACGCAAGAACAAATCGACGAAATCGAAACGCGCTTCGAAGCGATCAAGCCGCATTTGAAACCGGGCGATTGGAAATAGCGTTCGGTTTTAATCCGAGTCAAAATTCGCTCCGGTCTCCCGCGCTTTCCGCCGACGCGCTCGACGTCGGCGGAAAATTTTTCAATAAAAAAACGGAGAAGCAAGAAAAATTTCCCAACTTCTCCGTTTTTCGCTCGAAATCAAGCGCGAAAGCTCAAATTAAATTCAGCCTTCGACGATTTCTTTGATTTCGACCTTAATGTACGTTTGACGGCAGTCGT
>JAGBDD010000112.1 GCA_017937685.1 Thermoguttaceae bacterium | reverse complement strand
CGTCCGTCTTCGTAACGGCGACGATCATACCCGGGCCCGCTTCGTCGACCGGTTGCAGGTCGTTCGCGAGGACTTCGAAGAGTTGCGCGACTTTAAAGCCTTTGCGGGAACCGACGAGCGGAACGTTCGCGCCGGTCTTCAAAACGCCGCGGTGGACGCGAATGTAGTTGATCTTTTGGACGAAGGGGTCGACGCGGGTCTTGAAAACTTGCGCGACGACGGAACCGGCCGGATCGGCGGTAATTTCGACGTCTTCGCCGTCGGCGTTCTTCGCGATACGGGTAATCGCGTCCGCCGGAAGGGCGTAAGCGGCGAGCGCGTCGAGGAGTTCGGTCATCCCGACGCCGGTCTTCGTCGAAACGCAGAAGATCGGAATCAGCGACTCTTCTTTAATACCCTTGGCGATCAGTTTCGCGAGTTCTTCGTCGTTCGGGAGTTCGCCTTCGAAATAGCGTTCCATCGCGGCGTCGTCGACCGAAACGATCGTTTCGATGAGCGATTCGTGCAGTTCGTTCGGATCGATCAGCGCGCCGGCGGCGTCCGTCGGTTTCAGGGCGCTGACGACTCCGCTAAAATTCGCGCCGCACCCGACCGGGACGTTGAAGAGAACCGCTTCCGGGCCGAAGACGTCGCGAATGTTGTCGACGAGTTCTTCGAATTTAATGTTGTCGGCGTCCATCTTCGAGATAATAACGACGCGCCCCAAACCGGCCGCTTTCGCTTCTTTGAAGACGCGACGGGTGTTGACTTCGAGACCCGCTTGGGCGTTAACGACGATCGCGGCGGTGTCCGCGGCGCCCATCGCGCCGATCGCGCCGCCGATGAAGTCCGGGTAGCCTGGGGAGTCGAAGACGTGGAAACGTTTGCCGGCGTAATCGAAGTTGACGCAGGAGGTTTCGATCGTGTATTTGTGCGCTTTTTCTTCGTCGTCGAAGTCGCAAATGCTCGTGCCGGCGTCGACGCTGGCCGTCGGTTGCTTCACTTTGCCGGAAACGTTCAGGAAGGAGTCGGTCATCGTGGTTTTGCCGGAACCGCCGTGACCGCACAAGACAATGTTGCGAATATTAGCAGGATTGATCGTCGCCATAAACTGTTACCTCGATTCGAAAAAATACGCCGAGCGCGCCGGACAAAAAGCGGCGCCGCGGTTTAAGTTTGCGATTAACGATTAGGCGTCGGCAAATAACAAGTCAATCGCCGACGTCGCGTCTCTCTTGTTTTTGGACTTGAAACAAGAGGACGCGGAATCAATGTTTTTCGGTCGCTTCGAACGTCGTTTTGAAAACGCGCCGCCGTCGCTTCGTTTGGACCGTCGAAGCCACAAAATTTGGGGACGCGCTCAAACCGTCGTCGAGCGTCAATGTTTAATGATAGTCGAAATCGGTTGAAATTTCAAGAGCCCCCCCCGATTTTTTCTAAAATTCCTCGATTTTCCTCTTTTTTTTTCGCCGACGTCGTTTTTTTTCTTTCGTTTGACGATATTTTTAATAAAACGTAAGGCGTTCGACGGAACGCGTTTGTTAAGACGAGTAAAATAGAGAAGACGGACGTTTCTTGACGACGGATTGGACGGCGTTTTTAACGTTGCGCTAATTGTCGGCGGTTAAAAGAATCGACGTTGGGAACGGAAAATGAAATTTCAAACGACGACGCTCGACAACGGACTGGAAATTATTGCGGAAATCAACGACGCGGCTCGCTCGACGGCGCTCGGTTTTTTCGTTCGAACCGGTTCGCGCGACGAAACGGACGAAATCGCCGGCGTCAGCCATTTTCTCGAGCATATGGTCTTCAAAGGTTCCGAGCGGCGCGACGCGGAGACGGTCAACCGCGAACTCGACGAACTCGGCGGCGTCTCGAACGCTTTTACGTCGGAGGAAACGACCGCTTATTACGCCAAGACGTTGCCGGAGTTGACCGACCGCGCGGTCGCGCTTTTCGGCGACATGCTCCGTCCGGCGCTCCGAACGGAGGACTTCGAAACGGAGAAAAACGTTATCCTCGAAGAAATTAAGATGTACGAGGATCAACCGCCGTTCGGGGTCGACGAGAAGTGTCGCGAACTCTTTTTCGCCGGGCACCCGTTGTCGCGGAGCGTGCTTGGGAGCCGGGAATCGGTTTCCGCGTTGACCGCCGACCAAATGCGCGATTATTTTGAACGGCGATACAGCCCGTCGAACGTCGTTTTCGCGGCGACCGGGCAGATCGATTTCGACCGGCTCGTCCGGCAAGTCGACGCGGCTTGCGGCGCTTGGAAGCCGTTTGAAACGTCGCGGGAAAGTTGGCGACCGACCGGGAAGCGCGAGACTTGCGTCGTCAAGCGGGAGTCGGCGGCGCAAGAGTACGTTCTGCAACTCGTCGACGCTCCGGCGGCGGGGGACGCCGACCGATACGCGGCGGCGATTTTGGCGGTCGTGTTGGGGGACGACGTCGGGAGCCGCCTCTTTTGGGAGTTGGTCGACTCCGGGCGCGCCGACTCCGCGACGACGTCGTTCGCCGACTTCTCCGACGCCGGGTTCTTCTGCGCTTCGCTCTGTTGCCGACCGGAGGACGCCGTCGAGAACGTCGCGACGATTCGCGAAATTTTGGCGGAGGCGCGCGCCGAAGGGATTGGCGAAGAGGAGTTGGCGCGGGCGAAGAATAAGCTCCGCACTCGCATCGCGTTGAGCGCCGAGCGACCGCAGTCCCGGCTTTTCTCGGTCGGTTCCGAATGGTTGACGTCGCGCCGATACCGCTCCGTCGCCGACGATTTGAAAATTGTTCGAGAAACGACGCTCGACGAAATTGCCGCGACGATGGAGAAATATCCGTTCGAAAACCCGTTTACCATCGCGGTCGGGCCCGCCGACTCGGTCGAGTGAGCCGCGACGGACGGTAAAACGGGGATAACCGATAAAACCGGCGAGATAACGTAAAAAAGGACGCGGCGACTGGGAAGTCGAGCGTCCTTCTTTTAACGTTGCGACGTTAAATTGCGAGTTTAGCGATAAAATCGGCGATTAGAACTCAAAGTCGAGCGCTTCGTCGTCGACCGGCGCGTCTTCCGCTTCCGTTTCCGCGTCTTCCGGCGGCGTCAGTTTCTTTTGAATCGCGGTCGCGTCTTCGAAGAGTTTGACGAAGACCGGTTTCGCGTCGACGAAGAATTGTTCGTCGAGTTTCCAAGTCAGCGTCGCGCCGTCCGCTTTGAAGGCGCCGAGGAACGCGTCGACGACGGCGATAACGTCGCCTTTGAGGAGATCGACGTCGTCTTGCGTCGGCTTGTTTTCGTCTTCGATCGTCGAGATTTGGTCGTCGATCGTTTTTTCAACGAACGCGGTCGCTTCTTTCTTGACTTCGTCGACGAGCGCGAGGTAGTCTTGCGCGGCTTCGGGCGACTTCGTTTCAACGACGCCGACGATTTCGAGCGCGTTCAGGTCGAGTTTCCAAGCGCCGTAACGGGTCAATTCGACGAAATCTTTATTCCAAGCCAACGATTTTTGAACGAAGTCGGCGAGACCTTCCGGCGCGGCGGAGCCGAGTTGTTCGAGCGTTTCGTCGATTTGCGCTTCCGCGGCGGGGTCGGCGTCGGTCGCGAGGCCGACGGAGGAGACGACGGCGCCGGTTCCGAGGCGTTTGAAACCTTCGGCGAAAATGGCGTCGTCGACTTTGGCGATTTTCCCGAACCGGTTCTTGACGTAAGTTTTCGCTTCGTCGGCGTCGACCGTTTCCGGAATCATCGGAACGATCATAAAGCCGAAGCGGGCGAAACGGTATTTCAGCGCGCCGTTGAGTTGATTGTTCAACGTTTTCAGCGCGTCGCGGACGGTGGCGACTTCGTCTTGCGAAAGGTCGGCGATCGGAATCGCGACGTAAGGATAAGCCGGGTTTTCCGCGTCGACCGCTTTGTCGACGACAACGTAAAATTCGGCGACGCCGGCGTCTTTCAGCGGCGCGACGTAAAGTTCGGCGTATTGCGCGGCGAACATCCCGATAAGGGGCGCGGCGTTTTTCATTTCTTTCGCTTGTTCGGCGTCGGGAACGAAGTAGTCGATCGCGGCGAGGGCGACTTTTTGCGCCGTTTGCGAAAGTTGCGGGCCGTCGATTTGCGACAGGTCAACGCGAACGATCGTCGTCGCGTCTTTTGTAACGAGCGGGGCGACCGCGGTTTGAGCGTTGGCGGCGGCGACGAAACCGAACGTCGCCAAGACGGCCAGCGCGAGGGAAGCGAGGCGTTTCATAAAGCGTTTTCTCCAAAACGAGTCGAGCGGCGGCGACCGAACGCGTCGCGCCCGGCGCGAACTCGACCGAGGGGTGAAAGGAAAGACCGCGCCGGTTCGGCGGTTGCGGCAATCCGTTAAAACGGCGGATTGGGGGAAAACGCGACGTGTCGAACAAAAACGCGGTCGCGACGACGCGGCGGAGCGAAACTCGACCTAATCGCGCTACTTTGGGGATATTGTACGCAAGGGCGCGAACGAGGGAAAGAGCGATTTGCGCTTTTCGCGAAATTTTTTGAAAAATTTTTCTTTTTTTTGCGTTTCGGCGCCGTCGTTTGCGTTCGAAGAATGTATAATGGGTGAAAACGGCGCGTTTGTCATTAATATTATATAGGCGTTTAACGTCGACGGGCGTTCGACGAAAGCCGACGACGGCGGACGGCGCGAAACGGAGGAGCGATGCGGAACGACTCGAATCGGAGAAAGAAGGGGCTCGACGCGACGGTCGAAATCGTCGCGCCGGAGAACGTCGCGTTCGAGTATCGCTTGGCCGGGCCGTTCGTTCGGGCGTCGGCGTTCGCGGTCGACGCGGCGATTATCGGCGCGGAAATCGTCGCGGTTTTGTTCGCGACGGCTTATTTCTCGACGGTTTTCGGGGCGGGCGATTTGGCGGAAGAATTGGCGCAAGCGGCGTTTCTGTTGAATTTTTGCGCCGTTTTTTGGTTTTGGAACGCGGCGTTCGAAGCGTTTTGGCGCGGGCGAACGATCGGGAAAGCGGCGTTCGGCTTGCGCGTTTTGACGACCGAGGGCCGCCCGATCGGTCGCGGACAAGCGTTGTTGCGGAACGTGTTGCGCGCCGCCGACTTGGCGCTCGGGCCGTTTTTGGCGATTTTGTTTTGCGCGAACGACCGAATGGCGCGTTTCGGCGATTTGGCGGCCGGAACGGTCGTCGTCGTTGAAAAGCGTTCGCCGAAGAAAACGGCGGCGCTTTCGCCGGAGAGTCGCGCCGCGCTCGAACGGATCGCCGCCGAAATTCCGAGCGATTTCGACGTTTCCGACTCGCTCCGCAAGGCGCTCGCGCTTTACGTCGAGCGACGAACGGAGATTTCGCCGGGGCGACGCGTCGCGATCGCCGCGCCCCTTGCCGCCGCGTTGGCGCAAAAGGCGAACTTGCCGCGCGTCGTCGAACCCGATTTATTTTTGCGCGCCCTCTTTTGGCGAACGTTTGGAGAGAAACGCGGCGGTTGACGAACCGCGAGGGCGAAAAATTGGCGGAAGAAACGAGCAAAGACGGCGTTTAATTGGTTCGCGGAAGGCGACGGCGGCGGAGTGCCGAACGCTTTCGGGCGTTTCGGCGGAGGCGCGGAACCGTCGACGGCGTTTAAATCGTTCGAGCGAAAGTCGCGGCGGCTTGACAAACGACGCGCTTTCGACAATAATAACGGGAAGGAACGACGCGAGTTAAAAACGGGCGGCGGTCGACCGTCCGACGGCGAAACGCGAGAAAAACGAGTCGTTTGAAAAAGTTGAAAAACGTTTGAAATTGTAATAGCGACGATGCAAGAGAGAAAAGGCCCGAAAAACCCCGGAAATCGCGACCGAGACAAAGACGCCGACGAGAAGAAAAGCCGCGCTCGCCGGTTTGGCGACGGCGGCGAAGCGAACGAAAACGGAAACGGGCGCGGCGGACGGCGCAAGCGGCATTCGCGTCGCGGCGTCGAGGCGGCGTTCGACGTCGACGATTTTGAGCCGAACGAAATCGACGGCGCCGCGGAAAACGGCGGCGACGGCGGCGATTGGGCGGACGACGCCGAATTTGACGACTTTTACAAAGGAAGCGTCTTCACAACCGAGCGTTTCGACGCGTCGACGCAAGGCGACCAAACGACGCGAACGACGAGCGTCGCGAACGAACGGGCGATTTTGGTCGGCGTTTACTTGCCGGGTCAAGGACAAGGGGAAAACCCGCTCGCCGAGTTGGCCGGGTTGGCGGAAGCCGCGAACGTCGAGCCGGTCGGAACGTTGATTCAACGCCGAACGACGCCGGACGTCGCGTACTGCTTGGGGCGCGGAAAACTCGACGAACTCGAAGCGCTCGCGCAAGCGACCGACGCGGAGGTCGTCGTTTTCGACCTCGACTTGGCGCCGGGGCAAACGCGCAACTTGGAAAAGCGGCTGAAAATCAAAACGATCGACCGAACCGAGTTGATTCTCGACATTTTCGCGAGTCGAGCGAAGACGCGCGAAGCTCGCCTTGCGGTCGAATTGGCGCAACTCGAGTACTCGCTCCCGCGGTTGAAGCGGATGTGGACGCACCTCGAGCGGCAAGCGGGGGGCGGCGTCGGGCTCCGCGGGCCGGGCGAAAAGCAGCTCGAAGTCGACAAACGAATCGCGCAAAAGAAAATCGTCGAGCTGAAACGGGAGTTGGAGGAGATTCATTCCCGCAAACAGCGCGAGGTTGAAGCGCGGAGCGAAAGCCGCCGCGTCTGCTTGGTCGGTTATACGAACGCCGGAAAAAGTTCGCTCTTGAACGCGGCGACTAATTCGGACGTTTTCGCGCAAAATATGTTGTTCGCGACGCTCGACGCCCGGACGCGGCGCTGGTCGCTTCCCGGTTGGGGCCCGATTCTGTTGAGCGACACCGTCGGTTTCGTCCGCGACCTGCCGCACCACTTGGTCGCGAGTTTCCGGGCGACGCTCGAAGAGGCGACGACGGCGGACTTGCTGATTCACGTCGCCGACGCGAGCGCGCCGGACGTCGTCGACCAAATCGCGGCGGCGAACAAGGTCTTGAAGCGGCTCGGAATCGACGAGAAGGACGCGATTTTGGCGTTGAATAAAGTCGACGCGATCGAGTCGGAGTCGACCCTTTCGGCGTTGATCGACCGTTATCCGACGGCGATTCCGATCAGCGTCAAGGAGGGGATCGGCCTCGACCGCTTGACGGCGGCGGTCAGCGAAGCGTTGAGTCGCGAATTTTTGGACGTTTACGTCGAAACGTCGATCGCGGACGGGAAGACGCCGGCGGCGCTGGCTCGCGACGGCGAAGTGTTGTCGCGGGAATACGACGGCGAACGGGGCCGAACGACGGTGCGCTGCCGCCTCCCGAAACCGGTTCTCGACCGTTTGCGCGCCGTTCCGGACTTGATCGTCCGCTTAAACGCTCGCGACGCGGAGCCGCTTTTCTCGACCGTCCCGGGCGCCGAAATCGGGTTGGAACTCGATTAGATTTGACGTCGGAAGAAGTCGCGCCGCGCCGTTCCCGGCGCGAAATCGAGTTGGAACTCGACTAGATTTGACGTCGGAAGAAGTCGCGCCGCGCCGTTCCCGACGCGAAATCGAGTTGGAACTCGACTAGATTTGACGTCGGAAGAAGTCGCGCCGCGCCGTTCCCGGCGCGAAATCGGGTTGGAACTCGACTTGCCGGATTTTTTGGGGGACGCGACGAGTTGTTCCGGGCGCGAAAATCGACTAATATTAATATAAGGAAAGAGCGCGAAATCGGAGCGCCGCCGCGTTAGCCGTTGGGCGCCGTCGCGTTCTCTCCGGCGTTGAGGCGGGAGAGAATGTCGACGCGTCGATGTTTCCAGCGCGAAGTCGAGCGGGAAAACGACGACGAAACGGGGAAAAAACGGCGGTTTTTGATTTTTTTGAAAACCGACGCCGGAATTTTTGCGCGCTAACGTTTGGACAAACCGCCGTCGACGCGTCGAAAATCGGCGAACCGCCCGAGCGTCCGACGCCGCGAACCCCGCCGCTTTCAACGAACGAGAAAGCGAAACGTTTTTCCAACGTCGAACGCTTGAACGACCGTTGAACGCGTCAGACGACGAACTGATCTAAGAAGCGTTTAGCCTTTAAAATCGCTCGGCGCGTGATTTCGTCGTCCTCGCTCTTTTTCGGTTCGAAGCGCTTGTCTTCGAACTCAAGGCAGACGGAACCTTGAAAACCGATGCGATAAATCGCGTCGAAATAACGATTCCACGGGACGTCGCCCCTTCCTACGAGCACAGGTTCCATATAGTCGAGCGGATACCCGAGAATACCGACGCGCTCCAATTTTTCTCGGCGTACCGCAAGATCCTTTGCATGAATATGAACCACGCGATCTTTGAACTCGAGAAGCGGCGCGACGGGATCGATTCCGAGCCAACAAAAATGGCTTGCGTCATACGTCAAATTAAAGTTTGCGCTTGGAAAGATTTCGAACGCGCGCTCCCAATTGGCGGGACTCGACGTCAAGTTCAGACCGCCCGGCCATTGTTTTGAATCGAAGAGCATAGGGCAGTTTTCCGCTCCAATATTCACTCCGCACTCTTCGGCCGTTTGAATAATCGGCTTAAATTCCGTTTTGAAACGGTCGAAGTTGTCGTCGATATTATTGGTGGGTTTGCGTCCGACAAAACAAACGACGGTAGGAATATTAAGAACCGCCGCCGCGCGAATAACTTTTTGCAAGTGTTCGCGTTCCGTTGACTCGACGATAGGGTTAGCGCAGTAAAGAAGCGCCGATAACTCAACCCCCTTTTCTTTTGCATAAGCGAGAATTTTCTCCGCATAGGCCCGACCTTTTTGGGGGACGAGAATTTCGTCGGGATTGATATGACATACGTCGGCGTAACGTCGACTTGGCTCTTGTCCTTCAGGCAACGGCGGCTACGCGGCGATTTCGAGCGATTGGAACCCGCATCCGGCGGCGAAGTCGATGCATTGAAAAATGTCCATTTTGTCCAAGATTGGAGTTTGGAGGCCCAATTTGAACAACCGTTTGAGCGACGTTTCCGGCGGCGTCGAGGTTGGCGAACCCGGCGTTTGGAAGGGTTGAGCGAATTTCTCTTTGCCCATTTTGTTTATCTCCTTTAAATTGGCGTTGAGAGAAGCCGCGCTCGACGGTCGAACGCGGCGGGCGGTCGATTTTTCTCTTGAATCTCGCGCCCTTCAACCTTAAAAGACAGAAACAACCGCAAAAACGACCAAACGGCGCCGGAAGATTGCGTTAAAAAATTTTAGAATGTTGGTCGTGATGATTTTAGCGATATTAACGGGCGCGTCGGCTTGGGCGGCGGGAAAGCGCGTTTATTTTTCGAAAACGGTCGGTTTTCCGGGGGACGACCGAGAAGGACGTAAATCTCGTCGTTAGTAGAGACGGAAAGAATCGTTTGGCGCTTGCGGACGAGCGGCTTTCTTGGTTTTCAACCGAAGAGAACGACGCAAGCCGCGCAGCCGACGGCGACCGTCGCGCCGAAAAGTTTTTGGACGACGCCGCGTTCGCGGAAGAGGCGCCAACCTAAGAGAACGTTCAGCGGCGCCGAGAGCTGGAACAACGCCAACGCGAGCCAAACGTCGAAAGAGACGCGACTTTGAGCCGTTGGAACCGTTTTTATCGTTAAAAACTAACGCTCGACGCGTCTTGGAAAGAAGCGTCGAGCGTTAGTTATAGGCCTAAGCGCTCGTTGCGCTTAGTTTTGCTTCATCGCGGCGGCGAGGATCGCGCTCGTCGACGGACGCATAATGCGCGGGTCGACTTGTTCGCCTTGTTGGAGCGTCGCGCGAACCGCTTTGCCGGAGATGAAGACCGGTTTTTCGTCCGCGTGATTTTCCATCAGGTCGACGCGACCGATCGACTCGTAGTAAGCCGCGAAACCGACTTTGAGCGGTTTTTCTTGCAAATCGCCGTTCAAATTGTCGAAGATTTCTTGCGCGTCGAAGTCGCCCCAAATCGCCGTGCCGTCTTTATACGGCGCGTCGGCGTGTTTGCGGCCGATGATAACGTCGGTGAAACCGAAGTTTTGACGGTAAATCGCGTGCATGACCGCTTCTTTCGGGCCGCCGTAGAACATCTTGATGTCGAGACCGAGGAGAACGACGCGATCCGGAACTTCTTCGCCGAGTTTCGACCAAAGTTCGCCGTCCGAGTCGCCTTCGCCGAGCGCGCGGTCGGCGATCAGTTTTTCGTACGTCGACATGCGGATTTCGGCGTTGACGTCGTCGCCCTTCGTTTCGCCGACGAGCGGGTTCAAGCAGGCGCCGGCGTTGAAACCGTCTTTCAAGAGTTTTTCGAGCCCGTAAACGAGCGCGTATTCGTGAGCGCGGTGGAGCGGGTTGCGCGTTTGGAAAGCGACGACGCGTTCCCAACCGCGTTCGGCGATCAGCGCGCGAACTTCTTTCGGCGAAAGGACGTACTTGCCGAACGCCGGGTTCTTCGGTTGCGGGAAAACGTTGATTTTACCGCCGAGGAGGTAGTCTTTGTCCGCGTCGTTGACGAGAACCATATCGGCGCCGGGGTGGTCGGTTCGCTCGGTGAGGTAAACCGATTTCAGGTAGCGCGGTTTGTCCCAAGGGAAAACGTCCGAAATTTCAAGGGTCGCGACGATATTGTCGTTTTTGTCGACGAGCGCGACTTCTTGACCGGCGCTAAGCGTCTTCGCGAGTTCCGTCGTAACCGGGAGGGAGAGCGGGATCGTCCAAGCGTATTTTTTGCCGTTGTATTCGATAACCGATTCGTCGAGAACGCGGTTGAACGTCGCCGAATCCATCGGGCCTTCGAGCGGGGTGAGAGCGCCGTCGCCCCAACGGTAGACGGTCGAAAGGTCGGCGTCGCTGACCGGAACTTTAACGAGCGTCGCCGCTTTTTTCGCGTAAGCGTCGAGTTGATCGGCGGGAATCGCGCGGCAAACCGGTTCGGTCAAACCGCCGTGATAAAGGATTAAATCGGCCATTTTGGTTCCTTTTAGGTAAATTAGGCTCTTTGCGCAATTAAAACCCGCCGCGCCGCGACGAAATCGGAGGCCCGCTCGCGTCGGCGGTTCGCGAAATTTTTCGATAACCGAGGCGCGAACGGTTCGCAAGTCGTCGACTAGACGAGCAAGAGGAAGCGTTCGGCGCCAAATCGGAACGTGTCAAACATTTTCATTATACCCCCGTTTGTTTTTTTCAAAAGGGGGCGCGACGCGAGCTTCCGAGCGGCTCGAACGCGTCGGCGATTATTTTCCGTTGTAATCGTTTTAATCGGCGTTTTCGAGCGGAAACTTCGGCGAACCGGCGCGATTTTGGCCTTATTAATAATAAAAAGGGGAAAAACGGCGTCTTGGCGGGAAAATTATCGGCGTTGAAATCGGCTTAATCGGCGTCTTTTTCCGTTTTCGACGGGCGACCGACCGTCTTTTTGACCGAATATTCGCGATCTTTTCGGTTTTGGTAAGCGACGAAAAGCTCCGCGATCGCGCCGACCGAGAGAAGCTGCGCGCCGAGCAACATCAGCGCCGCCGAGTAAACGACCGCCGGGCGACCGGAGAGGTAATATTCGCCGACGTCGATCAACGGAAGACGCGCGACGACCCAGCGCAACGCCATCCAGCCGAGCGTCGCGGCGCCGATTCCGAACGCCGAAAGGCCGAACGTACCCAAAAGGTGTTGCGGACGTTGGCCGTAGCCGGTAACGAATTTGACGGTTAAAAGGTCTAGGAAGCCTTTAACGAAGCGGTTGAAGCCGTATTTCGAGACGCCGAACTTGCGGGCGCGGTGCTGGACGACTTTTTCGCCAACCTTATAACCGCGGGCCGCCGCCAAGACCGGAACGAAGCGGTGAAGCTCGCCGTACAAGGTGATTTCGTCGAAAATTTCGCGCCGATAACACTTCATTCCGCAGTTATGGTCGTGCAGTTTGACGCCGGTGAGGCGGCTGACCATTCCGTTGAAAACGCGGCTCGGCAAGACTTTATGCCAAGGGTCGTGCCGCGTCTGCTTCCAACCGCTAACGACGTCGTACCCGGAGTCGATCAAGCGGAGGAAGTCCGGAATTTCCTTGGGATCGTCTTGCAAGTCGGCGTCGAGCGTCATCACGATCGGGAGCGTCGCCGCTTTGAAACCGACGTCGAGGGCCGCCGCCTTGCCAAAATTGCGACGGAAACGGATTCCGCGAACGCGCTCGTCTTTTTCGGCGAGTTCTTCGATTATCGTCCAACTTGAATCGCTCGAACCGTCGTCGACGAAGATCAGTTCGATCTTGGCGGAGAGCGTTTCGGCGACCGCGACGATTTCGTCGTAAAGGAGGCGGAGGCTTTCTTCTTCGTTGAAAACGGGAACGACGAGAGAATATTCGATCATTTTGGGCTCTTTTCGCGTTAAATAGGGCGGATTGGGTAAGGCGGGCGTTTTTAAGGGAAGGGGAAAACAGCGGATTTTTCGGTTTTCCGGCAATTTTACGCCGACTTCCGTTGCGTCGAACGTCGCGAAACGGTACAATAGTCGCGTTCACGGCGTCGAACGTCGTTTATTTTAAGAAATTGACGACGCTTTGTCAAGGAAATTTTAGAACTTTTGACCGGCGGCGCCGTTAAAATAGAGAAAATAGGCCGAGAAAACGGCGCGAAAGATAAGGAAAATATTGCGACGAGGAAAAAAATGAGGAAAATTGCCCTTCAACAAAGAAACGTCGGCGGCGGTTGGCGCGGTCGAGCGGCGGTCGCGTTGGCGTTCGTCGCCGGTTGGATTGGCGCGGACGCGAACGGTTGGAATGGATTTGTCGGTTTTAACGGCGGAGTCGGCGGAAACGTCGCGTTTGCGACCGAGTATTTTCTCGACTCGGCGGGCGGCGACGACGCGAACGACGGGAAATCGCCCGAAACCGCTTGGCGAACGCTTTCCCGGCTCGACAAAGCGGCGCTCGAACCGGGCGACGTCGTTCGGTTCCGCCGCGACCGCGTTTGGCGGGGAACGCTCCGGGCAAAATCGGGAAGCGAGGGGAAACCAGTTGTTTATTCCGATTACGGGGACGGGGCGAAACCGCGAATCTTGCAAAGCGTCGACTTGAGTTCGCCGGAATTTTGGACGAAAATCGACGACCCGAGCCGCTCGATTTGGGCGACCGCGCCGGACGAAATCGTCGATTTGCCGTCGAACGACGTTAATTCGGGCGCTTTGGGCGAAGTCGGCGATTTCGGAACGACCGGAGCGGTTGGGAATATTGGCGAAGACGTCCAAGACGGGGGGAATTATCGGAATAGCGAAAACGGCGAAATCGGGAAAAGCGGCGAATATGGCGAAGTCGGCGGCGTCGCGGACGCGGTCGAGCGTTTCGCCGGCGGCGGTTGGGGCGTTTATACGGAAGAAGACGCGGAAGCGTCGAGCGAACACGCGGCCTTCGTCGAACTCGACGGCGCGCCCGGATATTCGTTAAAATGCGAAAAGTCGGGGTCGAAAAAGACGTTTTTGCAATGGACGGCGCAAGGTTTCCCGACGCGGGCCGGGCTGACGCTCGCTTGGCGTTTCCGCGCTCGCTCGACCGTTCCGTTTTCGATCGACGCGTCCGTCCCGAGCTTCTTTATGTCCGGGAAACCTTGGACGAATTACGGCGACGTCGCTTGCGACCGGCTCGAGTTCGGCCCGGAATGGCGCGAATACGAGCTGATCGTTTCGTCGAAAGTCGACGCCGAGGACGCCCGGCTCACTTTCTTTTTCGGCGGCGCGATTCCGAACGGGGCGCGATTCGACTTCGTCCCGGGAACGGCTCGCGCGGTCGAACGGCGGTCGGTCGGGCTCGTCGAGGACGTCGGGAACTTGGTCTTGACCCGTTGGCAAAACGGAGACGCCGCGTCGACGCCCGCGACGCTCGAATTTCTCGATCCGGAAACGAAAGCGGCGACGAAACGCTTCCTCCCGACCGCCGACGAACGCGAGTTCGCCGGGTTCAAGCGTTGGTCGCTCGACGAATTGAAGGCGCCGAACGACTTTTGGTTCGACTTGGCGACGAAACGCCTTTACGTCTTGAGCGACGAGAATCCCGGCGTCGCGTTCGAGGGAATCGAAGCGCCGTTGCGAACGAATACTTGTATTTGTAACGCGAACGACGTTGTTATTGAAAATATCGCGTTTTCACATACGGCCGCGCACGGGATTTCGCTCAACGGGGCGAAACGCTGCGTCGTTCGGAACTGCGATTTCGACTGGATCGGCGGCGGCGACCTTTACCGCGAAGGGGGCGCCGGACGTCGGACGCGGTACGGGAACGGCGTCGAATTTTGGGAAAGCTCCGAAGATTGCGTCGTCGAGTTTTGCCGATTTTCCCGAATTTACGACGTCGCGGTAACGACGCAAGGGCCGGAAAAAGCGGTTTCGCGGAATTTGGCGATTCGCGACAACACGATGTTCGACTGCGAGCAAGCGTTCGAGATTTGGTTCTCGCACCCGGAAACCGTCGTCGAAAATTTGATTTTCGAGCGGAATCTCTGCGTCGATATGGGGAACTGTTGGGGACACGCGCAACGCCCGAATCCTCGAGCGACGCCCCTTCTCGGGTACGGCCTCGACGCGAAGAAAGTCGACGTTATTATCCGCAAAAACGTTTTTTGCGGAACGGTTCAACACTTCGTTTGGTTCTATCACAACCGAATCGGCGAACACCGAATCGACGACAACGTCTATTGGACGCCGGACGAGAGCGTTTTGCCGCGCGAAGAAGGGGAGAAATTCTTCTGGTACGACGCGAAAAATCCGCAAAGTTTGACGTTCGACGAGTACCGCAAGGCGACCAAACACGACGCTAAGTCGCGCTGGATCGAGCCGAAGTTCCGGAACCGCGACGCGAACGATTTCGAACTCTTGAACCGCGACGAACTCGCCGCCGGGCCGCGTTCGCAGCGTTAAGGGAAACGTTAAAACGGAGAAACCGGGTAAGAAATAACGAAACGCCGTCGTCGAGTCGAAACTCGGCGACGGCGTTTTCGTTGGGAAAAAGTTCGCGTCGAACGGTAAAAAACGGTTCGACGCGAACGGTTTTAACGACGGAAGCGATTATTCCGCGTCGTCGGTTTTTTTGTCGGCGGGCGCTTCGTCGGTCGCGGCGGGCGTTTCCGTTTCCGCGTCGGTCGACGGCTCGACTTTTTTGACGCAATAATTCTTAATCGCGTCCGATTCGAGTTGTTCCGGCGTCAGGTCGGCGAGTTTTTTCGCCTCGAACGCGAGACGTTTGCGTTTTTCCGTTTCCGACGCGTCGGCGTCTTGAGTTTCGTCTTCCTTAACGTCGACGACGATAACGTCCGCTTCGTCGAAGGCGCCGCGAAGGAGTTCTTCCGACAACGGGTCTTCGAGGTGCGACTCGATCGCTCGACGCAACGGGCGCGCGCCGTAATCGAAGTTGCTCCCGCGTTTGACGAGGAGTTCTTTCGCTTCGTCCGAAAGGAGGAGGCGCAGGTTCTTCTCCGCCAAACGACCGCGAAGTTTCTTCAACTCCATATCGACGACGGCGTTCAAGTCCGCTTCGTTCAAGTGGCGGAAGACGATAATATCGTTGAAACGGTTGATAAATTCCGGTCGGAAAACGCGTTCGATTTCGTCGGTAACGCGTTGTTTCATATTGGCGTAGGACGCGTCGGCGTCCGGGCGTTGGAAACCGAACGCCGACTCGTTTTTGATCGCCTCGGCGCCGGCGTTTGTCGTCATAATCAGGATCGTGTTCCTGAAGTCGACGACGCGACCGAAGCTGTCGGTCAACCGACCTTCTTCCAACACCTGAAGCAGAATGTTGAAAACGTCCGGGTGCGCCTTTTCGATTTCGTCGAGCAAAACGACCGAGTACGGACGGCGGCGAATCTTTTCGGTCAGCTGACCGCCCTCGTCGTGCCCGACGTATCCCGGAGGCGCGCCGACCAAACGGCTGACGTTGTACTTCTCCATATACTCGCTCATATCGATCGAAACGAGCGCGTCTTCGTTGCCGAACATAAACTCGGCCAACGCCTTGGCGAGCAACGTCTTACCGACGCCGGTCGGGCCCGCGAAAATGAAGGAGCCGATCGGGCGTTTCGGGTCTTGGACGCCGCTGCGACTGCGCCGAACCGCCTTCGAAATCGCTTCGATCGCCTCGTGTTGGCTAACGACGCGACGGTGCAACTCGTCTTCCATTTGGACGAGACGCTTCGAGTCTTCCGTCGTAAGGCGGGTCAGCGGAACGCCGGTGATGAGCGAAACGACCTCCGAAACGACCGTCGCGTCGACGACGCCGTTCGTTTCTTGGAGTTTGTCGCGCCATTCCCTCTGCAGTTCGTCCTTTTCCTTGCGGATTTGGTCGATTTGGTCGCGAAGGAGCGCCGCTTGTTCGAAGTCTTGGTCGGCGACCGCGCGGTCTTTCTGCTGTTGCAGGTCTTCCGAGCGGCGGTCGAGGTCGTGCAAGTCGGGCGGACGCGTCATCGTCTTGAGTCGGACGCGGGCGCCGG
Organism: Thermoguttaceae bacterium; assembly: GCA_017937685.1. Classification (GTDB taxonomy): domain Bacteria; phylum Planctomycetota; class Planctomycetia; order Pirellulales; family Thermoguttaceae; genus RUG369. Next base: position 3,206 of record JAGBDD010000112.1, on the reverse strand, counting down.
CTTCGTCGATCACGTCGATCGCTTTGTCCGGGAGGCAACGGGCCGAAATGTAACGCTCCGACAACTCGACGGCGGCTTCGAGCGCGTCGTCGGTAATCGTAACGCGGTGGTGATTTTCGTAACGCTCGCGCAGCCCTTTGAGGATTTCGACCGTTTCTTGCGCCGACGTCGGGTTGACGACGACCGTTTGGAAGCGGCGTTCGAGCGCGTTGTCTTTTTCGATGTACTTGCGATACTCGTCGAACGTCGTCGCGCCGATGCATTGGATTTCGCCGCGCGAGAGCGCCGGTTTCAGGACGTTCGCCGCGTCGATGGCGCCTTCGGCCCCGCCGGCCCCGACGAGCGTGTGCATTTCGTCGATGAAGAGGATCGTGTTTTTGGTGCGACGGACTTCGTTCATCAACGCTTTAATGCGCTCTTCGAATTGACCGCGGTACTTCGTTCCGGCGACCATCATCGCCAAGTCGAGAACGACGACGCGCTTGTCCATCAAGATTTCCGGGACGTTGCCGTCGACGACGCGTTGCGCGAACCCTTCGACGATCGCCGTCTTGCCGACGCCCGCTTCGCCGAGGAGAACCGGATTGTTTTTCGTTCGGCGGCTCAAAATTTGCATCGCGCGTTCGATTTCCGCTTCGCGACCGATTACCGGATCGAGTTTCTTTTGGCGCGCGAGTTCCGTCAGGTCGCGACCGAACGAGTCGAGGGCCGGGGTCTTCGACTTGCCGGGGCGAGCCGCCGCGTCGCCGGTCGAGGACGAGCGTTCCGAACCGGTCGAACTCGAGCCGGAGGAAGCGGACGAATCGTCGGACGCGGCGCCGCCGTTAAAACCGCCGCGATCGTCGAGATCGCCGCTTTCGGCCGCTTCGCCGAGCGTCGTCAAAATTTCTTCGCGAACGTCGTCGAGTTTGAGCCCGAGGTTCATCATCACCTGCGCCGCGACGCCGTCGTGTTCCTTCAGCAAGCCGAGAAGGAGGTGTTCCGTCCCGACGTAATTATGCTTCAGACGGCGCGCCTCTTCGATCGCGTGTTCGAGCGCCTTTTTAGCGCGCGGCGTTTGCGGCAGGCGTCCCATCGTAACCAAATCGGGGCCGCTGCGGACGAGCTTTTCGACTTCCAAACGCATCGTGCGGAGGTCGACGCCCATCTTCTTAAGGATATTGGCGGCGACGCCGGTTCCTTCTTTAATAAGACCGAGGAGGATGTGTTCCGTTCCGACGTACTCGTGATTGAAACGGAGCGCTTCCTGGTGCGCGAATTGCATCACTTTGCGCGCTCGTTCGGTAAATCGCTCGTAAGGCATATTCTTTTCTTCTTCTCAATATTATTATACTGGCGACTCCGGCGCCTTCCGATTCGGGCTCCGCGTCGGAGTCGGCGCGAAGTTCGGCGGAAGGGGAAGCCGAGGTATAACGTCAAACCGCGCGCCGAAGGAACGCCGAAGGCGTCGAGTTCGGCGGCGAGCGTCGTCTTATCTATTGTAGTCGATTCGTGCGATTCGTCCAGCGACCCGGAAAAGCCGCGCGAAATTTTTTTCAAAAATAACGGCGATTCCCCCTTTTTTTACGTCGCGAACCGCGAAATTTTTTTTATTCGAACGAAAAAAATTTCTTTTTTCCGTTCGCGTCGACGGCAAAAAAGAACCGAACGACGCGAAGCGAGGAACGAAAGCGCGAACGCGACGAAGCGACTGTCGAAGCGAACGCTCGTCGAGGAGCTGGCGAACGTTTTTTGCTCTGGACGCGGAAAAAAAAATTGGTTATGGTTGTCCCGATTAACTCGATTTTTCGATTTCGCGTCTCGTTCGACGAAAAACGGCGACCGGCGAGACGCTTTTCGACCGTTTGTCGGAACGTCGCAAGGAAAACGCAAAATGACGACCCAACGCAAAAAACGCGCCGCGATCGCGCGAGCTTTCCTCGGTTTCTCGTTATTATACGCCGTCGGTTGCGCGGAAAAAGAAGAAAATTTTCCAAAAATCGACGAATCCGAAGCGCAAGTCGAAGGAAACGAACGGAATAACGGGAATAATAAGTTTGAAGAAAAAAAGGAAAATAGGGAAAATAAAGAAGACGGCGAAAATAAAACCGACGTCGCCGACTCGGACGCCGCGGAACTTTTAGGCGGCGCAACCGAACGTTTCGCCGATATTTTCAGCGAAGAAGGCGCCAAGGAAGAGGCGGTTGGGTTCGACGAAACGCTCGTCGACGAGGAGACGCGCCAAAAATACGCCGCCGACCGAACGACCGTCGCGCCGACCTTGGCCCGTTCCGAAACGGAGGGCGCCGACGAACGTCCGAAATATCGGCTCGAGTACAAATTTCAGCCGAACGCGTCGCTCCGTTGGAACGTCGTTCACCAGGTGCGCAAAAAGGTCTCTTACGCCGGGAAAGAAACGACGACCGAAACGTCGTCGACGGCGTTCCGGCGCTGGGATTTCGGCGAACGCGGCGCCGACGGCAAATTGGCGGCGCGGCACGAGATCGACCGGATGATTCTGCGCCAAAACGAAGAGGGCAAAGACCCGATCGACTTCGACAGCGAACGCGATTTGGTCGTCCCGAAGGAGATCGCGGCGTTCGGAACCGAGAAGGCGATCGGCGTCGTGTTGGAGACGTTCGACGTCAACCCTTGCGGCGTTATGTCCGACAAAAAGAAGCTCGTCGCCGAGTACCAAGGGCGCGAGGGCGATTCGAACGTTTTGGTTCCGTTCCCGACCGAGCCGGTCGCGGTCGGCGACGTTTGGACGGTTCCTTACGCGCTCTATTTGAAGGGCGGGGACGAGGTCGTCCGTCCGTATCGCGTCGTCGAGCGGTTCCGCTTAGAGAGCGTCGACGAGAAATTCGCGACGATTTCCTTTACGACGACGTTAATGTCGATCGTCGACGATCCGGTCGTCGAGGGCGCGCTTGCCGAGCGGCTTTTTAGCGGTCGCGCGCTCTTCGACCGCGAACGCGGGCTGACGTTGCGGACGGAGCTGACGTTCAACCGTCGGGTCGCGAACGCGTTCGGTTTTTCCAGTTATCTCGAATATAACTGCCAAGTCGTCGAAAAATTGATTCGCGACGACGAAACCGCGGAAGCGGCGCAAGACGGCGAGTCCGCGCAAGTCGCGGAAGCGGCGCGAGACGGCGAGACCGCGCAAGTCGCGGAAGCGGCGCAAGACGGCGAGTCCGCGCAAGTCGCGGAAGCGGCGCGAGACGGCG
>JAGBDD010000111.1 GCA_017937685.1 Thermoguttaceae bacterium | reverse complement strand
TTTGACGCGTTTCGTCGCCCTCGTAAGCGCGATCCATTAAAACAAACTTCGATTTAAGTCGTTTGACGTTAAGGCTTCGGAGAATTTCTCGCCCGACGGGCGCGTCGCCAGCGTTCCCAGGCGTGAGTTTTAGGGCGACCGGAATCTTCGGCCCGGCGACGATCGCATAAATTTTGGTCGTTCGACCGCCCTTCGTCCGACCGATCGCCTGCGGTCCGTTTTTTTAAAGCGCCGGCGGCGCATGGACTCGCTTTTACGAACGTCGAATCCAACGATAAAACCGAAAAATCGGCGTCGCTAAGCGCTTCTTTTTGAAGAACTTCCATCACTTGCGACAAAACGCCGCTTTCGGTCCAACGTCGAAAGCGACGATAGACCGTGTTCCAATGCCCGTAGCGTCGAGGCAACGCGCACTGTTTGCAACCGTTCTCGGCAACGTAAAGTATTGCGTTCAAAACAGTTAAGTGGTCGACGACAAAATTTCCGCGCGGTTTCGGCAAATACGGCTCAATTTTTTTGTATTGTTTTTTCGTGATTCTCATACGCGCATTATACCATATTCGCAACGGTTGCGCAAGCAGGGGAATAAATTATAACAACACGCCCTAAACATAAAACCGCGCTGTAGAATTTTTGATAAGCCGAAAACAACAAACCTGGCATATTTTATCTCCTATTACTTGCGCTAATAATATGTTAAAATTCGTGTTATGCAACATAGGCAACGTGGTTTATTGCCGCTAACACTTTGGTAAAATAACGATTGTTACAAAGTTTAAAAACGCTAAAAACATTGCGTCGATCTTGTCGCAGCGCGTCGCGATAGGTCGGAAGTCTTCAAGAATACGTCGAAAGAAATGTTCGGCTCCGTTGCGGCGTTTGTAAAGTCTTTTGTTGTAAATCCAAGGTTTGCGTCGGTTACGCTTGGGCGGAACCACCGGTTTTAAGCCGACGTCGCGGGCCTTTTGGCGCGTTGCGGCGCAGAGTCTACGTCGCAACGCGCCAAACGGCGAAACCCGAATTTAGCGCTCAGGTTAAATCAACGACAAAAAAGCAAAGGAATGGGACGAACGGCAAGAAATAAAAACGCGCGCCCCGGTTTTTCGCAAATAAACGTGGAAAAATCGGGGCGCAACGCCCCGTTAAGCCGTTTGAACTTCAACAATTACAGCGTTCCGTTGAACGGATCGTTCGCGTCCGTCGGCGTGTTCGGGGCGTTGATTTTTTCTCGATAGACCATCTCTTGGTTTTCCTGCTTGAGCCATTCGCTAAAATCCTCCGTTTCCCAGTACGGCGGGTGGTCGTCGCCGACAAAAAGAATCAACGCGCCGGACTCCCCGTTTTCGTCGACGGCAAGCGTCATATTCAAGCGGTATCGCGGATTCGGCGAATTTTGGTTATTCTCGATATAGGCTTTAACCCCTTCGTCGATTCTTAGGTCTTCCACCTTGAAAGACTTCAAGCCGTCGTCTCCCCCCCCTTGCGCCGTAGAACGAAGGAAAAAAGCAATCGTGCCCGCGCGCGTTCGCCCGGAAAGAGAATTCTTGCCGTCGAAATAGCAATATTTAAGTTTTTTCAACTCTTCGTTGTCCAAGTAAGACGTGCGGAAACAACGATCGATCGTAACGCCCGCTTTGAAAAGGGGATTCATAACGTTCGATTGATCCGACCAAACAATGTCGCATACCAAATTAATCTTCCCGTCGGTCCCTTTCTTAAAAGCCTTCTTCTCTTTAGGAATCGGAATGACGACGGGTTCGGACAAGCCTTCAAGACGATCCGTGTAACCGACTGTGTAATCGCCATTAGCGTTTGTTTTCACGAGCAAAGCGTACAAGATTAAGCCGTAGGTAATTTCGTATTGAACGGCAATATTGGCTTGGGCATTCACTGCGCGCAGTTGAACTATACGATTGTCCGCGTCTAACGTCGCAAAGTTCAGCGCCGCGCTTGCGGTTGCATCCTCGCCAATAGAGCGCGCTATGTTAACCCTCCGCGGTACGCCGCGAAACTTTTGCCCAATCTCCATCCCGTACCCGGATTGCCTTCGCGGCATTCTGGTAAAGTCGCAGAAGTAAAGTTCGTCTTGGAGATTGAAAATCGGCGGCTGACCGTTCGGGCTAAAGTTGGCGCTGACGTTGAAGAAAAGATTGTCGACGTCGACGTCTTTATTGCACAAACCGTATTCAATCGAAGTATTCACATGGTTTGCATACGCGCTTTCGAACATTCTTTCCGCCAACACCGCGCCGACAGCCGTCGCCGTTTTCGCGTATTTCGGCTCGAAGGTAATCTCCGTAAACGGATGCGCGAAAGGACGCGAGCCCGCGTCGGACGAAACGCAATGCTCGGCGACGGAACGTTTGAATTTTCGCTCAACCTCGGGAAGTTGCGACGAACGCCCGGACAAAACGATGCTGTCCACGCCGTCGAAAGACAGGTTTTCAAACGGTCGTTCCGTCCCGACTCGCTTCCGTTCGTTTTTATACGCTTGATTAAGCGCGACTACCGCAAGGGTTCGCGCTCGCTTTTCGATATTGACGACAATCGTGTTCTGCGCCTTCACGAAATCCTCGTTGCGGAAGCATAAGTCATCCTCGTTCCACTGCCCATCATTCCCCTCCGAGAATAACTCGCGCAAGCGCTCGTATGCTCTCTCTTGCACGTCGGAAAATCTAATCTCGGTGGGAACGGAACGCCCGGAATCGCTAGACGCGTGTTTTTCGCTAAAATAAATTTTGATCTGTTCGGCCAAATTCCACAAAAAGCTAAAGCGTTCCTCCAGCTTCTCGCGCTCCAAACCGGTTTTGCCGAAAAATTGAGTCGGCACAATCTTGTCGGCAATTCTTTGGCGTTCCTCGTCGTTCTCGACGCCGACGAAGCAACCCGGTCGAAGAATCTCGGCGATCCGTTCTTTAAGCGACAGATAAATCTCTTTCGTAAAAGTATTGCCGGACACGTCCTCGAATCCCATCGAACCTAACAACATCGGTTCGAATTTATAGACTCGGCCGCCCAAGTCCTTACCCACGCTCGGCCACTGTTCCGTCATCTTGAGACGAACCAGCGACACGTCCGTCGTTCCCATCCCGACGTCGACGATGAGCATATTATGGAACCATTCTTTCGAACTCTCGTCGTACTTCGCGCGACGACACTTTACTTTAAACGCTTCCGGGCCGATTTCGTCGAAGTTGCCCATTAACTTCGTCAAATAAAAAATCAACGGCGCGATCGATTCGTCGTATTTGGAGCTAACTCGCGCTCCCCCCATTTCGCGCGCAAGTTGCGTCAGTTCGCGTCGCGCGTCGCCGGAAAGCGTCGCCGGATAAAGAACGATAACTTTCGGAGCGCAGTCGTCGAATTCGTTGCTTCTTAGCGAAATATGGTTGTAAAACTCGGATAGAGCTTTTTTATACAACGTCGTCAACGCGCCTTGAAACACCTTTCGCGATTCGGCGCTGAGGTGAATGTTCGCGAGCTTACGCTTGGGAAAACGGTAAAAGTTGAATTTTCCCTCTTCGAACACCTTCCGCTCGACGCGCTTTTCTTTAACCTTGGCGCCCATTTCGCCTTGCGGGTAAAATTCGTCGTCCGTCAGCTGAAATTCGCTTTCCAGCCGATTGTCGCCGTCGAAAACGGGGAGTTCCACGCTATGGCGTTTGTACGAAAAGACGTTAAGCGCGCCGCGATAAATTTCCGACGTCCGCCGTCGAAGAAGACGCAAGTAATCTTTATTTTTCGCGTCCATCGGTTTTTGCGCGTAAAACGTGTTTTCCATAATGCGAAGGAAGTTGTAAAAATCGCCGTATGCGTTGTTTTGAACGTTACAGAGTTTCAGACGTTCGACAATACTATGGCGCGCCGCGTCCCCCGACATATTATTTTCGTCGACGCCGAGGTTGGCAGCGAGATTGACGCAAAAACTATCCCACGCGGCCAATTCGTTTCCGTCCCCTTGCGAGAAAGGAGACGCCGTATTGAAAAATTTGATCAAATTTTCCCGGTAGTTAGCAAGTTGCGCCTTCGAATTCGGCAAGAATTCGTCCGCCGAAGAGCTCGGAAGCCACAACGCCGCCGTCGACGACGAGAAGCCTAAATCGAGCGCGATAATACCGTTGATCCTTGTTTGGGGCATAAAACAGATTTTAAACGTCGCCGTCGTAGGCGGAACGAACGCGGCGCCCGGAGCAACCGGCGCGGGAGCGGGGACGGAAGTCTTAGATTTCCGTCCCCAACCGTGACCGGATTTCCGAGCGTCGTCGGGTTGGGCGGCGACTTGCTTTCCGGAGTTTTGCGCTTTGGCGTTCGCGTCGTCGCAATACGCCGTAAGCGTCAGTTTGACTTCCAGCGCTTGCCGCGATTCGTTTAAACGATTGCCATATTCTGTTCGCAAGCTTTTTAATTCGTTCTCGGAAGCCTGAAAATAAAAGGCGTCAACAACGAGTTCGAAATCGGTTTTGTCTTGTTTCGCGCGCTTTAACGCTTCGTCGATTCTATTTTGCAAGTCTTGCACGCACGCTTCGAGGCCGTTATATCCCCAACTGCGCGCTTCGTTTATCGTCGCTTGGTCGATTTCCGCCTTGAATCCGGAGATAGGCGACGCGTTGGCGCGCAAGCGTTCGATTTTGATTTTCAGCGGAATCGCGGCGAGGTCGCGAGAATTTTTCGAGTCGTAAGAATACAAAAACCATTGACGCGGTTGAATTTCCAACCAATAATCCGGACTCTCGGCGATATTGCGCGGCGCCAGCGAATATTCCGCTTTGATCTCCCTGCCCGCCGAATCGAGCAGCGCAAGTTTCAATTTATAACGTTGTCCGCCGCGCACAAACGGAAAAGGAACGCTCGGTTCATCGTTCGCTTTACAGTTGGGAGTCACGCGTCGCAGATTGGCGTCGTCGCTCGGCTTCGCCGCGTCGTAGGCTTCTTTGATATAGGTTTGCCATTCTTGCGGAACGTTCTCAAAATCGAATTCTCGTTTCTCGTAATCGCTCGGATATTCCAACGTTGGCAACAAGCCGTTGTTCGGATCGGGAATAAAATTAATAGACATTATAGATAAATCCTTATGTAACCGTTGTTTTTGTTCATTCTTCTCGTGTTGCGCGAATGTAAAAACCGCTCGAATCGCGACGCGTTGAAGCGTAAAGGCGCGACCGTGCGGACGGAAAAACCGTCCGTGCTTAATGCGAACGGTTCTTGCGCGTCGGCGGTTTTACTTCGACTTTTCAGACGAGACGGCCAAGAAGGAAAGTTCGTCGGACGGCGCTCGTCGGCGCGACGGTTCCCCTCTTGACGCAATATCGTTAATATTCGCTCTTAGGACAAGTCGCCGCCGTCCAAACCGCCGCCAAGCAAGTCGCCGCCGTCCAAACCGCCGCCAAGCAAGTCGCCGCCGTCCAAACCGCCGCCAAGCAAGTCGCCGCCGTCCAAACCGCCGCCAAGCAAGTCGCCGCCAAGCAAGTCGTCGCCGTCCAAGCCGCCGTCCGAGTTTAACGCCAAACAATCGCGGCAAACGGCGATCGCGTTGTCGAGAATTCGCACAATTTTGTAGCCGCGTTCTTTCAGGCTCTTTAAATAGTGCGTTTTCACGAAGTTAACGTTTCCGCGCGTAAAGTAGGCCGCCGCCTCTTCATAACTCGCGCGAAGTTCGGAAAGCATCATTAAATGTCTTTGCTTGTCGGAAATATTTTCCGGCGCTTGCGTCCAAAGTTCGTAAGCCCAAACGAACGTGCGAGTCGATTGATGAGGGCAAAACGATTCGACGGGACGATCCTTCGCCCACGAATCCATTAAATCTTTCATTAAATCTTCGAACAAGAGCGGTAGTCGCGTCGCGTCGAACGTTTGCTCTTTTTCGCATTTTGGGCGGTAAAAATCGCAAAAAGTTTGCGCGCCTTTCCGAGCGTCGTCGGATAAATTGGGGTTCTTCGACGCTTTTTCCATTTGCGCGAAGAGTTGAGCAAACTCGTATTTGGAAGGAAACTTGCAATCGAACGCTTGCTCCGTCTTTTTCCTAACGTAAGCTTTGAACGATTTGTCGACGATCGTCGACCTCGGATCGCGACGCAACTTCCGACGCTCTCGTTCCGCGTTGCCGTATGCAAAGGTGAAAATCTCCTTTTGGATCGCCGTTAACAAGCTCGCGAAGGCTTTGCGCAAGGGCTCGGCGTTCGTCGGTTTCCACATATTTTGCGCGTTCTGTTCTTTTTCCATAGGTATTGTGAAATTACCGGAGTCGAGCGAACGGAACAACGCTTCCCACACGGGCATTTTATCGTATACCATTGTCTCGTGGATTAGGCTGCTTGCCTTCCGCGCGACGCGTTCCCTTAGTTTTTCAAAATTTTCGACGAAGAACTTTTCAAACTCGGGGGGAATCTTGTTGTCAAACGGTTCGAGCCAATATCGAAATTTTTGCAATGTTTCGAGCGTTCGGTTCCAGTCGCCGTCGTCGTTCGGATCGCCGTCCGGTTTCGGCGCAACCGCGTCCTGTCGATTCTTCGCCGCCGTTTCGACGTCGCGTTTGAGGTCTTGCCACTCACTCTCGCAGTAGCTCAAATCGATCGCGAGCCGCCTGCGTTGCGCGTGCGTTTTTTGTTCGACAATATTCAAAAGGCGTCCGACAAGGCTCCTCCCGCCGCCGTCGGCGACATAGTTTTCCAAAATTGCGCGCAAGAAAGAGTTTTGCGGCAATTTATCGGCGAGGCTCCGCCACTTCGAGAGATTACCCGACAATCGCGCGTCTTCGTTGCGACGAATATCCTCCACTTTCTTGGTGGACTCAAACAACCGCGCGCAACTATTAATAAACGCAAACGACGAATAAAAAACAAAGTTGCCGCTCATAGCGTTGTCTTCGCAAAAACGATAGAGATCCCCCAACGAACCTTCAAGCGTTTGAAAAACCGTTTCTTCGGCGAGCAATCCTTGATTCGTCAACAAGGCGTCCAACGCCTGCCAGCCGTGGTCGCTGGTGGTAAACTTGTCGAACTGACTGACGCCCAGAATTGTTTTCTCTCTTGCGTCGCCCCATTTTTTGTAAGCGATCAGGTTGAAAGGAGAGCCTTCTGAGAACTCATCCGATTTAACGAGGGACAAAACGCAGTCGACGGCGTTCATCTCGACGAGGCAAAGGGCGTGGTCGCGCGCCATCGTATTTTCCGCGTTAAAGCCGGGGCAATCCGAAAAGAGGAGGTTACGACCGGTCAAGCCGTAGTAATCTCCGAGACGACGCGATATTTTAACGTCGACGTAGATTTTGCGAACCATCGCGAAAAAGGGCAACAGCTCCGCCGCCGGTTCGGTCTCGGGAATCGTTACCGTAACGTTTTGCTCGTCTTCGACGTATTTGTACTTGGCGTAATCGGGAAAGCTTTTTTGAAACGCCGCGTCAATTTTGTCGTCGGTTTGAAATTGACTAAGTATCGCCGCTTGTTTTTGCGACACGCGTAAACGCTTTCCGAACCAGCGGCGCCCCTGTTCGGCGCAAAGAGCAAGGCGATCCAGTTCTTTTAATGTGCGCTTGACCTGAACCAACCCCTCGAAATCGGGCGAATTGCTCATTTGTCGAAGCCAAGCGCCAATCTCGTCGTAATAATTTCGCGCGTTATTTTTCGCTCTTTCGATCAGCGCGTTTAGGGCGTTTCTTTCGTCGATCTTGCTGGCTCTCCTGAGAACGTCCGCAAGAAATTCCGCGACTTCGAAGAAGACTTGTCTGATTTCCTTTTCGTTTAAGAGAAGAACTTCCCAGTTGGAATACGTCGCCTTCAAATCGTTCTCGTCGCCTTCTTCTCGAACCGAAACGGCGTATTCGACAATATTTCCGGTAGTCGCGCTAGCGTTGATCTGCTCGGCAAGCGCGCCTCCGACGTCGCCCAACAGGATTTCGACGGTTTGCGTTTTGCCGGACGAAACGGTTCCGACGACGCCCAAACGCGGCGGTTTGGAAGCGTCGGCCTTTATTGGCGCAAATTTCACCGCGAAGTCTTCTAAACGTTCCTTAAATCGGGTTTCTTCAAACGTCGATTTAAATTTGGAACGGTACTCTTTAACTTCCCGCTCAAGTTTGGCGATTCGTTGCAGCATAGCGCGGCTCCTTGATCTATATAATAAGTAGGCGCGTCGCAAAATTCTATATTGCGACAACGTTAACAACGCGGCGGCGCGCCGTATAAAATTCGCGAAAAACTTCCCGGAAATCGAAACGTTTTTGCCGTTCGTTTTGTCTTGATCGGCCCCAACGACTCGATTTCCGTAAGTTTTAAACGTCGTTCAAACGCGCGTCCCCGTTTCACTCGCCCGCTCGAAGAACAGGCGAATTAGGCAGGCCCCTACCGCGTTCGTATCGCAAGATTTCGCGACCGAACGCAATATAAAAAGTCGATCGGTTATCGAAAAATTAAAACGAAGACAAACAATTAAGCGTCGGCTTTTACCGAATTTTACTCGCGGCCCAATAAAAAGATCGACCGCCAGCTCGAAGCCGGTAAACGCAACGCTTTTCGGCGACCGGCGAAAGAGTTCGCGTCGCCTATTAACTATATGATAGTATAAAAACGCTCAAAGTCAAGTACAAAAAACCGGAATCGCGCGTTTTAACATTTTTCAACGACAAATTCACAGATTATTGTTTTTCTTCTTTACGCGCCTATAAGCATGTAAACAAACAGATTGCCTCCGTTTTCGTTTTTTCGCTTTTTCGCAACGCGACAACCGACGCCGCGACGTTATTCTTGCGGCGCGCCTAAATTATCCGTCGAATTTTCTTTTTCGATGAAGAACCAAGAATAAATTTTGTCGACAAGCGCGTCGATTCATATTGAAAAGAAAACCGCCCGCGTTATCTTTAAACGGGGCGGAAAAATTTTCAAGACTCGATGTTCGAACGATTTATTGTCTCGCGTCGTTTCGGCGCGCACGTTCGAACCTCGTCGCTAAACACAGTTATTTTACCGTTTCGGAAAAAGAACGAGCGTTCCCGACCAGGTCGAAACCGGAACGACCCAAACTTCGCCGGCTTCCAACTTCTTCTCGAAAAGCGCGAGCGGCGAGTTCGCGCGGTCGTTGTATTTGACCGCGTTTTCCTTGATCAACGTCGCGCCAAGTTCTTTATTTTCAACGCCAACCAAGTACGACGCGCCGTCGTTTTTCGGCCAAGTCGTCCCGACGAGAAGTTCGACCGTCGTCGCTTTTTTCGCTCGCACGACGACGTCGACCGGCGTCCCGCCGAAGGTTTGCGGATACTCGCGCCCCGCCAACTCCGACGCGACGTCGCCCCAAACGTAATCCCGGTTCGCGAAAGCCTTTGCGCCGTCCTCCAAGCGCGCCGTTTTCAACGTCGTTTCGATCGCCAGCGCGTCCGATTCGAAACGCGTCGTCGCCGTTTGACCGGGCGTCCAATCGTTGCGCTTGTAATAGAAATGCCCGTCCTCCGCGCCAACCAGCGGGTCCGGAACGCCGTCGCCGTTAAAGTCGACCGTCGTCGGGCTCGACGAATGCCCCTTGATCGGGCGCGCGTCGATTTCCCCCGCCGACGCGAAGTAGTAAAGCCCGTTCTCCGCTTTCGTTTGGAGGTAAAGGTCGGCGTTGCTTCCGTTTGCGAGAAGATCGAGCTTGCCGTCGCCGTTGTAATCCGCGAAGCAAATCTTGCGACGCCCGCTCGCGCCCGCTCGTCCGGAGTTCAAGCGCAGCGGCTTCCCGACCGCGTCGACGAAAACGCGTTTCGGCGGCGCGAGCTTGAGCGACGTTTCGCCGCTCTTCTCGTCGGTCGCTTTAAACCGTTCGTACAACGCGAGATAACCTTCGACGTCCAGCATTGCCAAATCGGTTAAACCGTCGCCGTTCCAGTCGAGCGCGACCGGCGTCGTCCGCCATTGCGTCAACAACTCGTTCCCCCGGGGCTTTCGCCAACCCCAAGCGAGGCGCGGAGGTTCGCCGTCCCAAGCGACTTCGACCGCTCGCGGTTGCGCCAGTTTCGGCGCGCCCTTTTCGCCGACGTTCTTATACCAAAAAACGTTGCCAAGTATCGAGTTAAGAACGACGTCCTTCAAGCCGTCGCCGTCCCAATCCGCGACCGACAACGTCGTATACCCCCACTTAGGCTCGGCCGGGCCTTGAATCGAACCGTTCGGCCCGGCGGTTATCCGAATCGGCGACGCCGCATCGCGGCGCATTTCAACAAGACCCGCGGTTTCAGGAATTAACGCTTGCGCCGCCGCGAGAAGCGCGTCGTCCGGTTCGCTCGCCAACGCGACCGGAGTCGCCCAGCGCGGATTCTCGACGCCCGGGCCGCTCAAATTCTCGAAGAAAAAGACGTAACCGGCGGTATTGCCGCAGATTAAATCCCAGTCGCCGTCGTCGTCCCAGTCGACGCCCCAAGGAGTCGACAGCGCGCCGCACTTGAGTAAATCGGGCTCTTGACGAAAGTAATAAGGCGGCTTGAACAAAGGCTTTCCGTCTTTCAGTTCGCCGACGTTTTCGAAAAACGCGATTCGCCCGTCTTCGTCGCCGACCAAAACGTCCGCGTCGCCGTCGGCGTCCCAGTCGAACGCGACCGGCGTCGGCATCGCAAGCTCGACCGCCGCTTTCGTTCCGTCGGTCAGCGTCAACGGTTCGAACGGACGATAACGCGGCTCGGTTCGCGTTCCGACGTTTTCCGAATATTGCAACGTGTCGCGGAACTCGGCGCAAAGGAGATCGAGGTCGCCGTCGCCGTCGAAATCGACGAAGTTCGGCGACGGCCAGCCGAACGTTTCGAGTTTCGCTCCGTCGACGTCGGTCAACATTTTCGCGTCTTCGTATCGCGGCGCTTCGTCGGAGCCGATATTCCGCAACAAATACAGGTTGCCCCGAAGCGGCGCGTTTTGCCAAACGCCGTTTGCGTCGAACGCGTCGTCCCAACCGTATTCCGTCCAGTCGTCCGTCCCGACGACGATATCGGTCGCGCCGTCGCCGTCAAAGTCGACGAGCTTCCACATATTGCCGCGCACGTTGTTAAAATGAACGTTTTGCGGCAAGTTTGCGTCGCCGTTTTTGAGCGGAATCGCTTTTTCGACGCCGGTTTTCAAAAAATCGGGATGTTCCTTCCCCGGCGTCAAGACGCGGAGTTTCCCGTCGACCCAGCTCGCTTGAACGTTAATAACGCCGCGACTCAACCGCTTCGCCTTCTCGAAGACGGGAAATTTCGGGTCGGGGCCGGCGTTGCGGAAGCGCCAAACGCCGTTGTACGGAACGTCTTCGCAACTAACGACGAGATCGGTTCGCCCGTCGCCGTCGACGTCCGCCGGAACCGGCCAGCTCCAAAGCCCGACGCCGAGAAACGTTTCCGCGTCCGGATTGTCGACCGCAAGCCGAGTCAACCCTTGCGACGCCGTTTGCGCCCAAGCGACGCGACTTCCGTTAAAACCGCCGAACTCTCCGACGCCGAAAATCGCCGACGCCAACGAAACGCCCCCTAAAATCGCGCCGCCGAGCCGCCGTCGTTCGCGTTTCGTCCTTTTTTTCGCCGCCATATACCGTTCCTTTCGTTTTTTCGTCGACTTTTCGCCGATTTTGACAATCGTTATTCATTCAAGGCTCCCGTCGCCGAAACGTCGAGAACGCCGCCCTTATATTTTAAACGAAAGCGTCCCGCGATTCAAGCGTTTTTTCCTTGCGTTCCCGATAAACGCCCAAAAAGCGTTTCGGCGTCCCCAAACGCTTCGTTTTTTCCAAAATTCCAACGCGACAAGCGTTTTGCTCCGCCTTTGGGCGCTTCGCCTCTTCGCCGACCTTGCGCCCGCCGACGCGAGCGATTTTGCGGCGTCGGATTTCCTTTAATTGCGGCTTTCGTTGAAAAAATCGACAAAATCGCTAAAATTGGGCTGGACGTCGTTCCCTCTTTTGGGTTAAAATATCGAGAGCGTCGTTCGGCCTCGCGGTTCGCTCGTCGCCCTCGGCTTCCGTTTGTTTCCCGCAAACGCCGACGCTTTCCCCTTTCGCCTCCCCCCGTTTTAAGCCCGGAACCCGAATGTCGCGCGCCGCTTTGTCGATTTTCCTTTCGCTCGCTTTCGCTTTCGTCGTCGGACTCGTCGACGCGGACGGCTCGACCGAATTTTCGACGTTCGCCGCCGACGCCGCGGTCGACGACGCGCCGTTTCGCCCCGGTTTGATGCGCGTCGATTTCGCGTTGACGAGCGCGACGCCGACGAATTGGGACGGCGAAATCCGCCTCTCGCGCGGTTCGTTCGCCGATATGGTTCCGCTCGGCGTCGCCCCGACTTGCGCGACGGCCTTCTTTTTCTCCGACGAAGCGCAAACTTGCGTCGGACTCCAAACGGTCGCGCCGCTGACCTTTTGCGGTTTCCAAACAACCCTTTTTTGCCCCCGAGACGCGCGCCTCGAAGTTAAGCTCCGCGACCGCTCGACCGGGCAAACGCTCGAAAAAACCGTTCTCGTCGAACGACTGATCGACTCGTCGACGCGCATTCCGCTCGACCCGCAAGGACGGTCTTTCGTCGGCGTCGTTCGCGCTCCGGCGGACGAACTTCCGGCGCGCTTTGAAAAGCTCGACGCCAACGGCGCTCCGGCGTCGAAACCCCTCCCGGCGCGCGGCGACTCCCCCGTTTTCCGGCCCGGCGAACGCTTCCGTTTGACCGTTTTGCCCCGCTCTTCCGCGACTCGGCTCGGCGGCGATCTGACGTTGACGCTTAACGCTAAGCGACGCGACGTCGAAAAACCGTTCTCGACCGAAACGGTTGAAATCCCGCTCGCCGAAATTCAACGCAACGACGCGATCGTCGGCGACCCCAACGCGGCGCCGGTCGCCCGCCAATTCCTTTTGACGGCGCCGCAAGAAGAAGGCGTTTTTGAAATCGCGCTCGAACTCCGCCCAAAACCGACGCCCCGCTCGACGTTTTCGCTCGCCCCGGCGGACGGTCGCCCTTACGCTCGCCGCGTTTTACAAGGCGTCGTCGTTTCCAACCGTCCGCGAACGCCCAAGAACGGCGGCGCCGCTTCCTTCGACGGCGACCTCCGCGCCGAGTTGCTCGAAACGATCGACCCGACGAACCCCGGTTGGCGCGGCGCGTTCTCCAAACGCTTCTCGCTCCCCGGTTTCCGCAAAAACGACGCGAACGCCGACGCCCCGAAAAACAACGGCGACGAACCGGCGAAATCGGGCAAAAACGAAAAGACGTCGCAATCGGCGACGCCGCGTCTCGGAATCGCTCCGCTCGGCAAGTCGACGGCACTTTACCCCCCGTCGGAAGCGACGCGAACGGTCGTTTTAGGGCAAGAATCTCGTTCGTCGTCCGCGTCTTCGTTCGACCCGCGTCGCCTTTTCGAACGTTCCGGCGGCGAAAAAAAGGAATTTACCGCCGAAAAGCGCGCCGAAGTCCTCCGACGTTGGGCGCTCGACCGCTTCGAAGCGCCCGCGTCGACGATCGATCGCTCCGGTTGGGGACGCGCCGACGACCTTTGGGCGAAACCGCTCGGCGGCGGCAATTCGCGTCCGTTCTCCGCCGAAGAAATCGCGCGTCTTCGCCTCCCGACGACGCCCCTTTTGCGTCTCGACCCGAACGGAACGCCGCCGCGTCGCGCTCCCGAATCTTCGCTCCGCCTCGATCCGCGCGATTGGTTCGGCGGCGCCACGTCGTCCGACGCCGACTCCGATTCCTCCCCCCGTCCCGACTCCGCTCCCGTCGCGGCGAACGGCGAATCGGCGGTCGACTCGGCCTCTCCTATCGCCGGTTCCTCCGTCGCGTCGAGCGCCGTCTCTTGGGAAGCGTTCCCAATTCCGGTTCGCGAACCGGGCGCGCCGCATATTTTGGAAATCGAGTATCCGTCGAACTTCCCGCAAAAACTCGGGGTCAGCGTTCTCGAACCGAGCGTCGCGGGCGGTCTTTTCCCGACCTCGCTCGATTTCGGTTTCGTCGTCGGCGACGATCCGTTCGGCGACCGCGCGGAAGGTCTCGTTCGACGATACGCCGTCCTTTTTTGGCCGCGAACGAAAACGCCGACGATCCTCTTGACGAACCGCTCGTCCGAAACCGCCGCCGCGTTCGGGCAAATTCGCGTTTACCGCGCCGAAGACGCGCCGAACGTCGCTCCGCCGTCGAGTCGAGGCCGTTCCTTCGCTCTCGCGTTGACGCAAACGAACCTTTGCGACCAATTCGCCGCCGCTCGTCGACCGTCGACGTTCGGCGTTCGCGGCTCCGAAGATTGGCAAACGTTCGACGACGCGACGTCGCGCGCGCTCCGTTATTTGCAAACGTCGAACTTCGACGCGACCGCGCTCGCCGTCGTCGCCGACGGAACGGCCCTTTACCCGAGCGCCCTCCTCGCGCCGACGCCGAGCGCCGACGGCGGCGTCTTCCTTCCGACCGGTTCCGACGCGACGCGCAAGGACGTTTTATCGTTAACGCTCCAAAAATTCGAATCGCGCGG
This sequence comes from Thermoguttaceae bacterium, assembly GCA_017937685.1. Taxonomy (GTDB): domain Bacteria; phylum Planctomycetota; class Planctomycetia; order Pirellulales; family Thermoguttaceae; genus RUG369. The sequence goes on along the minus strand of JAGBDD010000111.1, from coordinate 7,104 downwards.
CGTTTCGCTGATCCCGCTCGTCCGCTTGAACGCTCCGCTCCCGGCGCTCGAAGCGCGTTTGCGCCAAATTCACTCGCCGCAAGCGACCGCCGAAGAACGCGCCGCGTCCGAAGGAATCGAATGGATCGGCCCGGACGGTCGCCTCTTGATCGAGTCGCGCCAAGCCGCCGACGGAACCGGGCCTTATTACAACGTTTTACACCCGGAAACGCAACGCGCCGTTCTCGCCGTCGTCGACGAACTCGCCGCCCGTTGCGCTTCGAGCGAAGCGTTCGCCGGGCTCGCGCTCGACGTCGGCGCCGGCGGTTGGCTCGCGCTCCCGGACGACGTTTATTTCGGAATGGACGACGCGACGATCGCTCGGTTCGTTCGCGAAACCAACCTGCAAGCGAAACTTGCGGCGCGCGGCGACCGTCGCGTTCAAGACCTCCTTTTCGTCAAAAACGGCGCCGAACGCCGCGTCCGCGCCGAGTTTATCCGCGACGTTTGTCTCAAAGATTGGCTCGAATGGCGCGCCGACGCCGTCGCGACGTTTTATCGCGACGTCCAAAAAACCGTCGCCGCTCGCCGTCCCGACGCTCGCCTTTACTTGGTCGCGACCGAAGCGCTCGACGGCCCCCTTTCCCGCGCCCTCCTTTATCCGTCGCTGACGCAAGCGCCGCGCGTTCGAGAAGCGCTTTTGCGCGTCGGACTCGACCCGGCCCGTTTCGCGAACGATTCTTCGATCGTTTTGCTCCGCCCGGAAATTGTCGCGACGACGTCGCCTCTCGCCGCGACCGCCGAACTCGACGAACTGACGACGCCGGAATCGATCGCGCTCTTCGCCGCCGGTCAAGCGGCGCCCGGAGCGTTTTTCGCGCATCGCGGCGAAAAAATCGCGCTTCCCGATTTCGACGCGGCCAGCCCCTACCGCCCGACCGTCGTTGAAATCGCAAACCGCGCTCTTCCGGCCGATTACGAGAACCGACGCCGCTTCGCCCGTCAACTCGCGTCCGCCGACGCTCTCTTCTTCTTCGACGGCGGCGACCGCCTTCCGTTCGGACAAGAGGAAACGTTCCGCGATTGCGTCGACGCGTTCCGCCGTCTCCCCGCCGTTCCGTTCCGAACTTGGGAGCCGCGCGCCGACGTCGCGACGTCGACGCAACCGCTCGTCGTTCGTTATTATCGCAACGAAAAAGAAACTTGGGTTTACCTCTTAAACGCCGCGCCGTTTCACCTCGGCGTCGAGTTGACGATGAAACGCGCCCCGGGCGCCTCCTTCGAACTTTTCGCCGGAACGCGCCGGACGGAGCCGTCGGTCGGCGGCGACGCGTTCGTTTGGTCGCCGACGCTCGCGCCGTTCGACCTCGTCGCCCTCCGCGTCGCCGACCCGAAAGCGACGGTCGAAAAAGTCGAAACGCTCCGTCCCGCCGATATTTGCGGGCCGAGCGGTCGCGTCGCGGCGGCGGTTCAAGATTTCGCCGACCGCGTTGCGGCGGCGCGTCTCGGCGTCGAAACCCCGTTGTACAACGGCGGCTTCGAAGAATCGTTCGCGCTGTCGACCGTCGACGCGACGTCGAAACTCGACTCGACCGACGACAAAACGTCAAATCAACCGTCGAGCGGCGCCGCCCGGCTTCTCGGCGGTCTCGAAGCGCCGACGCGACTTTTTCGCAAATCCGACGCGTCCTCCGAAACGTCGAGCGTTTCCCCCGCTCCCGCCGGAAGCGCCGACCTCCTGCCCGGTTGGCGCGCGTTCGGGCCGACCGACGTCGACGTTTCGCTCGACTCGAACGTCGCTCGCCAAGGCCGCGCGAGTTTGCGTCTTTCGTCGAACGGCGGTTCCGGCGGCGTCGTCGGTCGCCCGTTTAAGACGCCGACGTCCGGTCGTCTTTGCGCGCAAATTTGTTTTGGCGTTCCGGTCGACGCGACCGCCCTTCCCCTCCGCGTCTGCTTAACGGGTCGTCTCGACGGCAAACCTTTTTCGCGCCAAATTCTCGTCGGCCCAACGCTTCTCGAAAAAGCGCGTCGCGACGCCGAATCGCGTTCCGACGGCGGCGTCGTTTGGATTCGCGACTCCATTTTGTTCGAACGCCTTCCGCTCGACGGTCTTTCCGAAACGTCCCTCCGCTTCGACCTGCTCGGCGCCGGAACCGTTTGGATCGACGACGTTAAGCTCTTTAAACTCGCGTTTTCCGAAAACGAGCAAAAGGCGTTGACGCGTCTTGTCGGAATCGCCGAATACCGCGTTTCGCAAGATCGGGTTCTCGACCTTCTCCAATTCCTCGACGGGTATTGGCCGCGCGCGCTCCGCGAGCAGATTCCGGACGACTCCCCGCTTCTCGAATCGCGACGGCGAGCCCCGGTCGCGCCCGCGTCCGACGAAACGCCGGCCAAGGAAGAGAAAAAGAAAAATTCGTTCGAAAAAGCGCTCGACCGCTTAAAGTTTTGGTAACGCGCCGCGGCGGCTCCGAGCGTCGCTAGTCGAAAAGACCGCGTTTTTAAAACGACGGACAAGTTTAACGATTACGCCGGTTGCAAAGACTCCGCAAAAATTTTTTAAATTTTTTCTCGTCGACCTTGGACGCCTGGCGTCCTATGTTTAATTGACGGGCGTTTCTTTCGAATTAAAATAAATTCCGCGTCGATTCGAACGCTAGCGTGGTTAAGATTACCGTTTGATTAGCAGCGCGTTTTTCAGCGTTATCGATTGGGGCGGCAACGTTTAGCGTTGACGACGCGCCCCCGACTCGAAAGACGAAGTCGGCGGCGTCGGCGATATGCTGAAAACCGCCCCAAAAAGCGACGCGAAAACGGTCGCTTGGCTTCATAATCTCCCCTATCGCGACGCCGGGCGTCATTTTTACACCGCGTCGCAAACGTCGCCGTTTTAACGACGTCTTGTAGCGCGTTTGAGGTAGGACGCCGGTTGTCCTAGGTCGCTCGAGGTGGGACGCCGGTTGTCCAAGATCAATAACGACAATGTTTGCGACGCCGCTTAAATTTTTGAAAAAATTTAAAAATTTCAAAAAAAAAACTTGACGCCGGGGGGACGCGGCGCTATAACGGTAATCAAAGGTTAGACCGATAAGCGCTTTTTTGCGTTGTATTTTTGATCCGTTTAAAAATACGAACCGCGTTTAGCGCGTCGTTTTAACGCCGCAAGTATCGCGTTTGCAACGTTTCCTAAAAAGGAGCTTAAAATGAAATCGTTCTTCCGCAACCTTTCGACGCTTTTTCCGTTCTTCGCCAATCGTCCGAGCGCTCTCGAACGCGCCGTTCGCCCGTCGCCTAAAAGCCGTCGTCTTCGGATGGAACCCCTTGAAAATCGGGCGCTTCTGGCGGTCGACGCGTTTGGCGGCGCCGCCCTTGCCGACGTCGGAGAAAGTTGAGGGCCCGACCCCGCCCCGGCCTTTTCGGCGTCGGAACTCTCGACCGACGCCGCCGAAACGACGATTTCTCTCGCCGCGCTTAACGGCGTTCCTTACGGGCCTTACGTTACGTCGGAACAAGCCGCGCTCATCGCTTTACGTTCGAACGCGCCCCTCGCCGACGAAACGCTCGCCGACTTCGGCGCTCTCTGGGACGAAACCGACGAAACGACGCTCGCGGAAACGGCGACCGACGGCGAAACGTTAAACGCTGTCGCCGAAGCGTTAACCTTCGAACCGCTCGACTTAGGAGAAATCGAACAAGAACCGGGCGACGCGTCCGTTATGAGCGGGCAAACCGGTCAAAGCGGCGGTTGCTTTATTGGCGATGTAAAGACTAATTCGAATTTTGCCTCGTCGTCCGGCGGCGGGGACTCCGGCGGTATAGTTTGGAACGTCGCTATCCCAGAAGACGGCGGCGAAGTAGAGATTCTGGTAAGCGGTTCCACCGGTACTGTTAGTACGTCTTTGGATCATAACAGCGGCGTCAATTTAATAAATCATAATCCTACCGCGTCTGTATCGGGACAAGTTGCGTTACGTTTTAGCGCCGTAAAGAACAATACGTGCGAAGGTTCTAAAAACGAAACGATTACCGTTATTGCCGATGGGCTAAGGATTGGAACTGTTTGCGTAACAATCGTCGACACTCCGGAGTTTATCTCCGACGTGGATCGTAAAAACGGGACGCAAACCGAGATTACCACCGACGAGACCGTTCGCTGGTTTGACACGTCCGGTTTTTTCGATACAGGGATTACTCCTATAATCCAAGAGCAAATTCAATACGACGATAGTTTTCAGTTAACTTATTCGTCGGAACGCCTGAGTCTTGAGTTACCGGAGGGCGATAATTCGCCTTTACGCTTTGGGGTTAATACTGGCGACATAGCGTACTGGAACGATGTACAAGAGTCGGATCGGTGTGGAAAAGTAAAAATTAAGTTTACCGCGGCGTATACCGCCGATTCGTCGATAAAAGACGAATTGACGTTAACTCTTCAATGGGCCGACGTAAACAAAGCTAAGGAAGTATTGGAAACGCTTGTCGAGAACAGCGTCCAAACTTCGCAAATATTGCAGCGTTCATGCGCGCAAATCAGCGGCAGGCTTAAAGTAGAGATAGAAGAGGCGCAAAGTAAGATTTTGAATATAAAGTACGCGGTAAAAGAGATTTCATTATCCCCTCCTACGGAAAGCTCCGGTAATTCTCCTGCGTCGTGCGGATGTAATCCACATCAAGCCGTGCGAGTTAAATTTAGAGACGGAAGTATTGTGGATTACGACCGAACCGGCGCGCATCCTCATTCGACGAACTAAATTAAGGGAAATAAAATGAGTGAAAAACAGGAAAAAAGCGTTGAATCGAACGCAAAGAAACGAACGCTTGTCGCTTTGGCGGCGGGCGCGTTGGCGTTAGCAACGTTGGGATACGTCGCGATAAATCGTTCGGCGCCGGAAGCGGCGACGGAGAACGACGACCTCTTAGCCTCGCTCGTAACCCGCGAAGATAAGGCGACTTCCGAAATTGAACGAACGCAGTTAAGATTAATGCGTTTACAAGTTAACGTCGCCAAAACGTCGGAAATACTTTGTCTTAATTCCTTACAGGCGACGCTAGCGGTTGCTGTTGTTATGGTAGAAGCGCGACAAAACATCGATTTTGTCGCTGAGAACATTAAGTCAATTAAAGTCGCGCCGTTTGCAAGCGCGAAAGACGAAAAAGCGCCCGTCAAGTATTTTATTCGCTTAGAGTTTGCGGACGGAAGCGTTCGATATTACGACGACCAAAAAGTCGGCGGTTACAGTCGGGACGAACTTTCGGCGTTCGCGGTCGTCGGCGAAGCGGACGAAGACAAAATACCGGAATTTACGACGACGATACGTCAAGAGGCTTACCACCAATTCGGTATTGAATGACCGTTGAACAAATAAAACGCTGTTGAAGGAGTTCGGATAGGCAAGCCCCGATTCTTGGCGCGTCGCGTTTTTTAAATTGGCTTGAAAAAGACGCGGAGCAACGTTTTAAATGTAAAGTATGCGGTTGAATCGATTGCGTTGTACCCGCCGATGGAAAGCGGCGACGACATTTCTCTGGATCCGTGCGGTTGCCGACCGCATCAAGTCGTGCGCGTTGTGTTTAAGGACGGAAGTATGGAGAATTACGCCCCCATTGCTTTGGCTTCGAACAACTAGGAGACGATAAGAAATGAGTGAAAAACTGGAAAAGAACGTTAAATCGAACGCGAAGAAACGAACGCTAGTATTTGCGGCGGCGGGCGCGTTGGCGTTGGCGGCGTTGGGATACGTCGCGATAAATCGTCCGGCGTCGGAAAACGACGGCTCCGCGCAAGCAACGCGGAAAGCGCCGACTTCCGACTTTGAACGAACGTTGGCGAAATTAGAAGAATTGCGTCCCTTGTCCGTGCAACTTATACAATTGATCATTCCCAAAGCCAGTCAAGAAATGATGGCGTTGGAGATTGCTATAAAATATTTTGGAGCGCGAGAAAATATCGATTACTTCGCGGCGAACGTTAAGTCGATTAAAGTCGTTCCGTTTAAAAACTTGAAAGACGAAAACGTGTCCGTTAAGTATTTCGTTCGCGTCGTTTTTTCGAATGGAGACGTTCGGTATTACGACGAAGAAAAAGTCGGCGGTTACGAGCGGGCGGAACTTTCGACGTTCGCGGTTGTCGGCGAACTGAGCGAAGACGAAATACCTGAAATTGCAACAATGGATCGCTTGGAAGTTTATAAACAATTCGACGTTGTGTACTGACAGCGGATAGCCAAACGGAGCTTTTAAAATGAACGACGCCCAACCGAACGCGCGGCGAATCTTGTTCGCCTCTTGGCATTGGTATCTCGACCAATCGAACGGGGCGTCGATCACGACGCGGGAAACGCTTCTCGCGTTGGCGCGGCGCGGTTGGGACGTCAAAACGTTCTGCGGCGCCGCGACCGACTTCTTCAACCCGCCAAGCGTCGACGAAATCTTGACTTCGAGCGGCGTCGCCGTCAAAAAACGCTTCGACGGCGGCGTCGGCGAAAGCGCGTTTCGGGCCGTTTCTTACCGCGATTCCGGCGTCGAGTCGGTCGTCGTCGCGCCCCGTTCCGGGTCGGGCGTCGTCGGCGCGGTTCCGTCGCGACCGGCTGGAGCGGCGTTTTTGCAACTCTTCGCCGAAACGTCGCGCCGTCTATCGCCCGACGTCGTCTTGACTTACGGCGGCTATTAGTTCGTCGGCGACATGCTGAAACTCGCGAAACAAAGCGGCGCGAAAACGGTCGCTTGGCTTCATAATCTCCCCTATCGCGACGCCGGGCGTCATTTTTACGCCGCGTCGTAAACGTCGCCGTTTTAACGACGTCTTATAGCGCGTTCGAGCCGGAACGTCGGACGACATTATTACACAGCGTAATAAGCCGCGTCGTTTTAACGGCGTCTTGTAACATGTTTGAGGTAGGACGCCGGTTGTCCTAGGTCGCTCGAGGTGGGACGCCAGTTGTCCAAGGTCAATAACGACAATGTTTGCGACGTCGCTTAAATTTTTGAAAAAATTTAAAAATTTTCCAAAAAAAAACTTGACGCCGGGGGGACGCGGCGCTATAACGGTAATCAAAGGTTAGACCGATAAGCGCTTTTTTGCGTTGTATTTTTGATCCGTTTAAAAATACGAACCGCGTTTAGCGC
>JAGBDD010000012.1 GCA_017937685.1 Thermoguttaceae bacterium | reverse complement strand
TTCGCCGAAGCGCCGACGACGGCGACGGACTTCGGATTGAACATACGGTCGATATTGGCGAAACGTTCTTGCGACAACACTAGAGAGCCCTTTCTATAATGACAAACTTGCGGCGGAAAAACGGCGCGTTCGCGTCGAACGGGGTCAAGCGAAGACGCTCGACTCGTTCCGTCGCGCTGGAAACGTCCGCGAAAAAGCGGGCGGGTCGACCGTTCGGCGCGACCTCCTTTATACTATTATCTATCGTACCCCTTTTAAAATTTTTGGGAAGCGACTAAACGCCGACTTTCGCCCTTTTTTTCCAAACTTTCTTCAAAAAAACGTCGCCGCGACGTCGCCGCAAAACACGCTCCTTGCCCAACCTACCCATCTTCTCTATTGATCGTTTATTCCAACCGGCAAAGCGAGCGCTTTAAGCAAAGTTTAACGCCGCTCCGCCAACGCAAAACGGACGCTCGAACTCGAAAGCTCGAACGCCCGCGACGTTTGCTCGACGCGTCGCGCCGCTCCGCCGAGCGAACTCAACGCGACGCCGACAAGTTGCCTAAATCACGCGTCTTTCCCAAATTGACCGTCGAAATCGACGTCGCTCGGCGGCGCGACCAACGCTTCAATAAACGAGAACGATTCGGCGGCCCCGACCATACGGAACATCGTCGAGTCTTCCCATTCGACCGAAAGCGGGAGTTCGAAGGAATGTTTGAGAGCGAACAACGCGTCGGAAACGGCTTCGCGAGCGGCGGAACAACCGGGGGTCGCTTCGTGTTTCGCGATCGCTTGTTGGACGCCTTCCCAGAAGGTCGCCGGGGTGTTCGAACGCGAATCCTTAATCGAACGGTAATCTTTTTCCCAGTGGAAATCGGCGAGTTTGTCGAGCGCGGCGCGGACGGCGTCGTAACCTTGCGCGTCTTTGCCGACGTTCGCGAACGCTTTGTAAACGTCTTTGAACCATTCCGTTTTCGCTTCTTCCAGCGCGCGGCGAATCCCGTAAAAGTCGACGTCGCCGCGACCGACCGAGACGAAGTCCCAACCGCGACCGCGCGCCGCGAACGGAAGGTGCCCGCCCAAAATACCGTTGCGCCCGCTCGCCGTTTTCACGACGACGTCTTTCATATGCGTGTGGTAAATCCGCTCCGAGAACTCGTTGATAAACTCAATAGGATCAACGCTTTGCCATACGAGGTGGCTGGGGTCGAAATTGAAACCGAAGGCCGGGTGGTAGTCGACCGCTTCCAACGCCATACGGGCGGAATGAATATCGAACGCGATTTCGGTCGGGTGAACTTCCAACGCGAACTTAACGCCGGCTTTTTGATATTCGTCCAGAATCGGAATCCAACGCTCGGCAAGGAGTTTGAAACCGTCGTCAATCCAGCTTTGCGGAACCGGCGGAAAACTGTACAAGTACGGCCAAATCGGCGAGCCGGTAAAGCCGGTAACGACTTTCGCGCCGAATTTCGCGGCGGCCCAAGCGGTGTCGATCATCTCTTGCGCGCAGTTTTTCCAGACCGTTTCGGGCGAACCGTCGCCGTGCAGACGCGGCGGGATAACCGTCAGGTTGCGGGAGTCGATTTGGTCGAGAACGCCTTGACCGACGCAGTGGTTAGAAACGGCGTAGCAATCAAGGCCGTATTTTTCGAGTTGAGCGCGTTTGGCGGCGCAGTAATTATTGTCTTTCAACGCGAGTTGCACGTCGAAGTGGCATTGGAGCGGATCGTTCTCGTCGGCGCAGGCCCCGCAAGCGAGTTCGAGCCCGGTGTAGCCGATTTCGGACATAATCTTGAAAAGTTTTTCCGACGGAATATCCCCGAATTGCCCCGTAATAATCGAAATAAGCGGCGGATTCCAACCTTGCAAACGAGGTTCCATATAATCGCGATAAAATTCTTTCATCAAGCCAACCTTAACAACTTTCATAATCCAACCTTAAAACAGACGGGTTATCTTAAACCAAAACAACGCGAAAACGTTAAAAAATCAAAATTCGCCGCGCCGTTTCGCAAACAATAAGAACGATTATAACAAAACTGTAGAACTAAGTCAAGAAAAAAAGACAAAAAGAATCCGTTCGAACGATTTTTATCAAAACCGCCGTCGAAACAACCGTTGCAAACTCAAAAATTCACGCGTTTTATACAAAACGCCTAGTCGCGCCAAATTTCAAGCGACAAAAACCTCCGCCCGAACGACCGCATACGCGACCGCTCGGGCAAAAGAGGCTTTACGTTTCAACGTCAAACGCTGTTAAACGTTCTTCGGCAATTATTTGTCGAATTGACCGTCGAAAGCGATATCGCTCGGAGCGAAGTTGCACTTCTTAACAAATTCGCACGCTTCGGTGGCGCCGAAGACGCGATCCATACGTTGGTCTTCCCATTCGACGCTGAGCGGGCCTTCGTATTTAATGTCGTTGAGCGCGCGGATAATTTCGTCGAACTTGACGTGCCCGTGACCGAGGCTGCGGAATTCCCAACCGCGACGGTAGTCGCCGAACGAAATGTGGCTGCCGAGAATCCCGTTTTCGCCGTCGAGTTGGAGCGCGACGTCCTTCATATGGACGTGGAAAATGCGATCCGGGAAGCGGCGGATGAATTTGACCGGGTCGACGCCTTGCCACAGCAAGTGGGACGGGTCGAAGTTGAAACCGAAAGCCGGGTGTCCGTCGAGAGCGTCCAACGCGAGTTGAGCGGAGTGGAGGTCGAACGCGATTTCGGTCGGGTGAACTTCGAGCGCGAACTTAACGCCGACTTCTTGGAAGACGTCCAAAATCGGCGTCCAACGTTCTTTCAGAAGTTTGAAACCGTCGTCGATCCAGCTTTGCGGAACCGGCGGGAAGGAGTACAGATATTGCCAAATGCTCGAACCGGTGAAGCCGTTGACGACTTTGACGCCGAATTTCGCGGCGGCGCGAGCGGTGGCTTTCATTTCTTCGGCGCAAAGCGCGCGGACGCTTTCGACCGTTCCGTCGCCGTGCAGGTAGTTCGGAATGACCGTCAGGTTGCGGGAGTCGATGTTGTCGAGAACGCCTTGGCCGACGCAGTGGTTCGAAATTGCCCAGCATTGGAGACCGTATTTCGCCAGTTGCGCTTTTTTCGCGTCGCAATAGCCCGGATCGTCGAGCGCTTTGTGAACGTCGAAGTGGCACTTGAGCGGATCGCTATCGTCGGCGCAGGCGCCGCACGCGAGTTCGAGACCTTCGTAACCGATCTCGGACATCATTTTGAAAAGTTCTTCGGACGGAATGTCGCCGTATTGAGCGGTAAAGATCGTAACCGGTCGGGCCATAATCGCTCCTCGAATATTTGACAATATACTCTTACGTGAATAATTACGAGTCGGTCGAGAAACGGACGCAACGTTCGTTTCGCTCGACCTTTTCCACCTTTTCCACATTTTACCTGAAAGAACGTCAAATTGCAAACATTTTTTTATTTTTTTCTTAAAAAAAAAGCGTTTTTTACCTTACTTCTTTTTACGCCGTTCTTTCCTAAAACGCGCCGTTTCCCCATCGTTTTCATTTCCCCTAACCCGCAGAACCTCCTCTTGCTTCCCTTCTTGCCTTCTTTAACGCGCGCCTCGTTTCCGCAACGTTCGGTTTACAATTTATCGTCCCAAACGCCCCAATTTGTCTAATCTAAATTTTAAGTTCGTTTGACTGTTTCATTTTGCAACATCGTTGTTGCCGAAGAGTCTCAAAAACGTCAAAAACCGCATTAAATCGATAAAAATTTTGAAAAAATTTTAAAAATAACTTAAAAAGGCTTTGAGAAACGCGGCAAAATTTCTTACAATAGAAGTCGCGCCCTAAACGTCGATTTGGGGCGTTCGGGCGTTCGCGCGGCGCAACCGTCGCGAACGCCGCCCGTCGGTTATTATAAAAGCGCGTTTGTTTCGACGCGACCCGTCGTTTTCGACGACGTTGCGAGCGTTTTCCCACCGTTCCTTATTTATTTATTCGGGCGTTTTCCGCTTCGGCGACGCGATTTTTTCGTCTTCGCCGCGCGACGCGCCCCGCTCGCGTCGATCGTTCGAGCCGCACCGCTTAGTTTAAGCGTCGCGTTTCGAGCGACCTTGTCGCCTAGACGCCGAACGAAACAAAACGTTAACTTAATTTTAGGAAAATTGCAATGAAAGTAGCGCTTAAAGTCGTCGGAGGAACGCGAACCGGTCAAACGGTTCCGATTTCGATCCCTCAATTTATGATCGGTCGCGCGGACGATTGCCACTTGAAACCGCGAAGCGAATTGATCAGCCGTTACCACTGCGCGATTTTGACGGACGACGGTTACGTCGCCGTTCGCGATCTCGGGAGCAAAAACGGCGTTTACGTCAACGGCCAACGCGTTTCGATCGAACAAGAATTGAAAAACGGCGACCATCTCGTCGTCGGACCGCTCGAATTTGAAGTCGTTTTGACGGTCGCGCTGAAAGGGGAAACGAAGCCGAAAGTTTCGTCGATCTCCGAAGTCGTTTCGCGCACGGTCGAGCAAAACGCGATCAACGTCGCGACGCAACGCCAAGCGCAACCGCTCGCCGCCGCTCCGACTCCGGTTTCGACGCCCGCGCCGGCCCCCGCCGCGACTCCGGCTCCCGCTCCGACGCCGAAACCGGCGACTCCGCTTCCGTCCGTCCCGACCGTCGACGATTCCGAAACCGACGGCGACGTCGCCGATTGGCTCCTCGGGGACGACGACGATATTCCGGAAGAAACGCAAACTCTTCAAATGGCGGCCGATACGCTCGATCTGCCCTACACGCCCAAAGAGTCCGAAAACGAAACGCCGGCGCCGGAACCGGAAAAGAAGCCCGCGTCCGGCGGTATGCCGAACACCAGCGACGCCGCCGCCAACCTCTTGAAGAACTTCTTCAAAGGCGGACGTTGACGATAATTCAATTCCGTTCCTAATCGACTCGGCGCGTTTTAAACCTCGAAACGACGCGACGAACGAAAACCGGCGACCGCGCCGACGTTTTCCTCGTCGCGCCGTTTTGCCGTTCCGCTTGCCCGCAAAATCGCTAAAAAACGCCGCGTTCCCCTATTCTCCGTTTTTTCTTGCGAACGCGACGTTTTACCGCGTCGCTTTTTCGGTTCGCCCCTCCGTTTTTTCGCGCCGTTAAAACGTCTTTCCTTCTGTTCGTTCGACTGTAAAATCCGCGTCGTTGGGCGCCGCGTCCGTTTTCTTGAGTTAAACTAGCCAAGGAAGGCAAAACGGGAAACGCGCTCGCCGCACCGCCGACGGTCGTTCGAGCGTCCTCCTTTTTTCGTCCTTTCTTAGTTTTTTCACACGCCAAAACTTTTACCGTTCGTCGTCAAAATTTCCTTTCGACGAAAACAAGGAGCCGTCGTATGGACGCGTTAAATCGCAAAATCGCCGCCGCGTTGGGGCGTTGTTCTTATATCCGCAATTCCTCGCTGCGCTTGGACGTTTGTTCCGGTCGCGTCGTTCTTTCCGGAGCCGTTCCGTCGTATTTCCTTAAGCAGATGGCGCAAGAATCGCTTCGTTCGGTCGAAGGCGTCGAAGAAATCCAAAACGAACTGGAAGTTTCGAACGTTCGCCCGCGACGTTCGCGCGTCGAGCCCGGCGTCGAAATCGTCGCTTAACGCTTCCGTTTCCCGACGAGTCGGGAACGACTCGTCTTTTTCGCCCGTTTGTTCGGCGCCAAACGCGACGCGCCGCCCTCCGACGTCGCGTTCTTCTTGTTCGCCGCGTCGCCTTGGCGCCCAATTCCTCTTCGCGCTCGCCTCCTCGCCGCCCGCCCGAGTGTCGAAAGCGCGTTTTCGCCGTCGTCCGCGACCCGCGCTTTCGATACAATCGTTTATTTCCCTTCTTTCTTCCTACTCTCCGACAAAAAATCGACGTTCGCGCCCTTTTTTTTATTCCCTTTTCGCCTCCTTTCGGTTAAAATAGAGAAACGGCGTCGACTTTACGGAGCCGGTTCCACGTCCGCGCCGTCAACGTTCGCCCGTTTCCCCCGTTTTATCAACGTCGCGATTTTGTTCGCGTTTCCCACCCGCATTTTTTAACGCGTCGTCGTTCGGTCGTTCGACCAACCGCGGCGCCGACCGTCGTTTCCGCCCGAGGCCCAACTTGACTAAACGAACGCTTGCCCAATCGGTTCTCCGACCTTCGCGATTCGCTCGAATCGCGTCGGAGTTTGCGCTTTTTTTCGTTTGCCTCGTCGCTTCAACGGCGGCGCAAACGCCCGCGACGCCCGACGCGCCCGCCGACGTTTCCGCGTCTTCTTCGTCGGAAGCGCCGACTCCGGTCGCCGACGTTCCCAACGCCGGCGACGACGCTTCCCCCCCGTCGCCGGCGCCCCAAGTCGACGCGCCCGCCGACGCGCCGTTCATCCGCCGCACGTCGAATCTCCGCGAAAAACCGACCTTTTGGCTCTCCGACGAGAACGGCGCTTGGCGCGTTCCGCTCCCCAATTGGTCGCTCGAAGAAGTGATGCAAACGATCGACGGCGACGAACCGCGCGACGACCGGACGCCGTATTCGATCCAAAAAATTAACGCGTTCGGCTCCGTCAAGAACGGCGTCGCGCGCCTCGACGTCGTATTTACCGTCCAAGTTTTCGGCGACGAACTCGTCCGCGTTCCTCTCGGCTTGCAAGAAGGCGTTTACATTCCCGTCCCGAACGGCGACGGCTCCGCGTCCCCCGATCTTAACGACGGTTTCGCGTTCGAAGGGCCCGAAGGTTCCGAATGCGAACTCGACGTCGACGGCGAAACCGGCGCCTATCTCGCGCTCGTTCGACCGCCGCGCGAAGAACGAAACGCCGCGTCCTCCGACGACGCGAACGCTCGCCGACGAAACGACGACGCCTCGGGCCGCCGTCGAGCCCGTCAATACCAATTGACGCTTCAACTTTGTTTCGCCGTCGAAACGCTCGGCGTCGACGAACAACGCCTCGTCGCGACGTTTCCCCCCTCCGTCAACTCTCAACTGCTCCTCGCCGCGCCGCTCCAAGACGCGAAATTTAAAAGCGTTAAAGGCGCGATTCAAGGCGCCGCGACGCCGATGGACGAGTCGACGACCTACTTAACGTTGCACGGTCTCGGACGCGGGGCCGAAACGACCGACGTCGTTTGGCGCAAAAGCAAGTCGGCGGCGGAGCAAAACGTCGTCGTTTATCAAGTCGAAGACGCGTCGATCGACGTTCGACTCGACGCTCGCGAAACCGTTTGCGAAGCGACGCTCCCCGTTCGCGTTTTCGGCGGCGAAACGGACGCGTTTAAAATTCGGCTCCCGGCTCGCGCTTCGCTCGTTCGAGACGAAACGTTCGCGACCGACGCCGACGGGGCCGCGTTTGAAATTCGCGATCTCGTCTTAACCGGCGACGGCGCGACGCCCGACTCCTCGTCGAGCGCCGGCGTTTCCGACGCCGACGCCGACGCCGAACGCTCGCAAACGCTCGAAATCAAACTCGCGCAAAAAACCAACTCCGCGATCCTCAAAATCAAAACGCGAACTCCGGCGCCGGAAAACGCGTCGAGCGGCGAAACCGGCGTTCGCGAAATCTCCGGCTTCGAAGTCGACGGCGCGCAAAAGCAACGCGGTCGCGTCAAAATTTCCAAAGCCGAAGGTCTCGACTTCAACGTCGTTCCGCTCTTCGGCGCTCGCGTCGACGTCGAAAACGCTCCCGCGCTCGAAGACGGCGAAGAGCTTTATCTCTTTTCCGCCCAACCCTTCGCGCTGAACGCCCAACCGTTCGTTCGCCGCGTCGTCGTCAACGTCAAGCCGGAATACCAAGTCGTCGTCGGCGAAAAGGAGGCGACGCTTCGCGCCAAATTCCAATATTCGATTTACGGCGCGAAAATTTCGGAATTTAAAATCAATTTGCGCGATTGGGAGTTCGCCGGGCTCGCGTCGGACGGTCTCGTCGACGTTTTGAATATCGAATTTAACGAAACGACCGGCGAAACGACCTTCCCCTTGCTCGCGCCGACCGACGGCGTCGTCGAATTCGAATTGACCGCCGGTCGCGAACTCGACGCTTCGGAAGACGGCGCGTTCGCTTTTTCCTTCCCGACGCCGAGCGCCTCTTGGCTCGAACCGTCGACCGTCGTCGTCGCGCCCGTCGACGCCGTCGAACTAACGCCGACGCTCGAAAACTGCGTCGATTTGACGCCGAAACCGCTCCGCGCGCTCGCTCCGACGCTCGAATTGCCGCCCCTTCAACAAGCGCCGTTCGTTTACCAAACGCGACGTCGCGGCGACGCGGCGAACGACGCGCCGCCCCTCTTCGCGGCTCGCGCCCAAAAACAAGAACAAAAAATCGAAATCGAATCGAAAACCGACGTCTACATCGACGAAAACGGCTCGCAACGCGTCGAACAACGCTTCGTCTACCGCGTCGAAAGAGAACCGCTCGACTCGATTTCGCTCGTTTCGCACGCGCTCGGCGGCAAAACGGCGCCGAACCTCAAAATATCGGTCGACGGCAAAGCGGTTCCGCCGCAAAATTTGACGGTCGAAAGCGTCGACGAAAATCAAACGCGCCGCCGCGTTTCGTTGGCCGACTCGCCGAAAATCGGCTCCTGCGTCGTCTCGCTCCAGTACGAAGGCGAAACGCTCGAGTTCGACGCCAATTCGACGCGACGCGTCAACGTCAACTTGGCGCAACCGGAGGACGGCGCGCTCCTTTCGAACGAGCTGACCCTTTACGCGCCGCCGAGCGTCGCTCTCGAATACGTCGAAAACCCGAAACGTTTTTGGCGGCTCGAAGAAAGCGGACGCTCCGCCGACGGTCGGTCGACGTTCCAACGTTTCTCCTCGGCGACGCAAGAATTCGGCGCGTCGTTCGGCGGCTCCCTCAACGCGAAAGATAATTTCGGCTCGGTCGTCGTCGACCGCGCTTGGCTGCAGACTTGGCTCTCCGACGACGCCCGCGTCGACCGCGTCGCCTACCGCCTCTCCGGTCGCCGCGACCGCTTGGCGATTCGCCTCCCAAACGACGTTCGGCAAGATCGCGTCGCCGTTTCGCTCGACGGCGTTCCTTTCGCGAACGTCGCGGACGCGAAAAACGGTCTCTTCGCGGACGCGCAAACGCTCGTCGTTCCGATCGCCGAATCCGTTCGCGACCGCGAATACGTTTTGGAAATTTCTTACGTCGTTCAACCGAACTCGGTCGGCGCGTCGAGCGTTTCGGGCGTTTCCTCGAGCAAACCGAACGCCAACCGTTTGGAAGTGCAATTTCCCCGTTTCGTTCGCTTGCCGAACGACGACGCGCAAGCCGATTCGAACGACGGCGCCGCGACGGCGCGCGATTTGACCGACGATTCGGTTTGGGTGCGGCGCGCTTATTGGCAAATTTTAACGCCGTATAATCGTCATATCGCCGTCGACCCGTCCGATTGGACGCCGGAATACGTTCTGCGTCGCGACGGTTTCCTCGGCTCCTATCGCCGCGTCGCGTCGACGTCGCAAACGGAGCTTTGCGATTGGATCGGCGTTTCGGAGCGCGAGCCGATTCCGCTCGAAGTCAACTCTTACCTCTTCAGCGGATTCGGTCAACCGGAGCGTTCGCGTCTTTACGTTCTCGACCGCGCGCTGTTGATTTTACTCGGCGGCGGCGCCGCGTTGGCGACGGGTCTCGGACTCCTTTACCTCCCGTTCCTCCGTTCGCGTTCCGCGTTGTTCCTTTTCGCGTTGACGACGACGGCGCTCGTCGCGTTGCGCCCTTACCTTGCGTTCCTCTTCCTGCAGACGACCGTTTTCGGCGTCGTACTGACGCTCGCGGCCGCGCTCCTCGCGAAATTTTTCGGACGCAAAGAGGCG
>JAGBDD010000011.1 GCA_017937685.1 Thermoguttaceae bacterium | reverse complement strand
TTTTGGTTCCCACGATATTCTCCGTCTTGCTTTGAAAGTTATTGACGTTTGTCTTCCGTCCGACTCAAACGACGCGAAAACGCGGAGTCGAGCTGAAACATTCGAAAAATGGTTTCGCTTCTAAAAAACGAATAGCGTCCTTTAGTATACTCGAATTTTCGGCGCTGGAAAGGGGGGAGCGCGCAATTTCTCCGCCAACTTTCCCAAAAAATTTCCAAAAATTCCGATTACGCGCCGCCTACCGCTCGTTTCGCTTTCTTGTTCTTCTTGTTTGCGGTTCGTTTTGCGCGAAAATTGCGAACTTTCGAAACGATTATCGAGCGAATCGTCGAATTTTTGAAACTATCGGCGCTCGCCCTCGTCCAAAGATACGGCGAGTCGGCGTTTGACTCGTTTCGACGCTTAGTTCGAAAACGCGGTAAAAAAATTTGAAATAGTGAAGTTTTACCGCGCCAAACGCCGATACGCTATTACGGAGTTTATTTTCCGTCGTCGGACGCGCGGCGGCGCCGCCGTCGACGGTTTGATTTAACCACTTGAAACAGGTTTGTTTTCACAATGAAAAAAGAAATTTACGCCGACGGCGTCGGTCAAATTCATTTCGCCGGCAATATGGTTCGTTTTGACTTCGTTACCCTCCAACCGGGCGCCGAAGGCGAAGCTCCGAAACCGGAAATGTCGGAACGCGTCATTATGCCGCCGCAAGGCTTCCTCGGCATGTTCAACAGCATGCAACAACTCATCGACAAACTCGTCGCCGCGGGCGTTCTCCAAAAGAACAACAACGCCTGATTTTGACGCGAGCGCCGCGACCTGCGTTTTCTCGTTTCGAGCGAAACAGCCAGCGGTTAAGTCGAACGAAAAAGCCGAAACGCGTTTTCTCGCGGTTCGGCTTTTTTGCGTTTCTTTCGCCGACGTTTCTTGTTAGCCGCGCGCCGAACGCCCGCTCCCCAAAATCTTTGAGGTTTTCCTTCGCCGACGTTTCCCCTTCGCCCCGTCGACTCGTTCGCCGTCCGTCGACGCGTCGGCTTTCTCGCGCATTTAAATACGAACGCGACAATAAAAAACGACGCCGAAACCTCGCAGAGTTCCGACGTCGTTTCGTCGTTTTTTGTTTCGAGCGTTCGCCGCCAAATTCAGAAAGAGTCGACGCCGAGGAGCGCGTTAAAACGCAATTTTTGTTGCAGGAGGTGATCCTTCATCGACGCGGAGTCGACCATAACGCCGACCGCGCCGCCGCGTCCGCCTTGCATCGCCGCGGCGTTCATCATACCGCCGGCGCCCATTCCCATCATTCCGGCTTGATTTTGCGGGCCTTCGGCGATAAATTTGTTCGTATTTTGGATTTCCGCAAGAACGTCGTTCAACATAACGCGCGCGACGGCGACCTTGTCTTCCGGATCGATTTTAACTTCTTCGACGGGCGCTTTTTTGCCGCCCGGTTTCTTTTCCGGCGCGCCGCCGAGAACGACCAGCAAGCCCGAGCCGCCGTCGACGCCCTTGATCGCGGCTTGAACGCTGTCGAAACCGTATTGGACGCGAGCGACCATCGCTTCCAAGCTCTTTTGGCTTTGCTGACCGCCCATACCGCCGCCCATCGCGCCGCCGCCCATCGAACCGCCGGGGCCGCCGCTCATCGCTCCGGTCGCGCCGGTCGTCGCGGCCGCGCTCTTAACTTGTTCGCGGAGGAGTTCGGAGTCGATGTGCGCCGATTCGCTAACGCAGAAGTCGCGCGCCAACGTCGTCAAGGAAGTCGCGAGAGCGACGGAATCCCAATTTTGCACCTTGGTCAAATCCATCGCGCCGATCCCGCGAGCGGCGAGCGCGCGCAGTTCAAAGTCGAGTTTATCGTCGTCGACCATTTTCTTGAAGAGGTCGAGCGTTCCGGTCGGGCCGTCCGCGCCTTCCGGCGTCTTGAAGCTCGTCAAGCCTTCGAGCGCTTTCAGTTGGAACCACTCGCCGATTTCCGGACGCAATTTCTTTTCGGTCGCGTATTTCGGATCGAGAACCGTCGAGAAGACCTTGCGAACGCCGTTGCGGAGCGTTTCGTCTTCGATTCCAAGCGCCGCGTGTCGCGTCAAACCGACGAGCGCGCCCAAACGAACGTAATCGGGAAACTCTTTATCGCTCGTGCAGAAGTTCGCGAGCGGCTTAATCGCGCCGGAGTAGGGCGTTCCGGACGCGTTGCGTTCCGGCGCCGGTTTGACGTCGAGCGTTCCGATCGCCAAAACGGCGTTGTATCGGCAAGCCGGATAGCAGTCTTTCGACGCGGCGTATTTCGTCAGCGCGTCGACCGCTTCCTTCAAGAAGGTTTCTTGAGCCGCTCCGTTAAGCCCGGCGCCGTCGGCGATCAGTTCTTCGCGGTAAGTATGCAGATTCGACCCGTTCGCTTGAACCGTCCAACGAGCGAGATAATATTTCGTCAAAAAGTTCTTGACGGCCGCCGCGTCTCCGCCGCCGATAACGGCGCCCTTTTGACCGGCGAGGGTCTCGTCGACCTTCGCTTCCTTATAACCTTGCGCGGAAACCGCGCCGACGCAAAGGAAAAGGACAAGCGCGCCCGCGACGGCTCGCGCGGCTCCGGCCGCTTTGAATAACGAAAAAGTTTTCATTTTTTCTCCCAACATATTGGTTTCGCTCGTCGATTCAAAAAAACTGCGTTCGACGCCATTATCTCCTATGATAACGTCAAAAAGGGGCGCGTGTCAAGCGTTTTCGCGGCGACTTTCTAAGATTCCGGCAAAAAAACGTTGAAAAAGCGGAACATTTTAACGCGTCGCATGTTTCGACGCGGCGCCGTTTTTCGCCATTTCCCCCAATCGGCGCATTTTACCTTTTCGTCATCCGCCCGGCGTTCGCGTTCGACGTTCGCCGTCGGTTCCGGCGCCCCGCCTTTCCGAACGGCGTTTCTCCGGTAAAATGAAAAGGTTCGAGCGTTCCCGGAGCGGCGACAGGCGACCGTTTTCCCCTTATATATTAATATCGGCGTTTTGACGTTCGTTCGCCAACCGCGTTTCGCTTTCCCCGACCGCGCCAATCCGCCCGACTTACCCGTCTTTCCCCAACCGTCCAATTTTCCGAAAGCCCCGCCAATGCGCGTTTACCGTCGCCCGACTTATCCCGAAATGTTGAACGAATGCCGCCGCCAACTCGACGCGCCGAACGGTCGCCGCCTCCCGACGCCGCCCTTGCCGCTCTTAATCACCGGCGTTACCGGAGTCGCGGGTTACGGAACGTTGGCTTATTTTCAGTCGCGTTTTCCCGGACAAGTTTTCGGCGCGGTGCAGGAAACCGACGTCGACTTCCCGGCGCCCGACTTGATTTACGCCGACCTGCGAGACTACGCGGCGCTCGAACGCCTCCTCGACGAAAAGCGAATCGCCGCAATCCTCGACTGCGCCGGGAACTGCGCGCTCAAGGCTTGCCAACTCGATCCGCCGCTCGCTTGGGCGCTGAACGTCGAAATCGTTCGGAACCTTGCGCAATACGCCGAAAAACGCCGAATCCGACTCGTTCACCTCTCGGTCGATATGGTCTTCGGCGGGCGCCCCGGCGGCGCCTACCGCGACGACGAGCCGACTTGCCCGGTCAACGTTTACGGTCAAACGATGGTCGCCGGAGAACGGGAAGTCGCCGATATCTACCCGAGCGCCGCGACCTTGCGCATCTCGATGCCGATGACGGTCAGTTACAACGGACACGCGGGCGCTATCGACTGGATCGCGTCCCGATTCCGCGTCGACCGACCCGCGACGCTCTATTACGACGAAGTGCGGACGCCGACTTACGTCGACGAAATGAGCCGCGTTTTTCAGGAATTTTTGGCGAACGACTTCGCCGGAACCCTCAACTGCGGCGGCAAACGGCAGGTTTCGCTCAACCAAATGGCGCAAATCGTCAACCGAACCGGCGGTTTCGACCCGGAGCTTCTTTTCGGAATGCTGATCGAGGAATCTTGCCCGGTGCCGCCGCGCGTTCGCAACTGCTCGCTCGACTCGTCGAAGTTGGCGGAAGTTCTCGGATACGAACCGTTTACGCCTTGGCCGGGAACCCCGGAACACGTCCCGGACTCTCGCGATTGGCATTTCAAGCGCCGCGACGGCGAGCCGGGCTCGATCCCGTATATGAACCGCGTTCTCGGGTTTTCGCCGCGTCTTTATCGTTCGAAAGAAGATTATCTGCGCGATTTATTTTAAACGTTCGGTTTTGCAATCAAATTTTTATCGAAACCGAAACAAAAAACAACGCCGACGCCTAAAATCGTCCTGTTTTTTGCGCCGCCGGAAAAAGCGGAACGTTTCGCCGTTTTTTGAAGAAATTTCGACAAAAACAGTCGACTTTGGCAAAAACGGGAAGACGCCGCGTTTTTTTAAGGTATAATAACGGATAATCGTCGTCGACGCCGCCGACTTTCGTCCGCTCGACGCGCTTTCCGCGACTCGGGCTCCTTTTCGTCGGCGAAGCGGCGACGGTTTCGCGACGACGTCGGCGTTCCGGCCTTACCCGAACGAGTCGCGCTTCATTTTGAAAAGATTGAAAAATTGAATATTGCGGAGGAAATCCCGATGTTTTGCTTCCAATGCCAAGAAACGAGCGGCGGCCAAGGCTGCTCCCGCGTCGGCGTTTGCGGAAAAACCGCCGAAGTCGCCGACCTGCAAGACCTTTTGATCGCCGAACTGAAAAAAATCGCGCTGACCCGCTCCGTCGACCGCGAAATCGGGCGTTTTCTCGTTAAAGCGCTCTTCGCGACGATCACCAACGCCGACTTCGACCCGGCCTCGCTCGAAGCGAAGCTCGCCGAGGCGCGTTCTCTCGTCGGCGACTGCGGCGAAGCGGCGCGAATCGACGTTCCGCTCGGCGTGTTGGCGGAGGAGAACGAAGACGTTCGCTCGCTCAAAGAGCTGATTACTTACGGCGTCAAGGGCGTCGCCGCTTACGCCGAACACGCGGCGGTTCTCGGGTTCGAGGACGACGAAATTTACGCGTTCGTCGGCAAAGCGCTCGCGACGGTCGCCGGAGAGCCGAGCGTCGACGAGCTGATCGCCCTCGCGCTCGAATGCGGTTCGGTCGCGGTCAAAACGACGGCGCTTCTCGACCAAGCGAATACGACGACCTTCGGGACGCCGCAAGGAACGACGGTCGACGTCGGCGTCGGAACGCGCCCCGGGATTTTGGTTTCCGGACACGACCTCCTCGACCTGAAAGAACTTCTCGAGCAATCCGCGGACGCCGGCGTCGACGTTTACACGCACTCGGAAATGCTCCCGGCGCACGGGTACCCGGAACTCAAAAAGTTCCCGCATTTGCGCGGCAATTACGGCGGCGCTTGGCACGCTCAAGGGAAGGAGTTCGGCCCCTTCAACGGCCCGATCGTCTTGACGACGAACTGCTTGACCCCGCCGCGCGACGAGTACCGCGACCGCCTCTTCGTTACCGGCCCCGTCGGTTGGCCCGGCGTCAAGCGAATCGGAGAGCGTCCCCAAGGCGGTCAAAAGGACTTTTCGGAAGTTATCGAACTCGCGAAAACTTGCGCGCCGCCGACCGAACTCGAAACCGGAACCGTTTCAACCGGCTTCGCTCGCGACCAAATCCTCGCCGTCGCGGACAAAGTCGTCGAAGCGGTGAAAGCGGGCAAAATCAATCGTTTCGTCGTAATGGCCGGCTGCGACGGGCGCGCGCCGTCGCGGAAGTATTTTACCGAAGTCGCGCAAAAGTTGCCGCAAGACTGCGTTATTTTGACCGCCGGATGCGCAAAATATCGCTACAATAAACTGAATCTCGGCGAAATCGACGGGATTCCGCGCGTCCTCGACGCCGGACAGTGCAACGACTCCTATTCGCTGGCGGTCGTCGCGCTCAAGTTGAAGGAAGTTTTCGGGCTCGACGACGTCAACGATCTCCCGCTTTCGTTCGACCTCGGTTGGTACGAACAAAAAGCGGTCGCCGTTTTGCTCGCGCTCCTCTCGCTCGGCTTCAAGGGGATTCGGCTCGGCCCGACCCTTCCGGCGTTCGTTTCGCCGGGCGTTTTGAAAGTTTTGGTCGAGAATTTCGACGTCAAACCGACGTCGACCGCCGACCCGGACGCCGACGTCGCCGCGATCGTCGCCGGAAAATGACGCGCGCCCGTTGAAAATCGCGTCGTTAATCGACGCGACGCTCGGTCGGCAAACGCCGGTTTCTCGTCGCTTGTTCGCCCTCCAACGCCAAAAAACGCCGCTCCGACGCAACGTCGAAAGCGGCGTTTCTTTTTAACGAATTTAACGAGAAAACCGGCGCCAATTTCTTCTCGCCGACGGAAAAAACGCCGCGCCGAGACCGTCAACGCAAACGGAAGAACGCCGCCGCGTCCTCGGCGACCTCGCGAAACCGCCGCGCCGGAATCTCGAACGTTCCCCACTTCGGCGAAATATGCCGCGCTTCGCTCAAAAACGTCTTCGTCGGAACGGCGAAAAACGCGTACTCCGCGCCGCGCCAACGGAACAACCGCTCGGGCGGCGCCGGTTTCTTGTCGCCAACGACCCAATAAGCGAAAACGAAAAGCGAACGGTCGCGATACGCCGAGGTTCCGCCGCCGAGAAGTTCCTCCCAACGGAGCAGACCGACCAAATCGTCCCGCGTCGTCCAGTTTTTCCAATATCTCGGCGACGCCAAACCGCCGGGGAAACGACGGCCCTTCACGTCGACAATCCAACTGGAACCGTCCGCGCCGGTAACGACGAAGTCGAAGTTTTTCAACGTCTTGCCGCCGCCGAGCTGGAACCGCCGCTCCTGCCGATTCGACAAATACGGAGCGCAAGCCGATCGCAGAAAACGCTCGAACGCTTGTTCGTATCGGTTCAACGCCGCTCTCCTATTTTGTCTAAAACGCCTAAAGTTACAAACGGCGTCAGCGTTCGCTAAGAACGCGCTCGATCGCGTCGATCAACTCGTCCATCGGGAACGGTTTGCGGATGTACGCGTCGACGCCGAGCTTTTCGGCGTATTCCTTGTGCCGATTCCCTTCGTTGGCGGTGATCATAATAATCCGCGTCGGGAAGTCGTCGATTTGCCGGAGCGTTTCCAAGACGAGAAAACCGCTCCGCTTCGGCATCATCATATCCAAAATCATCAGGTCGGGACGGCGACGCTCGGCCAACGCCAAGCCGGTCGAGCCGTCGCGAGCGACCTCGACTTCGTATCCGAGCGCTTCGAGCGCCAAGCGCGTCGACTCCGAGATTTCCGGGTCGTCGTCGACGATTAAAATTCGTTTTTTATCCTGTTCCGTCGCATTCATTGCGTTAGTTGCTTCCGAAAAGTCGCCGAATCGACCGTTGCACGGGCGGACGTTCGGCAAAACGCGGCGTTCGAACCGCGTTTTATCGCTAATTTTCACCTAAATTTACCAAAACGGAGGCGCCCCTTCGTTCCCCAAAGAACGCCGATTCGGTTAACCGACCGTTCGTTCCGCCCGGGGCGACCGCGTTCGTCGTCCTCGCGCTTCTTAGAAGCCGCGTTCCGGCAGCTTTTTGAACTCGAAGGGCTCGCCGCGCAAGATTTTCGCTTCGATAATCTTATCCGGGGCGACGTTCGACTCGGCTTCCGGGTCGATTCGTTCGATTTCGGAGAGAACGTCCATCCCCTCGACGACGCGCCCGAAAACGGTGTGAACGCCGTTCAGGAAGGAGGTCGGAACGAAGGTCAGGAAGAACTGCGAACCGCCGGTGTTCGGGCCGGCGTGCGCCATACTGATCGAACCGCGGAAGTGCTTGCGCGCGGTCGGCTTGTTACACTCGCAAGGAATGCAGTAACCGGGGCCGCCGGTTCCGTTGCCGTATTGCACGTCGCCGCCTTGCGCCATAAAGAACGGAAGGACGCGGTGGAACGGAACGTCGGAGTATTTCCCTTCCGAAACGAGCGTCAGGAAGTTGCCGACGGCGTTCGGGGCTTCGTTTTTGAAGAGTTCGAGGACGATATCGCCTTTGGTCGTTTTGATCAGGACGCGCGGCAGGTTGTCGGCGGCTTCTTTAGCGCGAATTTCTTGCTCTTTCGCCCATTCTTTTTCGTATTCGCCGAGAATCCGATAAAGCATCGGCTGCAAGTTCATTTTGCCTTGCGGGTCGATTTTTTCCCAGACGCTCGCGTCTTTTTCGACGGCGAGGTCGCGCCATTTTTTCGCGTCGTCGAGATTCATCGAGCAGAACGCGGCGAAGGCGGCGTACCCGTACAGCGCGTCGGAGCCTTCCGGAAGCGGAAATTCGAAAACGACTTTCGCAATATCGAACGCCATTTCGTAATTTTCGCGAGCGCCGACCGCCCATTGCAGCATCCCGCAGAGGAAGGCGCGCAACTCGGCGTTTTGACCTTCGACCGATTTATAAGCGTCGAGCGCGAGCGGAACGAGCTGTTTTTGGAGCGCGGTCGTCGCGTCGAGGAGCGGTTCGAACTCGGCGGCGATTTTATCGCGTTCTTCCGGCGACGCGGTTTGATACGCTTCTTTCAAAGCGCGAAGTTTTTTGAGATTGTCCTTATACTTCGTCATTTCGACGGAGAATTTTTCGTATTGCGGCCCGTCGGTTCGGTCGGCGACCGCGGCGGCTTGCGGAGCGGCGGCGGGGGCGGCTTCTTGAGCGAACGCGGCGCCGACGCCGAAGGTCGCCGTCGCGAAAAGAGCGGCAAAAAGGAGTTTTTTCATTTTGTATCGATTTCTTCAATTAAACGGTTTATTCAAGCGATCGAACGCGCAAAACGCCGACCGTTCGGACGCTCGTCGCGTTTCTTTTTTCTTGAGAAACGCGGGCGTCCCCTTTTAAACGTCGCTAAAGATAGTATAAAGAAAACGTCGAGGAAAAACAAGTCGCTTTTCTTCCCTTTCCCCCTTAAAACCGAAAAAACAGGAAAAAGCCGTGAAAAAAACGCCGTCGCGGAAGAGCCGCCGCGAAAATTGGGAAAACTTTGCCGACGGTAACGACGACATTACGATCGCTCCTTACCTTTCGAGCGCCGAAGTCTGCCGCCGTTTCGCTCCGTCGAAGAAAAAAAAGGGCGCCGCCGTCGACGATTCCGACGATTTTTTCGACGCGACCGACCTGATGAACAAGGGCGCGGAGGATTATCGTCGCCAACGTCGCGCCGCAAAAGCGCAAAAAGGGCGCGGTCGCCGCGTCGCCGACGCCGATTCGAACGTCGATATTAATAAGGGCGGAAAAAAAAGCGAAAAAATTTCGTCCGACGGCGGCGCGGCGAGCAAAACCGGCAAGTTCGACAAAAACCGCAAAAACGCTCGTTCGACCGCGTCGACGGAGCCGGTCGAGACGCCGGAACCGCGCAAGCGTTCGAAGCGGAATAAAAACGTCGGGAGCGAACCGGGCGACCGCGGCGACTCGGTCGGGTTGCGCGTCGTCGGCGGGCTCTTCCGCGGCACGAAGCTCGAATACGGCGGCGACCGTCGCGTCCGTCCGATGAAAGAGCGCGTTCGCGAGGCGATTTTCAACCTCCTCGGGCAAGACGTTCGCGGGAAACACGTCGTCGACCTCTTCGGCGGCACCGGCGCGCTGACGTTCGAAGCGATCAGTCGCGGCGCGGTTTCGGCGACGACGATCGAAATTCACTTCCCGACGGCGCGGATCGCTCGGCGCAATATCGAAATTCTCGAGGAAAAAATTCCCGGAACCGCCGCGAAGATCGAGTTGACGACGACCGACACTTATTTTTGGGGGCGCAAACTCGCCGCGACCGACCCGAACGCTCCGGCGCCGACGTCGACGATCGAGTCCCTTTCGCAAGCGACGCTTCCGAAAGACGTTCCTTGGCTCGTCTTCTGCTCGCCGCCTTACGACTTCTTCGTCGACCGCGAAGAGGAAACGCTATTCCTGTTGAAAACGCTCCGCGAACGGGCGCCGGAAGGGTCGCTCTTCGTCGTCGAGTCGGACGATCGTTTCGATTTCGACCTCCTCGAAGTCGAGATTCCGCCGAAAAAGCGCCGTTCGTACCCGCCGGCCGAAGTCGGTATCTTCCGCGTTTGACCGGCGCCGCCGTCCGCTCCGAAACCGCGACGTTCGTTTCTCGAAGTCGCGGCTTCGGTCGTTTGGTCTCTTCTTCTCAACGAGACAAAAACGGAAAAACTGTCGCGACCGTAAAAAACCCGCCGATTCGGGAAAAAAATCCGCCCGACGAAGGGGAAAATTTCGAAAACACCCGTTTTACGGATCGCGAATTTTTGTTATACTCGCTCTAAACGCGTCGTCGCGCCGCCCTTCTAAGCGCGTCGACGGCGCCGTCGCTCGCCAACTTCCGTTCGTCGCCCCCGTCCGAAACGCTTCGTTCGCGTCGAGAACGCGACGACGAGCCGAAAATATTCAATCGCAAATCAAACGCAACAACGACAATCAAGGATTGAAGCTCGCAATGAAAAAGACGAAGGGATTTCTCGCCGCCGCGCTAACGTTTTCCGTCGCGCTAACCGCCGCCGACGCTTTCGCTCAAACCGGCCCGCTCGGAACCGTTCGCGCCCGCGCCGCCGCTCGCAACGCCGCCCGAACCGGCGCGATCGTCTCCGAAACGGAAACGG
>JAGBDD010000110.1 GCA_017937685.1 Thermoguttaceae bacterium | reverse complement strand
TACTCCCCTAACGCAAACCGTCGTTCGCGCGAACCTTATCGCCGTAAGCCGAGACTTACGGCGAAAGTGTTCTAAATTTTTACCGTGATTAACGGGTGATCGTCGTAACGACGCCGGAACCAACGGTGCGACCGCCTTCGCGGATAGCGAAACGAACGTTTTGTTCGATCGCGATCGGGCTGATGAGTTCGACCTTCATCTTGACGTGGTCGCCCGGCATACACATCTTAACGTCTTCCGGAAGGTTGATCGTACCGGTAACGTCGGTCGTGCGGAAGTAGAATTGCGGACGGTAACCGCTCATGAACGGGGTCGAACGACCGCCTTCTTCCTTCGACAGGACGTAAACGTCGGCTTCAAATTCGATGTGCGGGGTGATGGAGCCCGGTTTCGCCAAGCATTGACCGCGTTGGATTTCTTCGCGTTTGACGCCGCGGAGAAGGAGGCCGACGTTGTCGCCCGCTTGACCTTGGTCGAGCGATTTTTTGAACATTTCAACGCCGGTGCAAACCGTCTTGCGGGATTCGTCCGAAAGACCGACGATTTCGACTTCGTCGCCGACTTTAACGATACCGCGTTCGATACGACCGGTGGCGACCGTGCCGCGACCTTCGATCGAGAAGACGTCTTCAACGGCCATAAGGAACGGTTTGTCAACGTCGCGTTCCGGTTCCGGAATGTCGGCGTCGATAGCGTCCATAAGTTCGGTGATGCACTTCGAGGCTTCCGGGTCGGCCGGGTTTTGTTGGGCCGGGAGAGCCGCGCCGCGAACGACCGTGCAATTGTCGCCGTCGAAGTCGTGCTTCGAAAGGAGTTCGCGAATTTCGAGCTCGACGAGTTCGAGGAGTTCTTCGTCCGGAACGAGGTCGCATTTGTTCATAAAGACGACGAGTTTCGGGACGTTAACTTGGCGAGCCAAGAGGACGTGTTCGGCGGTTTGCGGCATCGGGCCGTCGACAGCCGAGACGACGAGGATCGCGCCGTCCATTTGCGCCGCGCCGGTGATCATGTTTTTGATGAAGTCCGCGTGGCCCGGGCAGTCAATGTGAGCGTAGTGACGTTTTTCCGTTTCGTATTCGACGTGCGCGACGGCGATCGTAACGGTTTTGGTAGCGTCGCGGACGGTGCCGCCTTTCGCGATGTCGGCGTAGGATTTGACTTGAGCAAGGCCTTTCGCCGCTTGAACCGCCAAAATAGCGCTCGTCAACGTGGTTTTACCGTGGTCGATGTGGCCGATCGTGCCGACGTTAACGTGCGGCTTAGTTCGTTGGAAAGTTTCCTTCGCCATTGCGAAATCTCCCTATAATTAGGAACGAAGTGTTAAACGATGTTATTACAACGATACCCCTCGCAAGCCCTAAGAAAAAAGCTGCCGATGAGATTTGAACTCATGACCTCGTCCTTACCAAGGACGCGCTCTACCGACTGAGCTACGGCAGCGATGCAGGACCCGTTTGGGGCAGTCTCGCGCTAAGACGGTTTAGACTCGTCTTTACGTCGCTTTACGTCTTCCGCCGCAAAAACGGCAGGGAAATCGTTAAGCGGGTGAAGGGAATCGAACCCTCGTTATCAGCTTGGAAGGCTGTTGCTCTACCATTGAGCTACACCCGCAAACTTTGCGACAAAAAAACCGGCGAGTCAAAAGACTATTACCGGCTTCTTTACGCCGTCGCTTTGTTTGCCAAGCAAACTAGCGCTTAAATAAAGTGGGGGTTGAAGGATTCGAACCTCCGAAAGCGATGCTAACAGATTTACAGTCTGCCCCCTTTGACCACTCGGGAAAACCCCCTTTATTTACTGACGATTTTTCACGTCGTTTGTTTTGCTCGCGGTAGAGCTAGCGAGGGGAATCGAACCCCTAACCTGTTGATTACAAATCAACCGCTCTGCCTATTGAGCTACGCTAGCCGGAAAATGTTTTTTAGAGTCATCTCGGTAAGCGCGACGATTTTATTTTAACTTGTAAAAGTTTTTTGTCAAGCGGTTTTTAAAAACTTTTTTCAAGTTTCGTTTGGGAAGCGGTTGCTTTTGGCTCTCGCTTAGCCCCCTAACGATGCGTTAATGATAACCTACTTTCAAATTTTGACAAGAGGTTTTTTTATTTTTTCTTTAAATTTTTTTAGAAGCCGCTTTTTTTTCGTTTAATCGTCCTGGGCGCGGCGAGTTTCCGCGAGGTTTTAACGCGACCGCTTTTCCTTTTTTCAAAATCATTTATGATATACGACGTATTCTGCGCGACGCGAGGGCGGCGTCGCTTCGAGGGTCGCGCGTTATTCCGTATATTAAGGAGGGCGAGTCGGTGAATTGCGATACTTTTTCGCGGAAAACGTCGGACGAGGCGAGCGAAACGCGCGTTCGTTTTGTCGTCGGGATCGATTTAGGGACGACGAACTCCGCCGTTTCTTACGTCGATCTTGACGCGACGGAGCGAAAGCCGGAGATTTTGCCGATTCCGCAGGCGGTCGCGGTCGGCGTTTTGGAGGAACGGTCGACGCTTCCGTCCTTTTTTTGTCGTTCGACCGACGCGCCGACGGAGCCGACGAACCCGGAACGACGCGATTTCTCGACGAAAAAGCCGCCGAAAGACGGGAAAATCGGCGTCGTCGGGGCGTTCGCTCGCGATTTCGGCGCGATGGAGCCCGATTCTTTCGTTTCCTCGGCGAAATCTTGGCTTTGTCATACGGGCGTCGACCGGACGGCGAAAATTTTGCCTTGGTCGACCGACGCGGAGGCGGGCGCGCTCCGTTGGTCGCCGGTCGAGATTAGCTCGTTCTTTTTGGCGCGGATTCGCGACGCTTGGAACGCTCGTTTTCCGGAATTTCCGCTCGAAACGCAGGACGTCGTCTTGACGATTCCGGCGTCGTTCGACGAAACGGCGCGCGAACTGACGATTCGAGCGGCGAAATTAGCGGGGATTTCTCGGCTTGTTCTCGTCGAGGAGCCGCAAGCCGCGTTTTACGCTTGGCTCCAAGGGCGCGAAAGCGATTGGACGGAGTACGTTAAGCCCGGCGAGAAGATTTTGGTCTGCGACGTCGGCGGCGGAACGACCGACTTCGCGCTGATTTACGCGCTTGAGCGGAGCGATTTGACGGAAAATAGCAAAGATAGGAAAGACGGGGGAAACGGAACGGGCGGCGTTCGGTTTTATCGCGTCGCGGTCGGCGATCACTTGATTCTCGGCGGCGACAATCTCGACCTCGCGCTCTTCCATTTTCTTGAAGCGAAGTTCGCCGAGAAGCGGTCGACGCCCCTTTCCGCTCGCGAGCGCGCGCTGTTGTTGCGGGAAAGTCGCGAAACAAAAGAGTTTTTCTTGAGCGCGAACGCTGAAAATGGCGAAGACGCGAAAAATAGGAAAAGTCGGCGGGTCGTTTTGCCGGGGAGCGGAGCAAAATTGGTCGGCGGCGGACTCTCGGTCGAGGTCGAACGGGCCGACGTCGAGAAAATTTTGCTCGACGGTTTCTTTCCGCGGGTTCCGCTCGACGCGGCGCCGGTTCGACGGCGCGTCGGCGTTCGGGAAATCGCGCTTCCGTACGCGCCCGACCCGGCGATCACCAAGTATTTGGCGAATTTTTTGACGACGCGCCGCGACGCCGGGCTCGAACTCGAACGCTCCGGGGTTTTCGACGGTTCGTCGGAGCGCGAAACGGGGAAAAACGGCGAAATTGGAGCGGTTGGCGAAAATGGGGTGAGCGTCGACCGGGCGCGTCCGGACGTCGTTCTTTTCAACGGCGGAGCGTTCGAGTCGCCGACGCTGCGGGCGCGAATCGTCGACTCGTTGGTCGATTGGTTCGGCGACGCGGAAACGGATTGGCGGCCTAAAGTTTTGCAAAACGAAAACTTGTATTGGGCGGTCGCGAAGGGCGCGGCGTATTACGGGCTCGTTCGACGCGGGCTCGGAACCCGGATTGGCGCGTCGTTGGCTCGGACGTATTACGTCGGCGTCGCAACGGACGAGGAAATGGGGGAAACGGGAAAGACGGATAAGACAGGCAAAAACGGCAAGGCGGGGGAAGCGGCGAAGGCGGTTTGTTTGCTTCCGGCGCGAGCGGAACCAGGGGACGAAGTAACGCTTCCGAAAACGTTCGAGTTGGCGGTCGACCGGCCCGTTTCGTTCCCGATTTTCGTTTCAAGCGTTCGAACGACCGACGCGCCCGGCGATTTGATCGAGATCGACCCGAACGAAATTCGCGAGTTGGCGCCGATTTGCACCGCTCTCAAAACGCGGTCGCAAGCGAAAAAAGACGCGAAAACGATTCGAGCGCGCCTCGTCGCCCGTCCGACCGAAATCGGAACGATCGAGCTGTTCCTGCAGGAAATTTTGCCGGAAAAAACGGAAGCGACGGTGGAAGCCGGGCGGCGGACGCGGGCGTCGCGCTGGGCGCTCCAGTTCGACGCTCGCGGAGGAACGCAAACCGATTGGGAGGCGAGCGCGAACGAAGGGGAGAGCGAAGGCGTCGTCGACGAATCGCTCGTCGAGGCGGCGCGACTTGTCTTGACGGCGGCGTTCGCGACCGACGAAACGTTCCGGCAAACGAACGAAACGCGGACGGCGGCGGGGCTCGAACCGCTCGAACGCGTCAAGCCGGGCGACCTTTTCCGGCGGTTGGCGGAGGCGGTCGGAACGTCGCGGAACGAATTTCCGATAACGCTTCTTCGGCGGTTGGCGGAAACGACGCTCGAACTGGCGGACGGGCGGCGCCGTCAAGCGGCGGTCGAGGCGCGTTGGCTGAATTGGCTCGGGTTCGCGCTCCGACCGGGGTTCGGCGCCGCGACCGACGATTGGCGGGTCGAGCAAACGTGGAAGGCGGTTTCCGGCGCGCTCGCGTTCGGGACGCCGGAGAGTCGGACGCAATATTGGATTCTTTGGCGGCGGATTGCTTCCGGACTCGGCGCGGGACGGCAAAAGACGTTGGCGGAACCGCTTCTCGGGAATTTGCGGGCGCTTCGGCGGCGCTTGGTCGACGGTCGCGGGAAGGGGCCGGACGTTGATTTGACGTCGCAGGAAGGGGCGGAAATTTGGCGGCTTCTCGGCGCGCTCGAACTCCTTCCGCCGGAGACGAAAGAGGAAATCGGCGCGATTATTTTGGACGTTTTGCCGAAAAAGAACCTCCGCCCGATTCGCGACGCGCTCGTTTGGGCGCTCGGACGGGTCGGGGCGCGAACGCTCTTCAACGCTCCGCTCGACCGCGTCGTTCCGGCGGCGACCGCGAGCGATTGGGCGCGGCGTTTTCTCGCGTTTTTGCAAGAGCGAGACGAACCGGCGACCGCGACCGACTTTTTCGCGTTGGCGCGGCTGACTCGGCGCTCCGGCGAAGCGGCGTTCGACGTCGACGACGCGACCCGAGACGCGGTCGCCGCGTTTTTGGCGAAGAACGGCGTCGCGGAAACGACCGAACGAGCGCTCGACGCGAAAGAGCGCGTCGTCGACGCCGAAACGACCGCGATTTTCGGCGAAACGTTGCCGCTCGGCTTGCGTTGGAGCTGAACGACGATAAACGGGGCGGTTTGGGCGGTCGGCGCAAGCAAGCGAAAATCGGCGGATTGCGGCGAGTCGGCGGAAAACGTCGATTTTACGGAGCGTCGGCGCTTTTCGGGGCCTTTTCGCCGCGTCGCGAGACGATTCGAGCGCTTGGAAATCGACCGAAACGAGCGTATAATATTAATAAGGGCGAAAACGCGCGAACGGTCGCGAGCGGTTTCGGGCCCGAACGGGCGTTTCGGAGCGGTTTGGAACGCGACGGGCGTTGCGGAGCGGTTTCGCCGACGTTGAATTTTTTTGGAAAAATCGAGGAGCATTTTCGATGAAACGTTTTTTTAAGGCGGTCTGCGTCGCGGCGGCGTTGACGGCGGCGGTTTGCGTCGGTTCGAACGCGTTCGCGCAAGAAGCGAAAGCGGCGGACGGCGTTTTCAAGTTGGGCGTTATCGGCGCGACGACGTCGCACGTTCCGGCGTTTGTTAGCGTTATCAACAATCCGGACGGCGAAGAGCTTTATCAAAAGTTCGAAGTCGTCGCCGTTTACCCGGGCGGGATGCCGGACAACCCGGACAGCTGGGATCGCGTCGAAAAATATACGAGCGAATGCGTCGCCGCCGGACTGACCGTTTACTCGACCGTCGAAGAACTCGTCGCGAACGTCGACGGCGTTTTGCTCGAAAGCGTCGACGGTCGCCCGCATCTCGAGCAAGCGAAACCGGTGATCGCCGCGAAGAAACCGCTCTTCGTCGACAAACCGATGGCCGGCTCCTTGGCCGACGTTCTCGAAATGTTCCGCTTGGCGAAAGAAAACGACGTTCCGATCTTCACCGCGTCGTCGCTCCGCTTCGTCGCCGGTTATCAAAAGATGCGCAACGAACAGCCGCTCGGCGAAATTTTTGGTTGCGACGCGACGAGCCCCTGCTCGACGAATCCGAAACACCCGTCGCTTTATTGGTACGGTATTCACGGCGTCGAATCGCTTTTCACAATTATGGGCCCGGATTGCGTTTCCGTTTCGAGAACTAATACGACTTCGGCGGACGTCGTCGTCGGCGTTTGGAAGGGACGCAAAATCGGGACGTTCCGCGGCGTTCGCAAGGGCGCGGCGACTTACGGCGCTAAAGTCTTCGCCGAAAAGGGCGTCGAGGAAGCCGGAACTTACGAGGGATACGAGCCGCTTGTTCGCGAAATTTGCAAGTTCTTCGAAACGGGCGTCGCGCCGGTCTCCGAAGAGGAAACGACCGCGATTTTCGCCTTCATGACCGCCGCCGATATGAGCCGTCGCGCCAAGGGCGCCTCGGTCGACCTTAAAGACGCGATCAAAGCGGCGAAGGCGGAAAAACGCTCGACCGTCAACATTCGCTTCACCGCGAAGAGCGAAATTATTTGGACGGGCGAAGACGGCGCCGAAAAGACGGTCGAAATGGGCGATCTGCGCGGCTTGGTCGAAGCGGAAGCGGAAAACTGCGACGTCGTTCGCGTCATTTTGGACAACCGCGTCGGCGTTCCGATCGACACGGTGCATAAAGTTTTGACCGAAGTCGAAGACGCTTACCTCGCGAATTATCTTTATTGAGCCGAGGCGCGACAAAAGCGACGCGCGCCGCCGTTCAGGTTCCGAAATTCGTTCCGGAGCGAAAGGCGACGGCGTCGTTTTTCAACGTATTAATATATATTGACAAAAAACGCGGCGAGCGGCGAATTTTTCGTCGGGAACGACGGCGGCGCGTTTTCGTTTTTCCGTCGTTTTTTACGCGAAACGAACGATTTTGGCGGAAACGGCGGCGCGTCCCTTGGAAAACGGCGCGTTTCGTGTAAAATAAAGGCGGCTTTTCGTTCGACGCGACGGCCCGAGCTTTTATTTTTTCGACAGGAGAACCCTTACAATGCCGGTAGAACGCGAGCAAATCGACCGCGCCGAACAAATTCGAAGCGGACTTGCGCAACTCAAAACGTCCCTTGATTACGACGCGAAAAAAGCGGAAATCGCCGAAATCGACAAGCAAATGACCGCCGCCGACTTTTGGGACGACGCGGATAAATCGCAGGCGGTCGTCGCTCGGATGAAAGCGTTGAAAGCGCTGACGAAGCCGATGGACGAAATCCTCGCGGAACTCGACGAACTCGACGTTTTCTTCGAAATCGGGCGCGACGACGAAGAGACCGCCGCCGAAATCCCGGCGAAGTTGCGCTCCGTCGAGGAAACGCTCGCTAAGTTGCAGACCGCCGCGCTCCTGAACGGCCCGTTCGACGCCAACGACGCGATCCTTTCGATCAACGCTCGCGACGGCGGCACCGACGCCAACGACTGGGCCGAAATGCTCCTGCGGATGTATATCAACTGGGCGCAGTCGCGCGGTTACGCCGTCGAAATTCTCGACCGCCAAGACAACGAGGAAGCCGGCATCAACAGCGCGAGCGTGATGGTGCGCGGCCCGATGGCTTACGGCTACCTCAAAAGCGAGATCGGAACCCACCGCTTGGTGCGCATCAGTCCGTTCAACTCGGAAGGGAAGCGTCAAACCAGCTTCGCCGCGGTCGACGTCAACCCGGAAATCGACGACTCGATCGACGTCGATATTAAGCCGGAAGACGTTCGCGAAGACGTTTTCCGCGCGAGCGGCGCCGGCGGGCAGCACGTCAATAAAACGTCGAGCGCAATCCGCTTGACGCACGTTCCGACGAACACCGTCGTTCAATGCCAAAACGAACGGAGCCAACACAAGAACCGCGCGACCGCTTGGAAAATGCTCCGCGCTCGACTCCTCCAACGCGAGGAAGAAAAGCGCGAGCAGATGATGGCCGAAAAATATAAGAATATGGCGAAAGTCGGGTTCGGTTCGCAAATTCGCAACTACTTCCTGCACCCGGAACAACGCGTCAAGGACAGCCGCACCGGATTCGCGATGGGGAGTTTTCACGAAGTCCTCGACGGCGGCGTTCATCCGTTTATGGAAGAGTACCTGCGTTGGCGCGTCCAAACCGACTGACGCGGAACGTTAAGCAACCGGCGTCTTCTTCGGGACGGCGCCGTGAAAACGATTGTTGGAACGGAGAACGATTAGCGTGCCGACGTCTCTTTTTCAGTACGAGATGCTGCCGACGACGTGGTTTTACCTCTCGTCGCTGATGATCGTCGCGGTTTTTTTCCGTTTCAACCGCGTTTTTAGCGTCCGCAATCTCGACATTTTGACGTTGATTTTGTTGACGCCGGGCTTGATTTACGTCGCGATGGGGTCGGCGCCGCAGGGGTATCTTTGGCTGGCGGCGATCGGAGCGTTCGGGTTTTCGCGCTTGGTTTTCGACTCGTTGTTGCGTCGGCGACCGATGTTGGAGCCGAATTTGAACGTCGCCGGGCTGACTTTTGCTTGCGTCGCGGCGTCGGCGTTTATCGTTCCGAATCTTTGGTTGAATCGCGGCGATTTTTCGGAGTCTCCGCGCGCTTGGCGGCTCGAGCAGATTTTGACGGCGGCGGACGCGAACGACGAGAACGCCGTCAAGGCGGAAGAGCGGCCCGGTTTTCGCCCCTTTTTAAGAGCGGCGGAGAAAACGAACCGGTTTTTCGCGCCGTCGGACGAGGCTTGGATTCGCGCCGCGTCGAGTTCCGCGACCGAAACGACGAACGCCGAGTCGATTCTTTATTTCTTTGGGACGACGATTCGAGTCGACGGCGCGCCGAAACGTTCCGACGACGGCGAGCGGGCGTCCCGCGCGATGCGCGCGATGCGTTGGGCGGCCGGTCGCGGCGGCGAGAACGAGTTCGCGCCCGTCGACGTCGCCGACTCCGAAGAGAACGCGGCGCCGAAGACGGAATTTGTCGGCGCTTCGGTCGCTCCGAGCGCTCCGGTCGCGCCGTCCGTTTTGGGAACCGGCGTTGAAAAAGCGACCGCGACCGCGCCGATTCCGGAGCCGATTCCGACGCCGCCGATGCGCGACGTTTATCGATTGACGCCGAGCGACGGCGAAACGAGTCCGCAGGGCGCGTCGTCGTTTGACGGGCGCGAAGAGGAGTCGGGCGAAGCGGGGCCGCGAACGCCTTCGGTCGAGCAAACGGCGTTGATTTTGAGCGTCGGCGCGCTGCAGATCGGGATCGTCGTTTTGATCGTTTTGATTGGGCGCTTTCATTTGGGCTCGACGCAAACCGGTTTGGCGGCGGCGCTTCTTTATTTGCTTTTGCCGTATGTGAACCAGTTTTCCGCGTGTTTGGATCATATTGTTCCGGCGTTGGGGATTTTGACGGCGGTCTTGTTTTATCGGCGCCCGGTCGTTTCGGGGTTCGCGTTGGGGTCGGCGGGCGCGATGGCGTTTTATCCGTTTTTCCTTTTGCCTCTTTGGTTCGGGTTTTATTGGAAACGGGGCGCGGCGCGTTTTGCGATCGGAACGTCGGCGGCGGTTTTGACGTTCGCGGTCGTTTTGTTGGCGACGACCGCTTCGGGCGAGAATTACGGCGCGGCGTTGGCGTCGATGTTGGGACGGCGGTCGCTCTTTTTAGCGTCTGCGGACGGTCTTTGGGAGTATTGGCCGCGTTTTTATCGGATTCCGTTGATTTCGTTGTTCGGCGTTTTTTGCGTCGGATACGCGCTTTGGCCGCCGCGTAAAGACTTGGCGACGCTGATTTCCGGATCGGCTGCGCTGATGCTCGGCGTTCAAATTTGGATGGGATACCGCGGCGGACTTTATATGGCGTGGTATTTGCCGTTGACGGCGCTGACAATTTTCCGCCCCAACCTTTACGACCGCGTCGCGACGACGACCGTCGTCGATATTTAACGTCGGCGACGGCGGGCGATTCGTTGAATAGGAGCGTATAAGAGCGATGGCGAAACGAACGAAAACGAACGCGTTCGATTGGGCGGCGATTCAATGGGCGCGCTTGATCGAAGAGAAAGAAGGTCGCGTCGAACTTGCCGCCGAGCGCGCCGAATCGGAGGCGGAGCGCGATCGTCTGGGACGTCTGCTCGACCCGTTGGCGTTTTTGAGCGTTCGGGCGTCGGCTGTTTTGGAGGCGGTCGGCGTTTCGGTCGAGCGTTTTCGCGAGCGAGCGAAGCGCGTTTGGATTTTTTCGCTCGTTTTGGTCGTCGCGTTGGGGGCGGTTGTTTTTCCGTTGGCGCGCGTCGACGAAATCTTAAAGGACGTCAACTTAGCGGGCCCTTTCGTCTTTTTTTTGTTGGGGCAAATATTCTTTTTGACGACGTCGTTGATTTTTGTTTTAATCGCGGCGTTTCAAGGGGGCGTTCGTTTATTGCGTTCGCAAAAAGGGCCGCAAACGTCGGCGGAGCGAACGGTCGTTCGGTTTTCGGGCGCGCTCGGTTGGCTGGCGTTGAGCGCGATACGTTGGGGAACGCCGTTGTTTTACGCGTTGGCTGAAACGAAATTTTTCGCTCGTTTTAACGAGGGGCGCGAACGCGACGGCGAATCGAAGGCGGCGAAGGAGCGGAAGCGGTCGGCGGAGCGGCTTTTTTGGAATTTGGCGTTTTCGAAACCGCGTTTTCTCGCCTTTTGGAGCGGGACGTTGTCGCATCTCTTTTGGACGTCCTGTTCCGTTTGCGTTCTATTGATTTTAGTCGCGAGAATGCAGGGGAACCGATACGACTATTGTTGGCGAACGTCCCTGGAGGACGCTCGCGTCGTTAAAACTTGCGTCGATTTTTTAGGAACGCCCCTTGCGAAACTCGGCGCGGAAGTTCCGACGCGCGCCGACGTCGAGGCGTTGTTCGACGAAGAAAAGACGCGAACGCCGCAAAACGCCGAGGTTCTTGTCGAAGCGACCGAGGCGACGTTCGACGAGCGTTCGACGAGCGCGGAGACGCGGACGCGTTGGTCGCATTTCTTGCTGGGCGTCGTGTTGTTTTGGTGCGTCGCGCCGCGATGTTGTTTGACGGCGGCGTATTACTTCCTCTTTCGCGGGGCGTTGCGGGATTTTCGTCCCGACTTGGAAGAGCCGTATTTTCGAGAGGCGATCGAGCGCGCCGAGACGTATTCGACGACGATTGAAACGGACGTTCGACGAGACGAAGACGAGCCGGAGACGGACGCGGCGACCGCTTGGGATCGGCAAAAAACGTTGCGGGAAGAACCGGTTTCGGTTGAAGAAGCGGTCGCGGAGCCGGTTTCGACCGAAGAAGCGGTTGCGGAACCGGTTTCGGTTGAAGAAGCGGTTGCGGAGCCGGTCTCGGTCGAAGAAGCGGTTGCGGAACCGGTCGCGGTTGCCGAACCGGTCGCGGTTGCCGAACCGGTCGCGGTTGAAGAGCCGGTCGCGGTTGCCGAACCGGTCGCGGTTGCCGAACCGGTCGCGGTTGCCGAACCGGTCGCGGTTGAAGAGCCGGTCGCGGTTGCCGAACCGGTCGCGGTTGAAGAACCGGTCGCGGTTGCCGAGTCGGTCGCGGTTGAAGAGTCGGTCGCGGTCGCGCTTGGGTTCGACGCGACGCTTGCCGACGAGCGTTGGCGCGAACTCTTTGGCGCGGCGCGAACGCCGGTTCTTTTCGGCGACGTCGCGTCCGATTTCGCGTTGAAAAAAGCGTTTAAAAATTGGGCGGCGGAACGCGGCGCCGACGTCGGCCTTTGCGCCGTCGCGACCGACGTTAGTTTGCCCCCGGCGCGCCAATGCGTCCGTTTTTTCCGCGACGTCTTGGCGGCGTCTTGCCCGAAAGCGCGAATCGTCGTCGTCCTTTCCGGCGGCGAAAAGTTGCGTCGAAAATTCGGGAAAACGTCCGAACGCGGCGTCGCCGAACGGATTCAAGACTGGGCGGACGCGCTCGCCGAATTGTCGCGAACGACCGGCGTTCCGTTCGAACCGGTTTTTTTCGACGCCGATCTCGACTTGCCGGAGGCCCGCGAAGCGTTGCGTCGGCGTTTGACCGGCGCCGTCGACGCGGAGGCAAGCGGAACCGACGCCCGCCGTTTCGCGAAATGGGACGCCGCCGCCGAACGAATCGTCGCCGAGTGCCGCGCGATTTTCGGCGAATGTAACGCGACGAGCGAAGGAAACGGACAAAATAGAGGAAAAGGGCAAGACGGAGAAACCGAAACGGCGAGCGCCGACCGCGAAGAGCGCGACCGGCGCCGCGTCGCGCTCCTTTGCGCCGACATTTTCGCGATTTATCGCGAGGAGGTCGCGTCGGCGTCCGCGGCGGGCGTCGTCGAGGTCGAGCGGAGCGCGAACGGGAACGCTTGGCGCGAGCGGCTGTTGGAACGAGCGGCGGCGGTCGTCGAACGGAGCGTCGAAGGCGGGCGCGCGTTCGGCGGCGAGTTTGTCGAGACTTGCCGCGCCAACGGGCTCGACCGCGAAACGCTCGAACGCAAGTTGACCGACGCGGTCGGGCTAAGCGCGAAAGCGACGGCGTTTTGCAAAAATTTGAGTCCGCGTTGCGCGTTGGCGTTCGGCGCGCTCGGCGTTTCGGTTCCGGTCGTCGCGACGTTCGCGCCGCTCTTCGCCGGGGCCGCGTCGACGGCGGCGCTCGCGTCGACGCTCGGCTCGTTGGGAACGCTTTTGCCGTCGACGCTCGCGTCCGGGGCGACCGGCGCGGCGTTGGGGGCGGTCGTTCCGAAATCGTTGACCGCTTGCAAACGGAAGTTGACCGAACGTTGGCGCGGCGAACGAACGAACGACGAAACGAAAGAAGACGGAAACGGAAACGAAAACTCGTCGGGAAAAACGGAAATCGAAACGTCGGCGCGCGAAGAACGCTCCGACGGTGAAAACGCGTCGGCGTCGGCGTCGACGGCGGGTTCGCGCGACGCGGTCGAGTCGGCGACGACGGTCGTTTGCGTCGCGGCGACTTGGGCGGCGACGCTTGAACTGCAAGGTTGGTCGGAAGATAAAATCGTCGCGGCGCTTCCGGTCGCGTTGCGCCCGGTCGAAGAGACGACGTTCGATTCGACCGACGCGGCGGCGAACGCGTTGGCGGAAACGCGAAACGAAATTCGGAAATTGCGAGAAAATTGAGGGGAACCGAGATGAACGTTACCAGCGAAGAACTCCGCGCGCTCAAACCGATCGTCGTCGCGACCATCGGCCCGACCAACGAAGGAAAAACGTCGTTGTTGCGAACGTTGACCGGCGACCCGAACTTCGGACTCGTCAACGCGTTCAACGGAACGACCGTTCGCGCCGAAATCCAAAAGGTCTTTTTTCGCGGACTCGCCGAAATTTTGCAACTCGTCGACACGCCCGGCTTCCAAACGTCCGGCGAAATTTTGGAAATGTTGGCCGAAGACGCCGCCGTCGAGGCGCGCGGCGGAGCGTTCGGACTCGACGACGTATTGCGCGTCCTCCCGAAAAACGACGACGATTACCGACACGACCTGCGCGCTTGGAACGAAGTCGCGCGTTGCGACGTCGTTATTTTGGTCGCGAACGTCGTCGAAGACCCGAATCAGTCGCTGATCAAACATACGTTAAGCATTTTGAAGAACGTCGGGAAGCCGGTCGTCGTCGCGTACAATAATCTCGGTTCGACGGACGGAAACGGCGAAAACGGCGGCGCGACGTTTAACGATTATCGCGCCGATTGGGACGCGGCGTTGCAGAAAAACGGTTTCTATTTGATTCAAACATACGACGCGCATCGGCGGTCGTTTCGGGACGAAATCGCGCTGTTCGAAAAGATCGCGGCGCTCGTTCGCGATCCGTTGCGGCGGCGCGTTTTGCAACTCGAAATGGAAGACCGGCGAACGCGCGAGCTGCGCCGTCTCGACGATTCGCGAAAGATCGTCGCGGAGTTGTTGCTCGACGTCGCGGCGTATCGGGAAATCGAAACGAACGTCGCTCGCGAAGATTGGCGCGCCCGGCTCGATCGGTTGGAAGACGCGCTGAAACAGAACGTGATGCGGCGCGAACATCAAGCGCATCTCGAACTCTTGGAAACTTGGGGATTTCGGCTCGGCGTTCTCGATCGCGAGGCGCTCGTCGTCGGCGACGTCGCGGACGAAGCGGATCAAGTGTTCGGCGCGGAAGCGCGACGGCATTTTAAGCTGGGCGGCGGCGTCGGCGTCGCGGTCGGGGCGGCGGTCGGGGCG
>JAGBDD010000109.1 GCA_017937685.1 Thermoguttaceae bacterium | reverse complement strand
TACTTCGCCGCGCTCGTCGGCGGTTTGATTTTATCGACTGGAGCCCCGATGAACACGATTTCGAACGCCGTCGCCGGCGAACCGGAAGAACGCCTCGCCGCGTTTATGCGACAATATCAAGAAGATTACGCGAAAATGTACCAAGCGAACTCCTACGCTTGGTGGGACGCGATGACGACCGGTTCCGAAGAAGCGTTCGCGAAGTCCGCCGAAGCGTCGCTCGCTATGTCGACGTATCACGCCGACGCCGCGAAGTACGCCGAGCTTAAGAAGCTCCGCGCCGCCGCCGTCGACGCGACGCCGATGGAAAAGCGCGCCGCTTACGTCGCCGAGCGTTCGTTCGAAGAATCGCAACTTCCGCCGGAGCTGATGAAGGAAATCGTCGAGCTTTCGTCCGAAATCGAGCAAATTTTCCAAACGCACCGCGCCGTCTACCAAGGCGAGGAACGCACCAACAACGAACTCCTCGAAGCGTTGGAAAAAGAAACGGATTCCCAAAAACGCTACGAAATGTGGGACGCGCTCAAGCAAGTCGGCGAAGTCGTCGCGCCGAAGATGGTCGAGTTGGCGAAACTCCGCAACAAAGCCGCTCAAGCGCTCGGCTACAAAAACTATTGGGAAATGACCGTTTCGTTCCAAGACTTCGAACCGGCGCAACTGATCGCGATTTTCGACGAACTCGACCGTTCGACGGCGCCGTATTTCGCGTCGATGAAAGCGAAACTCGACGGCGAACTGAAGGAAAAATTCGGCGTCGACAAAATCCGCCCTTGGCACTACGACAACCCGTTCTTCCAACAAGCGCCGGCCTCGAAAGCGATCGACGCGAACGTCTTCTACGCCGACAAAACTAAAGAGGAAATCGTCGATATTTCGGTCGACTTTTACGATTCGATCGGCGTCGACGTCCGCCCGATTCTCGCCAACAGCGACCTTTACGAAAAAGACGGCAAAACGCAACACGCGTTCTGCAACGATATGAACCTCGAAGGCGACGTCCGCATCCTCTGCAACGTCAAGCCGACCGCCGAGTGGATGGACACCCAGCTGCACGAACTCGGGCACGCGATTTACGACTACAACATCGCCCGCGATCTCCCGGCGAACGTCCGCTCCGCTTGCCACATCTTCACGACCGAAGGGATCGCGATGACGTTCGGCGCGAAAGCGCGCGACCCGCAATGGCTCGTCGCCAACGTCGGCGTCGCGCCGGAAAAAGCGGAAGCCGCCGCCGTCGCGCTCCGCGAGCAACGCCTCCGCGAACAGCTCATCTTCTGCCGCTGGACGCTGGTGATGACGTACTTCGAAAAGGCGCTTTACGAGAATCCGGAACAAGACCTGAACAAACTTTGGACCGAAACGACCGAGCGCTTCCAACTCCTCGACCAACCGGAAGGCCGCGACCGCGCCGACTGGGCGTCGAAACCGCACTTCGTCATCGCTCCGGTTTACTATCACAACTATATGCTCGGCGAACTTTACGGCGCGCAACTTCGCGCTTCGCTCGAAAAAGAAGCCGCGGGCGATCCGAAACGTTTCGGCGCGCTCCTGAAGAAAAAAGTCTTCGCGCCGGGCGCTTCCCTCCCTTGGCCGGAATTTGTTAAGGAATCGACCGGCGAACCGCTGACTTCCCGCGCTTTCGTCGAGGAAGTGAAGGCCGCCGACGCCGCGACGAAGTAACGGTCGCGACGTTCCAACCGGTTTCAACGAATTTGCGCGTTTTACCGTTTTTACCGCTTTCGCCGTTTTCAACGGTCGCGTCAAGTTCGGCGATTCCGCTTTATTTTTGACGCTCGAACGACGCGCTTCCCCGAACGTTTTTAACGATTTCAACAATATTAACGGTTAAAAG
This sequence comes from Thermoguttaceae bacterium, assembly GCA_017937685.1. Classification (GTDB taxonomy): domain Bacteria; phylum Planctomycetota; class Planctomycetia; order Pirellulales; family Thermoguttaceae; genus RUG369. The sequence continues at coordinate 7,161 of JAGBDD010000109.1, read as the reverse complement.
CGTTTCGGCGGCGCGTCGGCGAGTCGTTTCTTATTGACTTTTCCCCGTTTTTGCGAACTCAATGGCGAAATTGCGCGATCGAACGCGGCGTTTTTGGACGACGCTCCTTTTCTTCCTCGGCGGCCCGACGCTCCTCGGCTTCGTCGCGTTTCGTCTTTATTGGCGAACGACGGACGCCGCGCTCGACCTCGAACGCGCTCGTTTGACCGCCGCGACGCCCTTCGACGTCGATTTCGCCGACCGTCAATTCCTTCGCCCCGGCGTCCGCCGTCTCTTAAACGCGACTTTTTCGCCGCCGTCGACCGCGGAGCCCGCCGTTTTTTGCCCCGAAATTTATTTTTTGTCGAACGCCGACTCCCAAACCTTCGCAACGTTCGTTCGGTCGTTCGACGAGCGTTCCGGTCGCGCCGCTTCCGCCGACTTTAACGAAGATTCCCCAAACGCCGACGCAACCGATTCCCCGGAAAACAAGGAAAATTCCGGCGTTCCGCTCCCCTCCGACGCGCCGACGACCGCTTCTCTACTTTTCGACGAGGACGGCGACCTTCGCGGCGACGCGCTTCTCGCCGTCGTTCCGACGATTTATTGCCGCGATTTAAGCGTTTTTCAAGCGAAAAACATTTTTTGCGCCGAGTTTTTACGTCTCGTCGGCCCGAACGCCTTCGCCGAGCGTCCGCGCGCCCTTTGCGTCGTCGCGGAGGAAGTCGTCTTTCAAGACGAAACCGCCTTCCAAGCAACGCTCGACGCCGCGCTCGCTTCCGACGACGCGCCGACGCCCCGTTCGACAAACGACCTGCGCGCCCTTTTCCGCGTCGCGGCGACGCAAACCGACCGCGGCGCGGCGGACGTTTCGACGGCGACGACGGAGCGCGAAGTCGTCGCGTTCGCGTCGGAAGCGCCGACGCTCGAACGTTTTCGCGCTCTTTACGTCGATTCGCCGGAGCGGAAACGAGTCGAAACGCTCTTCGAACCGCGAAAAATTTCCGCCCCGCGCCCGCTTTTCGTTTCGCTCGAAACGGCGCGCGACGCCGGAAGCGCCCGTTTCGCGTTCGACGCCGGTTCGACGCCGACGCCGAGCGTTTTCGCGGCGCGCTTTTTCCCCTTTTTCCGTTCGCTGAGCCCGGAAAGTTGGTTCGTCGGTTCCGTTTCCGCAAGAGACGCGCCCGACTTCGGCGCCGAATTTTTCCCGACGCCCGCCGCCCAAACCTCCCAAACCGCGCAATCCAATAAAACCGACGTCGTCAATCAGATCGCCAAAACCGCCAAAACCGACGCGATCGCTTCGACGCTCGACGCCGCGCCCGGAAACGCCGCTTCCGTCGTCGCGCAATCCAACGAAACCGACGCCCCTTTTCCGCTCGCCGCCGAACGCGTTTGGACGACGCGGCTCGACGGTTTTCGCGTTTTCCGCTGCGACCTCAAAAAGTTGACAGCGCAAGTCGATTTGCCCCGTTTTTCCGGCCTCGTCGCGGAATTTTCGGTCGAACGCGGCGCGACGCGGCGCGGCGTTTTTCTCGGCGCCGGTTCGCTCCGCATTCTCGACGGCGCGTTCCCGCATTCGTTTTGGAGCCGACTCTGCGCCGAAAACCGACTTCGCGTTTATCCGGCGCAAACCCTCGTTTCTTATCGCTTTATGAACGACGCGGCGCCGTTCAACGAGTTCGAAGTTCTCTTCGAAATTCGCCCCGAAGGGATTGCGTTCGATTCTCGTTACCCCAATAAAATTATCGCCGTTTATCAATCAAACGACTTAACGTACAGTTTTTATCTCGACAAATCGACCGCCGGACGCCCCCTTCCTTACTCGGAACCTCTTCGGGCCCTCTTCGCGACCCGGGACGCTCGCGACTTTTGGACACCGCTAATGCGCGCCGCGCTCAACCACCTCCCGATCGAACGCGCCGTTCCGAACCGCCTCGACTCCGCGTCGACCGCCGACCGCCCTCGCCTCGACGCGTTGCAAACGCAAACGCTCGTCCCGCGTTAACCGCTCGACCGCCCAACCGTTGTTTTCTCTTCAACGGTTGCGACAGTTGCAACCGTTTCGACCGGCGCGTTCGGCTTTTCAAACGGACGCAAAAAAACCGCTCGCCGCCGCGTTCTCGCGTCGACGAACGGTTTTCATTGCGTTTAATCGTCAACCTTAACGTTTACAACGGTTTTACCGGCCTTCCTCCGTCTCTTTTTCGCCGCTTTCGCTCAACGAAATCGCCTTCCAAGCGCGCGTCCCGTCGTCGGCGCTCATTTTCACTAAAACGAACCCGACGTCGGTCGTCGCCAACTCCCCGGTCAACGGAACGCTCCACTCGGCGCCGATCGCCGGTTTCGTCGCGTCAAAGTCGTCGATTCGAACCCCAAAAGCCGGTCGAACGCTTGGGGACGCCGCTTTTTCCGCGTCGTCGTTCGGCGCGTTGACGACGGGCGCGTCGCCGGGCGCGTCCTTTTGCGCCGCCTTCGACGCGTCGACCGAAACGGCGATCGCTTCCGAAAGGGTCTCCGAAAAGTCGATGCGCCGCCGCTCGAAATAAAAGAACGTCGCCAACGCCGCGCAAAAGAGGACGACGACGGCGCCGCGCCGGGCTTTCAACGCGCCGAGCAAAACGCAAAAAACCGTCAGCGCCGCCAGCGCCGCGCACCCCAAAAACCCCAATCCGACGACGCGTCCGGCCAATCCGGCTTCTCCCAACCAAAACGCGTTCAACTTCTTCAACGCGCTTTCCTTCATTTCGAGCAAATTATCGAATAAAACCGGCTCGTTCGCCGCCGAAAGCGAAAGCGTTCCCAACGTTTCGGCGCGCCGTTCGTCCGACGCGTAAAGGAGCGCTTCGTCGAGTTCGAGCGCGCCGAGCGCCGCGTCGAGCGTCGGCGCCCAAAACGTTTTGAGCCGAACCGACTCCGCGTTCCCGAGCCCTTTTTTCGAGTCGACGGCGATTCGCAACGCGCGTTTCCCGGCGTCGTCTCGTTCAAGCGTCGCGGCGAGCGTCGGCGCGACCGCCGGTTTCCGATAAACCGCCGCCGACCCGATCCGCTCGAACGGAGCCCTCGCGCAGTTCCAAAGGGAAACGTTCAAGACGCCGGAAACGTCCGCGTCGAGCGGAACGACGACGCGCCGCCGTCCCTTTTTCGCCGTCCAAACGCGCTGCGCCAACGCGACGCCGTTCTTTTCGACGGTCGCCGCCAACGGCGTTTCATTTTCGCTCCAAATTTCAAATTCGACGCTCTCGCCGCTTGCCAAAACTTGCGACGCAACGGAAAAAGCGACGCGCTCGACGGTCGGCGTCGGCGCCGGAAAGCGGAACTTTTCGAACGTCGACGCCGGAAGCCAATCTTCAACGGAGTCGTTCAACGCGAGCGCCGCCAACGGGGCTTCTTCCGCCGCGACGCATTCTTTGTCGCCGCCTTTACCGTTGTCGGTTTTAGCGGTTTTAGCATTTTTATCTGTTTCAACGATTTTCGCAATTTTACCGTCGAACGCGGTTTCGAGCGAATACGTTTCGTCGACGTCCGGCGTCCAGCGGAGCGAACCGACGCCCCCTTCGGACGTTTTCGCCGTCGCGACTCGCCCTTCCGAATCGTTCAACGCGAACTCGCCGACGACCGGTCGCCCGGCTTCGTCGACGCACTCGAACCAAACGACGTTTTCGCGCCCGGCGACGAGCCGCTCGCCGACCGGATAAAAGCGAACGTCGAGCCCGCGTTTTTCCGGCGCGACAGGGGCGCCGTCGAGCAAATTGAATTGAACGTCGGCGTTCGATTCGGCGAAAAGGAACGTTTCCTTCGCCTCTTCGCCGTCGTCGATCGATTGACCGTTAAGCTTAAAAAGCTCGACGCGGTCGGCGAGCGAACGGGCAAACTCGGACGAATCTTGGAGCGTTTCCGTCCGCGCTTTCCTGCTCGCCGTTTCCGGCTTGACGGCGAAAGCGACCGACGCGGCGGAATCTTGCGACACCACCGAAACCGGCGCGCCCATCGCGTCCATTCCCCCCATTGCTCCCATTTTACCGTCCGGAACCGGAGCCGCGCCCATCGCGTCCATTCCCCCCATTGCTCCCATTTTACCGCCCGGAACCGGAGCCGCGCCCATCGCGTTCATTTCCTCCATTGCTCCCATTGCTCCCATTTTACCGTCCGGAACCGGAGCCGCGCCCATCGCGTCCATTCCCCCCATTGCTCCCATTTTACCGTCCGGAACCGGAGCCGCGCTCAACGCGTTCATTCCCCCTATCGCTCCCATTTTACCGTCCGGAACCGGAGCCGCGCCTATGTCGAAAGACCGAGACACGCTTCTCGCCGCGTTCCTATGGAACGCCGCCCCAGCGACCGATTCGGCTTTTTGATTTTCCGAACGAAAATAGCGCGTTTCCGCTTCTAGCGCTCGTTCATTCTCGACCGCGAAGGGCGCGAACGCGTCGTCGCGCTTCGCCGCGCGCCTGTCGAACGCCTTCTTTTGCGTTCGCGCCTGTTTCGCCGGAATCGTTTCGGCGGCGTTTTCTCCAACCGCCTCCGACGCGGCGAAACGGGCCGCCGCGTTCGCTCCGTCGTTCGGCTTCGGCGCGTCGACGACCGTTAAAATTGTTTCAAACGTTTCTTTTTCTCGCTCGCCGGCGTCGATCGTCAGCCGCGTTCGCGCCGGAAAGTCGGAAACGTCCGGAATTTTGAAGCGCGCGACGCCGCTCGCGTCGCCGCTCTCGGTATGCGCGAGAAGGGGCGCCCCGGTTTCCGCGTCCGAAAAAGAGAAGCGAATCGGAACGCGACGCGGTTTCCCGTTCGGGGCGGTCGTCGTCGCCGAAATCGTTTGCGACTCGCCGCGCGCCAACGTCCGCGGCGCCGCGATTTGGATTCGAAAATCGTCCCGAAAACGCGCTTGCAACGCCGTTTCTTGCGCCCAAAAACCGACCGCCGTCGAGAGCGCGACGACCGCCAACGCGATAATCAAGTTTTGGAAGAGCGTCGGTTTCGGGACGCGCGCCCAAAAGCGACGCGCCGCCGAACGCCGTTCGCCGTCGCCGCTCGCCGTTCGCCCGACCGTCGCCCAACCGCTTTCGCCGTCGACGCGCTCCTTCGAGCCGAAACGAAATTGCGACGCGGAGGCCGATTTCGTCGTTCGCGCCAAGTTTGCCGATTTTCCCGCTTTTGCGCGCAACCGCTCTTTCCGCGTTTCTCGCCCCCGTTTGCCGCCGTCGCCGCTTTCGGAACGAACGTTTTTCGACGCCGTTTTATTTTTTCGCAACAAATTCAAGCGGCGTTTCGCCCTTTTCCGGTTCGAGCCGCTCGACTCGCCGTCCGTTTCCGCAAAATTCGCCGCCTCCGCCGCTTCCGCGTCGAGCGGCGGCGAAAACGCGTCGCCGCCGACCCGCGCCGCGTCGAACGCCAAGGAAGCCCCGCCGTCGAACGGAACCGACTCGACCGCGACGTTTTTCGCCGCCGTTTCGTCTTGCTCCGCTTCCGGAGCCTCCTCCCAACGAGCGGCGCGCGCAAAACGGTCGGCGGCCTCTCGCGCTTCGTCGAAAATCCGAGCGGCGGTCGCGTCGGACGCGATCAAGCGGCGCAATTCTTCCGCTTCGTCTTCGTCGAGAAGCCCGTACAACAGCTCGAGCGTCCGCTCTTTCAATTCTTGTTCGGAAAATTTGCTTTTCATCGTTCCGCCTCCTGCGCGACGCTTTCCGGGCTCGACTCGCCGCCGTTCGCCGCCGCGTTTTCTCGGCTTTTTTCCTTCGTCTCGCTTTCGTTTCGGTCGCGTTCGCCGCTTCGTTCTTCGGCGCGCAAAACGTCGACTTCGTCCGCCGCTCGCAACTTCGCCAACGCGCGCCGCATCGCCGTTTTAACCGTTCCGAGCGGCAGTCCGGTCGCTTGCGCGATTTGCTCGTAAGTCAGCGCGCCGTTTTGACGCAACAGAAAGACGTCCTTTTCTTTCCCTTCGAGCCGTCGAATCGCGCCGCGCAGGGCGGCGAGCCGTTCCCGTTCGAGCGCCCGTTCCTCCGGTTCGCCGTCGCGCGCCGTCGGTTCGAGTTCTTCGACGGCGACCGCCTTCCGACGCCGACGCCAACCGCTCTTCAAGAGGTCGAGTCCGACGTTATACGCGACGCGGAAGACCCAAGCGCGCAAGTTCGCGATTTCGTCGAGCGCGTCCCGCTTCTTCCAACAGCGAACGAAACCGTCCTGCAACGCGTCGCGAGCGTCGTCGGCGTTCCCCAACAGATGTTGGAGCGTTCCCAACAGCTCCGGCTCGAAGCGAGTGAAAACGTCCTCCAACTTCCGCTCCGCGGGCGTTCGCGCCGCCGAGCCGTCGTCCGGGAAGACGAAGCGTCGTTTCTTGGTTGTCGTCGTCATTTATTAATTAACGTTAAAAACGCCCGTTCAAATCGCTCGCCGCCTTTCGCTCCGCCGCCCCTCCGTCGATTAAGACGAACGACGCGACGCGAAAGATTTCGGCGCCGAGAAAAAAAGTCAAAAAAGTTTCGCGTTAAGAACAAAACGCCCGAGCCGCCCGCCCGAACGTTTCGTTCGCTCTTAACGTCAATGTCGTCTCAACCGCTCCAACCGCTAAAACGCGACGCGGAGAACGCGACGACGCGAACCGGCAAAGTTTGCGCAAATCCCGCAAAGCGTTCAGTCGACGCGACGCATCTTGCCGAAATTCGGCCAAAAATGCCAACCGACGATCGGAAGCGGCTTCCCGTGCGGCCAGTAAACGCAAAACGCCTTGCCGATCAAATACTTGCGGTCGACGTAATGCGGAACGGAGTTCGTCGTCCAAAGGCGGCTGTCTTGGCTGAATCCGCTATTGTCGCCGAACGCGACGTATTGGTCGGCGTTTTGACGGTAAAGCGCCGATTTCGTCCGCCCGTATCCGCTCCATTCGGACGGCGACGACATAAAGCGCGCGAACTCCTCTTCGAATCGCTCCGGCCCCCCGGCTTCGTCGAAACGCGGACGCGAATCGAAGAGGCGGTCGCAACGACGCGAGCTGCGCGAGTCGGTAAAGCGCGTCGAATCCCAACGTTCGAGTCCCCAACCGGCGGCGATGTAATAAACGTCCCGCAACACTTTCAGCCGCTCGACGCGAACGGTCGCGCCGCGCGCCCCGACGGCGCATTATGGAATTTGGCGGTAAGGAATTGGTCAAGGGTGAATCCGACGGTTCCTCGTTCCCCAACGGCG
>JAGBDD010000108.1 GCA_017937685.1 Thermoguttaceae bacterium | reverse complement strand
GGGGTAAAAATCGACCGGTTCGCGTCCGACTCGCCGTCGCCGCGACGCGTTTGCGCCGCTTGGAAGAGGACGCCGATCCCTTGCGTGAAGAGCGGATTCAACGAAAATTCGTTCGGATTCGTCGGCGCCGGAACGTTTGGACGCGGACGTCGCGACGCTTGCGCTCGTTTAGTCGACGCGGCCTTTTTCGCCGAACCGCCGTCTTTTTTCCCGCGTTCTTCGTTCTCGTCTTCCGACTCGCCGTCTTCCGCGTCGACGGCGTCGGTCGAGGAGGCCGCGTTGCGAATCAAGCGTTTGCGTCCGCCGCCGAGTTTTCCGGCGCTTTCGCTCGTTTCTTTCTCTTCGGCGTCCGAAACGCCGTCTTTCGCGTCGCCGGTTCCGTCTTCGGGCGACTTTTGGACGTTAAATTTCGGGCCTTTGTACGAACCGAGCGCGGATTGCACCCAACTCGCGGAGAGGTCGAGCGGTTGCGGCGTCGCGTCGAACCATTGGTTCCCTTCGTCGTCGGTCGCGACGGTTCGAACGTAAAAGGGCGTCGTTTCGGCGTCGGTCGCGTACCAGAAAAACATTTCTCGTTCGGAATCCAAATTTTCGCCGACGCGAGTCCAAGGCCCGTCCAAGCTCGTCGAGCGTTCGACGGCGATCGTCGCCGGGCGCCCGCGCCGCGCTTCCTCTTCGATCTCGCTCGGGCGGAACCAACGGAGAATCAAAATAAGGCGGTCGGTTCCCTTTTCCTTCGCGGGGCCGACCGACTTGATTTTCCCGGTCGCCGGCTGCGTCGGCGCGGCGTTTTCGGACGTTTCGGCGGCTTCGTTGCCGACGCTCGACTTTTCGTCTTTCGCCGTTCCGCGCGCCAAGTCGAGCAGACGGCTCGACTTCGCTTCCGGCGAATTCGACGCGTTCGCCGACTCGGCGCCCGGCGTCCCGAGCGGCGGAACGTCGGCGGCGGTCGAATCGTCGTTCAACGCGAACGTTTCGTTCGCTCCGGTCGCGTTCCCGGAAGCGGTCGTTTTTCCCAAATCGTCCGATTTCGGCGCTCCGCTCGCCTCGACGAAACGATAAGCGCGCGTCGCGCTGAACGCGTCGGTTCCGTTGGCGAAACGAGTTCTCAACGCGAACCAATAAACGCCCGGCTTCGGCGCTTCGAACAAAAAAGCGGAAACGCCGTCTTCGGGACGGACGCCCGCGTAAGAATACCAAGTCGCTCCCGCGTCCGGCGAACAAAAAAGCTCGACCGACGCCGCGCCCCGCGAATCGTCCCCCTTCGGAAAAACAAACGGAACGCGACGGCGCGCCCCGACGTTTTCGCGCGGAGCGTCCGTCGGCGCCGGGAGTCGGGCTTCGACTTTGTTCGACGGCGAAAGCGAGCCGGTCGCCGCGTCGGGCGTTTTCGGAGCGGCGGGCGGCGTCGAAACGTCGAGTCGCGCGATTTTTTCGCTCGAACCGCTCGAAAAAGTTTCGAACCGATTGTTAAAAACGCTCGTTTCGTTTATAATAGATTGCGCGAGAAGCGTTCCGCCGTCGAACGCGCCCGCCAAAAAAGCCGCGACGAGCGCTCGTTTCGCGACCAAGCCGAATTTTCGCGACGCTCGACCGTTTTTCGCTCCGTTTTCAACGCAAAAAGCGCGACGTTCGTTCGTTTCGTTTTTCCAACGCGGTTTGTTCGTTCGATTCGACATTTTCGACGTCTCCGACGGCGGCGCTCCCGAACGTTCGCCCGTTTCCTTCGAAAGGAAGCGACGACGCCGAACGCCGACCAATACGACAATAATATTAATAAGGCGGGAAACGCGACCGTTGAACGTCGCTCCCGGTCGACGCGGCCTCGCGCTCCGTTCGTCCGCTTCGCCGATTCCTCGACGAACGCTCGGGAACGCGGCGCGTCGTTTCGTTCGTCGGCGCCGACGCGGCCCCGCCTCGACGTTTTTTTCGAAAACGCCGGTCGTTCCGGTCGCGCAAAACAGTCAAAACAACGTCGTTTCGGCAAGACGCGCAAACTTTAACGCTCCAAAATTTCAAAACGCCGCCCGTCCACCAAGAGAAAGGGAACGTCGCCTATGTTCCGTCCCGAAATTTTCGCCGCCTTGAAGGGCGCGCCGACTTCGCTCGCCTCGTCCGACGCGCTCGTCGGGCTGATCGCCGGTTTAACCGGATTGGGAATCTTCGTCGCCGTCGCCGTTTACGTCTTATCGAAACTTCGCGGCGCGACCGGCAAGTCGAAAACGCCGAGCGTTCGCGACGATCTCGTCAAATTCGGCGCGCTTTACGAGTCAGGCGAACTAACGAAAGAGGAATTTTCGCAAATCAAGCGCTCGTTCGCCGTCGCGCTCGACGCGGAACTCGCCGCGAAAAAAGCCGAAGCCGCGAAAAATTCCCCGGAAGCCGCCCGGAACGCCCGCCTCGCGAACCTCTTGCGCAACGAAAAACGATAAAGCCGACCGCCGAGCGTTAATTTAGGCAAGCGGCGCAATTCCGATAAAACGCGCAAAAATTTTGTAATTCACCGAAAAGAAACGTCGCGCCGTTTATTCTCGAAAAAACGAAAGTCCGAGCCGCCCGCGTTTTTCGCAAGAAACGGAAGACGCCGGGCCGATTCTCTCTTTTGCGCCGCGGAACGGATTTGCGCGGCGCTCCGATTCGCTCCGACGCGACGAGAATTTGTTTTTCGCGCGAAAATATTTCGACTTTTTTCGCTAAATTTCGCAAAAAAAACGCTCGATTCCGTTTTTTTCGTCGGCGGCGACGTATAAAGTCGACGAAGGACGCCGTCGCTTCGCGTTCGAAACGGGTTTGTTCGTTTCGACGTCGACCGAAAAAAATCGTTTCGCCCGCTCGCTCGACTCGGAGAAGCGCCGCGCGCTCGGTTTCGTTGTTTCTCAGTTTCTCAACGCCGACCGACGCCGCCGCGACGCCCGAATCGCCCGCGACTCGCAAAACAACGCGCAAGGAAAGGCCGCGTAATGACCGAAGAACGCAACGACTTCGATTCCGATCGAAGCGAAAATAAAAAGAACGCTTACTGCTCGTTTTGCCGCAAAAACTACCGCGACGTCGGCCCGCTCGTCGAAGGGCCGGGCGAAGTCTACATCTGCGGCGACTGCATCGACTTATGTCAGTCGATTTTAACGCAAGAACGCAAACGCCGCCAAGGCGAAGGCGCGCCGTTCGCTCGCGTTCCGTCGCCGCGCGAAATCGTCGCGAAGTTGGACGATTACGTCGTCGGGCAAAATTTGGCGAAACGGACGCTCGCGGTCGCGGTTCACAATCATTACAAGCGGATTATGACGCAAAACGATCTCGACGACGTCGAAGTCGGCAAGTCGAACGTTTTGCTTCTCGGCCCGACCGGCTCCGGGAAGACGCTCCTCGCGCAAACGCTCGCTCGGATGTTGGACGTTCCGTTCGCCATCGGGGACGCGACGACGCTGACCGAAGCCGGCTACGTCGGCGAAGACGTCGAAAACCTCATTTTGAAACTCCTGCGCGCCGCCGACTTCGACGTCGAACTGGCGCAGCGCGGGATTATTTACATCGACGAAATCGACAAAATCGGCAAAACGAGCCAAAACGTCTCGATCACCCGCGACGTTTCCGGCGAAGGCGTTCAACAAGCGCTCTTGAAAATGCTCGAAGGAACGGTCGCAAACGTTCCGCCGCAAGGCGGGCGCAAGCACCCGGAACAGCAGTACATTCAGGTCGACACGTCGAACATTCTCTTCATTTGCGGCGGTTCCTTCGTCGGCTTGGAGCAGATCGTCGAGAACCGCCTCGGGAAGCGTTCGATCGGTTTTTCGACCGTCGGCGGCTCGCGACGCGACGAAACGTCGGACGCGCTAACGAATGTAACGCCGGAAGACCTTTGCTCGTTCGGGCTGATTCCGGAACTCGTCGGGCGCTTGCCGGTCGTCGCGTCGCTCGAACCGCTGACCGAAGACGCGCTTTGCCGAGTCTTGCGCGAGCCGAAAAACTCGCTTGTTAAGCAATATCAAAAGCTCTTCCGAATGGAAGACGCGGAACTCGAATTTTCCGACGACGCGCTCCGAGCCGTCGCCGAACTCGCGACCGCCCGCAAAACCGGCGCCCGCGGACTGCGCGCCATTATGGAAAACGCGATGCTCGATCCAATGTTCTCCCTTCCCGACCGCGCGTCCGGCGAACGTTACTTCGTTACACGCGAAATGATCGAAGGGAAAGAGCCGATTTTGCCCGAGCCGCAAGAAACGAGAAAAAGCGCCTAACGCCCGTTAGCGCGACCCTCCCCCGCGACTTCGGCGATTATGGAGAACGCGACGCCCGACCCGACGTCCTCCCTTCCCGACCGCGCGTCCGGCGAGCGTTGCTTCGTTACTCGCGAAACGAACGAAGGGAAAGCGCCGATTTTGCCCGAGCCGCAAGAAACGAGAAAAAGCGCCTAACGCCCGTTAGCGCGACGCTCCCCCGCGACTTCGGCGATTATGGAG